>NZ_JBIUVK010000116.1:0-1098 GCF_044742865.1 Pseudomonas sp. NPDC087814 | reverse complement strand
GCGGAGCGGGGTATCGAGATGATCGTCGGCCTGCTGGCGATCCTCAAGGCCGGCGGCGCTTATGTGCCGCTCGACCCAACCTACCCGCAGGACCGCCTGGCCTACATGATGCAAGACAGCGGCATCCAGCTGCTGCTGGCCCAGGCGTCGCTGACCGGTCAATTGCCGGTGCCTGACGGCGTGAAAACCCTGCTGCTGGATACCGACGTCAGCGCCTTTGCCGACAGCGACCCGCAAGTCGTCGTGGATCCTTCGAACCTCGCCTACGTGATCTACACCTCCGGTTCCACCGGCAATCCCAAAGGCACCTTGCTCGCGCACCACAATATCCTGCGTCTGTTCGTGGCCACTGAACCGTGGTTCGGCTTCGGCCCGCAGGACGTCTGGAGCCTGTTTCATTCCTATGCTTTCGACTTCTCGGTCTGGGAAATTTTCGGTGCACTGCTGCACGGTGGCGAACTGCTGATCGTGCCGTACGACGTCAGCCGCTCGCCCCAGGAATTCCTCGACCTGTTGTGCGACGCGGGCGTCACGGTGCTCAACCAGACGCCGTCGGCGTTCAAGCAGTTGATGCACGTGGCTTGTACCGACTCCCGGGCCAATGCCCTGCGCTACGTGGTATTCGGCGGCGAGGCGCTGGACGTCAAGAGCCTGCGCCCATGGTTCGAACGGTTTGGCGACAGCGCGCCACAGCTGATCAACATGTACGGCATCACCGAAACCACGGTGCACGTCACCTACCGTCCGCTGTCGGTGGCTGATCTCGAGCTGGACGCCAGCAGTCCGATTGGCGAACCGATAGCCGACCTGTCGTGGTACCTGCTCGACGGTGAACTGAACCCGGTGGCCAAAGGCTGCATCGGTGAACTGTATGTTGGCCGCGCCGGCCTGGCCCGGGGCTACCTGAAGCGTGGCGACCTGACGGCACTGCGTTTTATTCCCGACCCGTTCGGCGAAAGCGGTGCGCGGTTGTACCGCACCGGTGACCTGGCGCAATACCGCAGCGACGGGGTGATCGAGTACATCGGCCGGATTGACCATCAGGTGAAAATCCGTGGCTTCCGTATCGAACTGGGTGAAATTGAAGCGCGCCTGAAC
>NZ_JBIUVK010000115.1:0-1182 GCF_044742865.1 Pseudomonas sp. NPDC087814 | reverse complement strand
AATCAAAAAGCATACCATATCATAAGCACTGGCAAACGTTGTCAATTCTGCCATGATCGCCCTCGCTTAAATTTCAGCAGCCAGTTTGTTTACCAGCTCCGCGTGCGCGTTTTGATCGATTGTGGCACCCAGGATCTTCTCAGCACCGCCGACGGCCAGAGCACCCAGTTGGGCACGCAGCGCATCTTTGACACCGTTCAGTTCCTGCTCGATCTCGGCTTGAGCCTGAACCTTCACACGGTCAGCGTCGATACGGGCTTTTTCAACAGCCTCTTCAACGATCTGGTTACCGCGTTTCTTGGCTTGCTCAATGATTTCAGCTGCCTGAGCTTTCGCTTCGCGCAGTTGTTGACCCGCTTTATCTTGGGCCAACTCCAGGTCGCGAGCTGCTCGTGCGGCAGCGTCCAGTCCGTCTGCGATCTTCTTCTGACGTTCGTGCAAAGCCGCGATGACCGGAGGCCATACGAACTTCATGCAGAAAACTACAAAAATCAAGAACGCTAAGGACTGACCAATAATGGTTGCATTAATGTTCACGCCAATACCTCGCTCGTTCGTTGCACAACACACCAATCACTCGAAAAAACGAGTGATTAACCGGCGAGTTGACCAACGAAGGGGTTCGCGAAGGTGAAGAACAGAGCGATACCAACACCGATCATGGTCACGGCGTCGAGCAGGCCGGCGACGATGAACATTTTAACTTGCAGCATTGGAACCATTTCTGGCTGACGCGCTGCGCCTTCCAGGAACTTGCCGCCCAGCAGGCCGAAACCAATGGCAGTACCCAGGGCGCCCAGGCCGATCAACAGTGCAACAGCGATAGCGGTTAGACCAACTACAGTTTCCATCTTTCCTCCCGACTTTTACGTCGTATGGTTTAGGTTTTTTAGATTTTAAAGCGGTAAAACAAATCGTTTCATAGCCCTTCAGGGCTACCCTCCCGTTTGACCGGGAGGGACATCAGACTAGTCGAGACTGGTCTTAATGGTTCTCTTCGTGCGCCATCGACAGGTAGACGATGGTCAGCATCATGAAGATAAACGCCTGCAGGGTGATGATCAGGATGTGGAACACAGCCCACGCCCACTGCAGAACAATGCCCAGGCCGCTAAGCCAGAGCAGACCACTGCCGAACATCACAGCGATCAGAATGAACACCAGCTCGCCGGCCTACATGTA
>NZ_JBIUVK010000114.1:0-1256 GCF_044742865.1 Pseudomonas sp. NPDC087814 | reverse complement strand
GACACTTTTCGGCGAGCTAACTACGCCGGAAAACCATCATGCCCTGGAATACGAGAGACGCCATGAGCCTGAAAAAAGAGTTCGTTGCCTTAGCCCGGCAACCCGGCAGCAATAAACGAGAACTGTGTCGACGGTTCGGTATCAGTCCCCAAACCGCGTACAAGTGGCTCGGTCGCTACGAAGAACAAGGCCAGCAAGGTCTGCTGGAGAAATCCCGCAGGCCAGCCACTAGCCCAAAACTTACCAAGCCCGCGCTGGAGACTGAAGTCTTGGCAATTAGGCGGGAGCATCCAGCCTGGGGCGGCCGCACGATCAGCAATCTGTTAGATAAGCGTATCGCTCCTAGCACTGTCACCAATGTCTTACATCGCCATGGTTTGGTTCAAACGGTCCCGAAAGAGTTACAGGCAGCAAGGTTGAGGTTTGAACACGACACGCCCAATGATCTTTGGCAGATGGATTTCAAAGGGCATTTCCCAACGCAACAAGGCCGATGCCATCCGCTAACTGTTTTGGACGACCATTCTCGTTTCAACTTGGCAATCAAAGCCTGTGCCAACGAGCGCACAGCCACGGTACAGGAGCAGTTGATCGCGGTTTTTCGGCGCTACGGTTTACCAGCTCGCATCAACGTCGATAACGGGCCCCCATGGGGCTCTCCGCGTAATCCGGGGGAGATCACGGAACTGAGTATCTGGCTCGTTCGCCTAGGTATCAGAGTAAGTTTCAGTCGGCCTTTCCACCCTCAAACCAATGGGAAAATCGAACGATTTCATCGGTCACTCAAGGCTGAAGTGCTCAACGGCCGCCATTTTCGGACGCTTGCAGAAGCGCAAACAAATCTCGATCAATGGCGAGAGGTTTATAACCATCAACGCCCTCATCAAGCCCTGGGTTACAAGGTTCCAATGGACCGATACCGAGAAAGCCCCTGGGCTTATCCGGAGACGCTTTTGGCGTTTGAGTACGGGCCGGACGATTTAAAGGCCAAGGTTTATCACAGCCGATTTAAGTTTCAGAAGCGCTATTTCAGGATCGCCAAAGGCCTGGCCGGACATCACATCGCACTACGTCCCAACACTGAAAGTGACGGGCTATTTGACGTCTATTTCTGCCATCATTTTTTGCGAACGATCGACGTGAAACAGCCTGATTACGGTTCATAATGTGTCAACCATGTCCCCGTACATGTGTCCACCATGTGTCCGGTCCGTACACGCTTTTGCAAAGTGACTCGCTGTAAGAGCGAAACCATA
>NZ_JBIUVK010000113.1:0-1318 GCF_044742865.1 Pseudomonas sp. NPDC087814 | reverse complement strand
CCGACTTCCCGATCAACAGCTTCTCCGTCAATGCGGCGCTGGAGTACGTCGGTTATCGCCTGGGCGAACCGGCATTTGATGTCAAAGAATGCGTGTTGCGCGGTGTTACGTACGCCGTACCTTTGCGGGTAAAAGTCCGTCTGATCATCTTCGACAAAGAGTCGTCGAACAAAGCGATCAAGGACATCAAAGAGCAAGAAGTCTACATGGGTGAAATCCCCCTGATGACTGAGAACGGTACCTTCGTTATCAACGGTACCGAGCGCGTTATCGTTTCCCAGCTGCACCGTTCCCCGGGCGTGTTCTTTGACCACGACCGCGGCAAGACGCACAGCTCCGGCAAGCTCCTGTACTCCGCGCGGATCATTCCGTACCGCGGTTCGTGGTTGGACTTCGAGTTCGACCCGAAAGACTGCGTGTTCGTGCGTATCGACCGTCGTCGCAAGCTGCCGGCCTCGGTACTGCTGCGCGCGCTCGGCTATACCACTGAGCAAGTGCTGGACGCTTTCTACACCACTAACGTATTCCACCTGAGCGGCGAAACCCTCAGCCTGGAGTTGGTGCCTCAGCGCCTGCGTGGTGAGATTGCCGTTCTGGACATCCAGGACGACAAAGGCAAGGTCATCGTTGAAGCCGGCCGTCGTATTACCGCGCGCCACATCAACCAGATCGAAAAAGCCGGTATCAAGACGCTGGAAGTGCCTCTGGACTACGTCCTGGGTCGCACCACCGCCAAGGTCATCGTGCACCCGGCCACCGGCGAAATCCTGGCTGAATGCAACACCGAGCTGAACACCGAGATCCTGGCGAAAATCGCCAAGTCCCAGGTTGTTCGCATCGAGACCCTGTACACCAACGACATCGACTGCGGCCCGTTCGTCTCCGACACCCTGAAGATCGACTCCACCAGCAACCAATTGGAAGCGCTGGTCGAGATCTATCGCATGATGCGTCCTGGCGAGCCACCAACCAAAGACGCTGCCGAGACCCTGTTCAACAACCTGTTCTTCAGCCCTGAGCGCTATGACCTGTCTGCGGTCGGCCGGATGAAGTTCAACCGTCGTATCGGTCGTACCGAGATCGAAGGTTCGGGCGTGCTGTGCAAGGAAGACATCGACGCGGTACTGAAGACCCTGGTCGACATCCGTAACGGCAAAGGCATCGTCGATGACATCGACCACCTGGGTAACCGTCGTGTTCGCTGCGTAGGCGAAATGGCCGAGAACCAGTTCCGCGTTGGCCTGGTACGAGTTGAGCGTGCGGTCAAAGAGCGTCTGTAGATGTCAGAAAGCGAAGGCCTGATGCCGCAAGACATGAT
>NZ_JBIUVK010000112.1:0-1347 GCF_044742865.1 Pseudomonas sp. NPDC087814 | reverse complement strand
AATAACAACACTACAAACCCTAAAATTACAATTTTAAGCACATGATACCAATTATGTATACTTATACAATAAGGAACAGTTGCATGTGAAAATCCTCTAACTTTTAACCTTCACCGTTCGCGTTATCGGCGTCTTTCGGCGCCAGACGACCGCGAAAATCAATCAGGCCGTCGACAATGGCCAAGACCACGAGTAACGGATAGATCAGCTGCATGAACAGCAACAGCGTCACGTACAACCCCACCAGCCAGAATCTGCCCAGTCGCTTTTGCGCCACCAGCCCATGAATCAGGGACAGGCCGGCGAATACCAGCGGTACGCTGCACAACGGCACCAACAGCGCCAGGCCAAAAGTCGGCCCGACCACCATGAACGCCAGCAGCAACATCGCCGGTCCAGCGGGGATTCTGATACTGCGAAACTCGCGACCAAAACCACCCGGGTTATACAACAACGCCTGCCAGTAACGCCCAAGAATCAGGCTCAGCAAGCTGACAATCTGCAACAGTGCCGCTATCAGGCCGGTAAGCATCGGTGCAACCACTGACGCAAAGCGCGCTCGCTCCTCTACCGATAACTGCTGGTAGAGATCCCCGAGGGCCAGCGGCAGGATCTTGATGATCTCCTGCGCCAGCGCCTCGATTTGCGGGCGGAAAGCCGCGCCAAGCGCCAGTGAATACACCAACCCCAATGCCACGCTGACCAGCAGCGTACGGACCCAGGACTCACTTGCGCGCAAAACCAACGCAAGGGTCGATGAACCGAGCAGTACCAGAAGTACCCGTGGATCATCGAATTTCAACCACCAGACCAAGGCCGGCAGTATTCCCAGGGCAAGAACGCCAAGGGCGTCCTTCAAACCGCGCCGCAGAAGCACAAGGCAACCCGCGGCAGCACCCAACCAATACAACAACGGCAATGCTGCACATCCAGCCACTACCAGAGTGGCCTGCACACGACCGCGCATGATGAACTCAGCTAAGGCGCGCATGCATTCAATCCCTTACTACTTGTCGACTGCCCGGTCTCAGCGGCCGTGGCTGTCGGTGTAGGCCAGCAGGGCCAGGAAGCGGGCGCGCTTGATAGCGGTGGCCAGCTGACGCTGATAACGAGCTTTGGTACCGGTGATGCGGCTTGGAACAATTTTGCCGGTCTCGGATACGTAGGCTTTCAGAGTGTTGAGATCTTTGTAATCGATCTCCTTCACGTCTTCAGCGGTGAAGCGGCAGAATTTACGACGACGGAAGAAACGTGCCATTTGATAGGCTCCTTAAAAGGTCCGTGGATTACTCGTCAGCGGTATCGCTGTTGTCGCTGTCATCACTATCAGCGCTTTCGGCGCCGTCG
>NZ_JBIUVK010000111.1:0-1416 GCF_044742865.1 Pseudomonas sp. NPDC087814 | reverse complement strand
GCTGTCGGCTGCGGATGTCCGGCTTGCCGCACCACAGATTTGTAAAGTACGCATGGTAAGCTGTGTACCCGGCTCACCGATGGACTGGGCAGCGATAACGCCGACCGCTTCACCGATGTTCACCTGGTGACCACGAGCCAAGTCACGGCCGTAGCACTTGGCGCAAATGCCATAGCGGGTTTCGCAGCTGATCGGCGAGCGAACAATCACTTCGTCGATGCTGTTGAGTTCGATGAACTCGACCCACTTCTCGTCTACCAGGGTGCCGGCAGGAACGATGACTTCCTCGGTACCTGGCTTGAATACGTCACGGGCGATTACTCGACCCAATACGCGCTCACCCAACGGCTCTACAACGTCGCCGCCTTCGATGTGCGGAGTCATCAGCAGACCGTGTTCGGTGCCGCAGTCAACTTCAGTCACAACCAAGTCTTGCGCAACGTCTACCAGACGACGAGTCAGGTAACCGGAGTTAGCGGTTTTCAACGCGGTATCCGCCAGACCTTTACGAGCACCGTGAGTCGAGATGAAGTACTGAAGTACGCTCAAACCTTCACGGAAGTTCGCAGTAATCGGCGTTTCGATGATGGAACCGTCCGGCTTGGCCATCAGGCCACGCATACCGGCGAGCTGACGGATCTGCGCAGCAGAACCCCGTGCGCCCGAGTCGGCCATCATGTACATCGAGTTGAACGACTCTTGATCGACTTCCACGCCATGACGGTCGATAACACGCTCTTTCGAGAGGTTCGACATCATCGCCTTCGACACTTCGTCGTTGGCCTTGGACCAAAGGTCGATCACTTTGTTGTACTTCTCGCCCTGGGTTACCAGGCCGGAGGCGTACTGGCTTTCGATCTCTTTCACTTCATCGGTGGCAGCACCGATGATGGCGGCTTTCTCGTCCGGGATAACGAAGTCGTTAACACCGATGGAAACGCCGGAAATGGTCGAATAAGCAAAACCGGTGTACATCAACTGGTCAGCGAAGATAACGGTCTCTTTCAAACCAACCACGCGGTAGCACTGGTTGATCAGCTTGGAGATCGCCTTTTTCTTCATTGGCTGGTTGACCACGTCGTACGACAGGCCAGGCGGAACAACCTGGAACAACAGCGCACGGCCGACAGTGGTGTCGACGATACGGGTGTTCTTGACGCTGCCACCGTCACGATCGTTGATGGTTTCGTGGATGCGGACTTTAACCTTGGCGTGCAGTGCGGCTTCGCCGGCACGGAACACACGGTCAACTTCCTGCAGATCCGCGAACACACGACCTTCGCCCTTGGCGTTGATCGCTTCACGAGTCATGTAGTACAGACCCAATACAACGTCCTGCGACGGTACGTTGATTGGATCTCATTTGGCTGGGGACATAATGTTGTTTGTGGTCATGATCTAGTATGGCGTTTCATT
>NZ_JBIUVK010000110.1:0-1503 GCF_044742865.1 Pseudomonas sp. NPDC087814 | reverse complement strand
GTCTTACTGGTTGTGCAACACAGCGTGACGGTGCGAGAACGTACCGCGGCCGATGTCCTGGCCAGTCATGCGGATCGGGTGACCTTCGAACGCCAGGGTCGCGTACGCCATGGTTTCAGCGTAACCCCAGTTGATCGGCAGGCCGCCGGCTTGCATCTTCTGACGGTCTTCGTAGATCTTCGCAACCTGGCGCTGTACGACGAAACCGTCTGGGATTTCCAGCAGCTTGGCCGACAGTTCCTGCAGGGTCTTCAGATCGAACGAGGTGTCGTGACGCGCAGTCCAGGCGTGGCCCAGGTACGGACGCCAGTCAACGAACAGCTCTTTGTTCGGCTCCTTGACCAGGCTTTTTACGACATGCAGGCCGTTGTCCAGCGCGTTGCGGTATTCATCGATCTTCGCCTGAACACGTGCATCGTCCACCACGCCGGCCTTGATCAGGCTATCGGCATACAGCTCACGGGTGGTGCGCTGCTTGGTGATTTGCTGGTACATCAACGGTTGGGTGCCGCTAGGCTCATCCGCTTCGTTGTGACCGCGACGACGGTAGCAGACCAGGTCGATGACCACGTCACGCTTGAACTGCATGCGGTAATCGATGGCCAACTGGGTCACGAACAACACGGCTTCCGGATCATCACCATTCACATGGAGGATCGGCGCCTGAATCATCTTGGCAACGTCGGTCGCGTACTCGGTAGAGCGTGCGTCCAGCGGGTTGCTGATGGTGAAGCCCACCTGGTTGTTGATGACGATGTGAACGGTACCGCCGGTCTTGAAGCCGCGAGTCTGCGACATCTGGAACGTTTCCAGGACCACACCCTGACCGGCGAACGCCGCGTCACCGTGGATGGAAATCGGCAGGACCTTCTCACCGGTGGAATCGTTACGACGATCCTGGCGCGCACGTACCGACCCCTCGACCACTGGAGAAACGATCTCCAGGTGGGATGGGTTGAACGCCATGGCCAGGTGAACTTCACCGCCGGTGGTCATTACGTTGGACGAGAAGCCCTGGTGATATTTAACGTCACCGGAACCCAGCTCGACCTTCTTCTTGCCTTCGAACTCGTCGAACAGCTCGCGCGGGTTCTTGCCGAAGGTGTTGACCAGCACGTTCAAACGGCCACGGTGGGCCATGCCGATCACGATTTCCTTGGTGCCGTAGGAACCGGAACGCTGGATCAGCTCGTCGAGCATCGGGATCAGGCTTTCGCCGCCTTCCAGGCCGAAACGCTTGGTGCCCGGGTATTTGGTGCCCAGGTATTTTTCCAGGCCTTCCGCTGCAGTGACGCGCTCGAGCAAGTGGCTCTTGACGTCCGCAGACAGCACCGGGCGACCACGCACGCCTTCAAGGCGGTGCTGGAACCAGTGGCGCTGCTCGGAATCAGTGATGTGCGTAAATTCGGCACCGATGGTGCGGCAATATGTCTGCTGCAACGCTTCGTGAATTTCGCGTAGGCTCGCTTCCTCTTTGCCGATGAACAGGTCGCCGGCACGGAA
>NZ_JBIUVK010000109.1:0-1906 GCF_044742865.1 Pseudomonas sp. NPDC087814 | reverse complement strand
CGGTCCTGCGGGTAGGTTGGGTCGAGCGGCACATAAGCGCCGCCGGCCTTGAGGATCGCCAGCAGGCCGACGATCATCTCGATACCCCGCTCCGCGGCCAGGCCCACCAGCACGTCCGGCCCCACGCCGTGAGCGATCAACTGATGCGCACGGCGGTTGGCCTGGGCATTCAGTTCGGCGTAGGTCAGGGTCTGGCCGTTGCAACGCAGGGCCACGGCGTCAGGCCGTTGACGGGCCTGCTCGGCGATCAGTTGATGAGCGCAGGTGTCGCTTGGGAAGCTGCGCGGGCGTGGGTTCCACTGGGCGATGTTGTGCTGTTGCTCGGTCGCGTCCAGCAGCGGCAATTCCCCGATGCGCCGTTGCGGATCGGCGACGATACCTTGCAGCAGGTTCAGCCAGTGAGCGGCCATACGCTGTGCAGTGCTTGCGTCGAACAGGTCGGTGGCGTAAGTGAGGGTTGCACTGAGCTCGCCGTCGGCGTCCAGGGTGTCGAGGGTCAAGTCGAACTGGGCGGTACGGCTTTCCCACTCCTGGGCCTTGATCACCAGCCCCGGCAGTTGCGGGATGGCTTGGCGGCCGGCGCTCTGGTGGTTGTACAACACCTGGAACAACGGGCTATGGCTCAGGTTGCGCTCAGGGCGCAAGGCTTCGACCAATTGCTCGAACGGTAGGTCCTGATGCGCCTCGGCGCCCAGTGCCGCCGTCTTGACCTGTTGCAGCAGTTCGCTGAACCGCTGCTGCGGATCGACTTCAGCCTTGAGCACCTGGGTATTGACGAAGAACCCGATCAGGCCTTCGGTCTCGACCCGGTTGCGGTTGGCAATCGGTACGCCCACGCGGATGTCCGACTGGCCGCTGTAACGGTGCAGCAGGCCCTGGAACGAAGCCAGCAACAGCATGAACAGGCTGCAACCTTCACCCAGCGCCAGTTGCCGCAGCTGTTGGCCCAATGCCTGCGGTAACTGGACGGCCAGACGGGCGCCGGCAAAGCTCTGGCGTGCCGGTCGCGGACGGTCCGCAGGCAGCTCCAGCAATGGCTGTTCAGCGCCGAGGACGTTGGTCCAGTAAGCCAGCTGCCGCTCACGCTCACCGGCGTCCATCCATTGGCGTTGCCACACCGCGTAATCGGCATACTGGATCGGTAACTCCACCGGTTCAACCGATCCACCCTGGCTATAGGCGGCATAACGCTCAATCAGTTCCTGCACCAGCACCTGCATCGACCAGCCATCGGAGACGATGTGATGCTGGGTCAGCACCAGCACCTGTTCATCGGCGGCCACCTGCAGCAGCCCGACCCGCAGCAGCGGACCGTTCTGCAGGTCGAACGGCCGGCTGATCTGATCGCGAACAAACGCCTGGATCTGCTCGGCCTGGTTGGCCGAGGTCAGGTCGAGAAACTGCGGCGTCAGCAGCGGACCGGACTCGGCATGGATAACCTGGAACGCACGCTCGTCCTTCTGGACAAAGGTCGTGCGCAAACTCTCGTGACGCTGCACCAGTGCGCTTAAGCTGCGTTGCAACGCCTTCGAATCCAGGTGGCCATGAATCCGTAGCGCCGCAGGGATGTGGTACGCCGCACTGGAGGGCTCCATTTGCCAAAGGAACCACTGGCGCTGCTGGGCGTAGGACAGGGGCAACGGTTGATCACGCGGCACCCTTGGAATGCGCGCAGGCATCGCCGCCTGGATTGGCTCAAGCGCAGCCACGCAAGCCTTGAGGCTGGCGTTTTCGAACAGCTTGCGCAGTTGCAGGTTCATGCCGAGGTGTTGGCGGATGCGCGACACCATCTGCGTAGCCAGCAATGAATGGCCACCCAGTTCGAAGAAGTTGTCGGTGAGGCCAACCCGTTCCAGTTTCAGCACGTCTTGCCAGACGGTTGCGATTTGCTGTTCCAGCGCGCTTT
>NZ_JBIUVK010000108.1:0-2400 GCF_044742865.1 Pseudomonas sp. NPDC087814 | reverse complement strand
AAGCCTCTGCCATGCCCGCCTCAACCGCCCCCAGGATACGAAAGTCCTGTTTTCATTAGCAGGGGAGCGAACCAGCTGACCAGTTGGGTCAACACGAAGACGCCGAATACAGCCAGCGGCGCCAATGGCTTCACACCTGCAAAGGTCAGTGCAAACAGCACTGCCGTCAAAATCAATTTCCCCGCCTCGCCGGCATAAAAAGACCGGACGATAGCCTGGGTGCTCGGGCGCCGGAAAACCGAAAGGCCCTGTGAGCAAAATACATATTGGGCAGCAAGGCTATCAGGCCTCCGCAGAGTCCCGAGTATCCGGCTACGACTCCATACCAATACCAGAGCGCCAAAGAGGCGATCAGTAAAATGACAAATTGAGCCACTAAAACCGGGAAAACGGCCAAGCGATGGAACGGCAACGTGTTTGGCGTGCGGGTTTCCATCACTCTTGCTCCTCAATGGTCGGCTGCCGGAAATCAATAACTTGGCATAATTTGTGCCGACAAAATGCGCGCAGAGTATAGGGGCGGTTCTGCCCCTATTCAACTGCCGGGTAGTGATTTCCGACTGCGCGCTACAGAAGCAATTGTTTCAGCGGATGTGGGCAAGGACGCCCTGAAGCTCATCCAATGAGTTATATCCGATGACCAATTGCCCTTTGCCTTTCTTGCCATGACGAATTTGCACCGCAGAGCCTAGGCGTTCGGCCAGGCGCTGCTCCAGGCGTGCAATATCCGGATCAGGTTTGGCAGTTTCGACCGGTGCAGGTTTGCCACTGAGCCACTGGCGAACCAGGGCCTCGGTCTGACGAACGGTGAGGCCTCGTGCGACAACGTGTCGCGCCCCCTCAACCTGTTGATTTTCCGGCAAACCGAGCAAAGCACGAGCATGACCCATTTCCAGGTCGCCATGGGAAAGCATGGTTTTGATGACTTCCGGCAGCGCGATCAGGCGCAACAGGTTGGACACGGTAACCCGGGACTTGCCCACCGCATCCGCGACTTCCTGCTGAGTCAGTTTGAATTCCTGCTGCAAACGCTGCAGGGCGATCGCTTCCTCGATCGGATTGAGGTCTTCACGCTGGATGTTCTCGATCAACGCCATGGCGATGGCGGTTTCATCCGGCACATCGCGCACCATTGCCGGAATGGTTTCCTTGCCGGCCTGCTGGCTGGCGCGCCAGCGGCGCTCGCCGGCGATGATTTCAAAGCGGCCTGCACCAATCGGGCGCACCACGATCGGCTGCATCACGCCCTGGGCCTTGATCGAATTCGCCAATTCCTCCAGCGCCTGCGGGTCCATGTCCCGGCGCGGCTGGTATTTGCCGCGCTGGATCAGGTCCAGCGGCAGGTGCTGCAGCTCGCGCTCGTCGGCCTGCACTGCCTGTTCTTCAAGGGTCGTGACAGTCGGACCACTCAGCAGTGCATCCAGTCCACGTCCGAGACCTCGTTTCTTGACGGCCATGGGGATTCCTTAAGTTGGCTGGGCTGCAGCGGTGCGTGAATTGCGGCGTTGACGGCGAACCATCTCGCCTGCCAGCGCCAGATAGGCAATGGCGCCGCGGGAAGACTTGTCGTACGCCAGCGCGGGCATGCCATAGCTTGGCGCTTCGGCCAGGCGGATGTTGCGTGGAATCACGGTGTCGTAGAGCTGATCGCCGAAGTGTTCCTTGAGCTGTGCCGACACATCGTTCATCAGGCTCAGGCGCGGGTCATACATGGTCCGCAGCAGGCCTTCGATTTGCAGGTTCGGGTTGAGCAACTCGGCGATACGCTTGATGTTATCCACAAGGTCGCTCAAGCCTTCGAGCGCGAAGTACTCGCACTGCATGGGGATAATCACCCCGTCGGCCGCAACCAGTGCGTTCAACGTCAGCATCGACAGCGACGGCGGGCAGTCGATCAAAATGTAGTCGTAATTCTCGCGAATCGGCGCCAGGGCGCTGCGCAGACGGCTTTCTTTCATCTGCATTTCCAGCAGCACCACTTCCGCCGCGGTCAAATCGCGGTTGGCAGGCAGCAGTTGATAACCGCCGTGCTCGGAGAAGTGCATGGCCTGGGCCAGGTCGCACTCGCCAATCAGCAAGTCGTAGACCGAGTTTTCCAGGCCGTGTTTATCCACACCGCTACCCATGGTGGCGTTGCCCTGTGGATCGAGATCGATCAACAGCACCCGACGCTTGGTAGCGACCAGGGATGCTGCGAGGTTGATGCAGGTGGTGGTTTTGCCCACGCCACCTTTCTGGTTCGCTATCGCGAATACCTTAGCCATTCTTGCTTGTGTTCCCAATCATGCCGTGCGGCTAAGTATCAGAAGAAGGCGTTGGCCTTGGCAACCTGGTACGGCCAAGGAGTGTACGCTATAGAGTTGGAAGTCTGACGGCAATGATAACAGCTAGAAGCTTGGA
>NZ_JBIUVK010000107.1:0-2409 GCF_044742865.1 Pseudomonas sp. NPDC087814 | reverse complement strand
TCCCCCCTCCCCACCCCCCCCCCACCCCCCCCCACCCCCCCCCATTCTCCCCGCACAACCACCGGCTACGGACAGAGCCAGAGCCAGAGCAGCAAACTTACCAAACTTCAGCATTTCCATCGTGAAACTCCTAATGAACCCCAGTGTGTTAAGTACTTCTTTTTGTAGCGCCGCGTCAGTTCAGGTAAGGGGACCAGGACGGTTCTCTGACTTCGCCTTGAGCGGTAGGAAGCGGGAGCCTTACGCGTCCATTAATGGACACGAGCATCAAGACTCCCCGGCCCTGCTGGCGGGTGGCGTAGATTACCATGGTGCCGTTGGGCGCAACAGTAGCTGACTCATCAAGGTTGGTATCTGTAAGGATTTTTACGGTTCCACGCTGCAAATCCTGGGCCGCAACCCGGAAATTAGTGAAACCATCCTGACGGTGAATCATCACCAACGTCTTTTCATCAGCCGAAAGCTTCGGTGCAGCGTTGTAGTTACCAATAAAGGTCACTCGTTCGGCGCCGCCGCCGTTGACGCTGGTTTTGTAGACTTGCGGCTTGCCGCCACGGTCGGAGGTGAAGTAGATGGTCGAGCCATCCTTGCCCCAGAACGGTTCGGTGTTGATGCCCGGGCCGCTGGTAACACGGCTCAGTTGGCGCGAAGCCATGTTCATCACGTAGATGTCCGGGTTGCCATCCTTGGACAATACGAATGCCAGGCGTGAACCGTCCGGCGACCAGGCTGGCGCGCCATTCAGGCCTTCGAAGTTGGTGATCTGCTCACGGCGACCGGTATCGATGTGCTGGACGAAGATCCGTGGACGCTTCTGTTCAAAGGACACGTAGGCGATACGCTTGCCATCTGGCGCGAAACGCGGCGACAGGATCGGCTCACGGGATTGCAGCAACGTCACTGCACGCGCGCCGTCATAGTCGGAACGCTGCAAAGTGTAACGAGTGTTGTCTACCGAAAAACGCTCGGCCGTTACATAGAGCAAGCGCGTGGAGAAGGCACCCTTGATCCCGGTCAGTTTTTCAAACGACTGGTCGGAGATGTAGTGCGCCATGTCCCGCAGCTGATCCGTGGTGCCCGACACGCTGCCGGTCAGCACTTGCTGCTCGGTCGCGACGTTGAACAGGGTGTACTGGATCTGCAGGCGACCGCCGGCGGGCGTGATGCTGCCCACCATCAGGTACTGGGCGTTCAGCGCTTTCCAGTCACGGAAGATGACTTCGCTGGCCTGGGTCGGCTGGCTGATCATGTTGCCTTTGTCGATCGGTGCGTAGTAGCCGGAGTTGCGCAGGTCATCGCTGATGATCTGCGACATGTCGTCCGGCAGCACGCTGCCGCCCTGCCAGCCAAACGGCACAACGGCGATCGGGGTGGCCCGATCGCTACCGCTGGTGACCAGGATGTTCTTTTCATCCGCCGCCGCTATCCCTGCCATGCAGCAAATAACGACAAGCATTCCTCGAAGAAGGTTTCTCACAAGGCTAGATCCTCAGGTGTGAATGTCATCTTGAATGAACGGTAGGGAGCGAAGTCGCTTGGTTTCATTCCCTGCATCTCGGTCAACCGGCCAATGTTCTTGACCGCTGCTACCGCCGAACTGTCGAACGAACCGTCGCCACTGGACTTGGCCACGCTGACCGAAGTCACCGTACCGTCCGGCAACATGCCGATCTGCAGCACTACTGTCATGCCTTTACGTGCCGAAGGAGGACGGGTCCACCCTTCCGCTGCCCGTGAACGAATCAGGTCGTCGAAACTGCCCGCGACTTCATCACCACGTTCATCGGCCAAGGCTTGCTGGCGCTGCGGCGTGTCGGAAAGCAAATCGGCCAAGGCCTGGGCCTTTTTGTCTTCGGTCGATTTACGCGCTGCTTCCTGGGCCTTTTTCTTGGAGGCATCGGCGGCAGCTTTCTTCTTCGCATCGTCGGCGATCTTCTTCTTCGCCTCGTCAGCTTCAGCTTTCTTCTTGGCGTCGTCCGCGGCTTTCTTCTTCGCGTCTTCGACTATCTTTTTCTTCGCGTCTTCAGCGGCCTTTTTCTTGGCCTCTTCTTCGGCAGCCTTCTTGGCTTCTTCTTCAGATTTCTTCTTGGCTATATCAGCCAATTGTTTCTCTTCAGCCTTCTTGGCTTCGGCAGCTTTATCGGCTTTCTTGGCTTCATCAGCCTTTTGCGCCTCTGCAGCTTTCTTCGCCTCGTCAGCCTTTTTCGATTCCTCGGCCTTTTGAGCCGCCTCTTCTTTCTTTTGTTCCGCAGCAGCCTTCACCGCTTCCTGCTCGACCTTCTTCTGTTCCATCTGCTCGACTTCAGTCTGGCGCGCAGCCGACTTCTGGGCCTCACCCGCAATCTACTGATAGGTCTGGGAGGAGGCCTGGCTTTACGATTTCAGCTGATAAAGGGTCGCCTGCACGAT
>NZ_JBIUVK010000106.1:0-2415 GCF_044742865.1 Pseudomonas sp. NPDC087814 | reverse complement strand
CGTCGTCGTATTCACCTCTTCGTCATTAAGAGTGCGGGATGGATGCTGCCAGGTCAAGCCAACTGCAAGGCTTTTTCTATGCGGATCAATGCCTTTACCCTGATAGACGTCAAATAGCCTGAGGTCTGTCAGCCATTCCCCTGCATTTTCACGGATTACGTCCAGAACAGCACTGGCCGCAACACCTTGATCGGCAATCAGCGCCAGATCACGTCGTACTTCAGGGAAACGCGACAACTCGCTGAATTTAGGCATTTTGCCCGAGGCCACTTCAGCCAAGACTAGCTCAAAAACGAAGACTGGACGGTCCAGCCCCAAGGTTTTCGACAGTTCCGGGTGAATCGCGCCAACGAAGCCCACCAGGCGACCTTCACGTTCGATACGGGCAGTCTGGCCCGGGTGCAACGCCGGGTGTTTGCCAGGGGTGAAAGTGAAGGCATCCAGCGCACCGGCAAAGCCCAGCACCGCTTCCACATCGGCCTTGACGTCGAAGAAGTCGACGGTGTCGCGACCTTGTGCCCAGCCTTCCGGCAGACGGCTGCCGCAAACCACACCAGCCAGCATCGGCTCTTGCTTCAGGCCATCCAGCTGACCGACAAAACGCAGCCCGCTTTCGAACATGCGCACGCGGTCTTGCTGACGGTTCAGGTTGTGGGACAGCGCCTTAACCAGACCCGGCCACAGCGACGAGCGCATGGCGGCCATGTCGTTGGAGATCGGGTTAGCCAGCAACAGCGGCTCGACACCCGGGTTGAACAGTTCGAATTGCTTTGGATCGATGAAGCTGTAGGTCACCGCTTCCTGATAACCACGGGCAACCAGCAGGCGACGCAGTTCCGGCAGGTGTGCACGGGCTTCGGCTTTCGGCTGCGGCGCCAGGCGCGCTTGCGGGTAACGAACCGGCAGGCGGTTGTAGCCGTACAGGCGGGCCAGTTCTTCGATCAGGTCGACTTCCAGGCTGATATCGAAGCGATGGCTTGGCACTTCTACGTGCCACTGCCCTGCTTCACCGGCCGAGATGCCGAGGCCGAGTGCCGACAGCAGGCGCTCGATTTCAACCGGCTCGATCACCAGGCCGAGCATTTGCTCAACGGCCTTGGCGCGCAGGATGATCGGTGCAACCGACGGCAGGTGCTGTTCGCTGACAGTTTCGATGATCGGGCCGGCTTCGCCGCCAGTGATTTCCAGCAGCAGGCCAGTGGCGCGCTCCATGGCTTCACGGGCCAGCCGCCAGTCCACGCCACGCTCGTAGCGGTGCGAGGCGTCGGTGTGCAGGCCGTAGGAACGGGCCTTGCCAGCAATGGCGATCTGATCGAAGAAAGCGCTTTCGAGAAAGATGTCGCGAGTGGTTGCGGACACGCCACTGTGCTCCCCCCCCATCACGCCGGCAATCGCCAGGGCGCGGGAATGGTCAGCGATCACCAGGGTGTCGGCACGCAGGCTGACTTCCTGGCCGTCGAGCAGTACCAGCTTCTCGCCTTCCTCGGCCATGCGCACGCGGATGCCGCCGTTGATTTCGGCGAGGTCGAAGGCGTGCAGCGGTTGGCCCAGTTCCAGCATCACGTAGTTGGTGATGTCGACGGCAGCGTCGATGCTGCGCACTTCGGAACGGCGCAGGCGCTCAACCATCCACAGCGGGGTTGGCTTGGACAGGTCGACGTTACGGATCACGCGACCCAGGTAACGTGGGCAGGCGTTGGGAGCCAGCACTTCGATCGAACGCACTTCGTCGTGCACGGCAGGTACCGCTGCAACCACCGGGCGGGTCACGGTCGCGGCGTACAGTGCGCCGACTTCACGCGCCAGGCCCGCCAGCGACAGGCAGTCGCCGCGGTTCGGGGTCAGGTCGACCTCGATGCTGGCATCTTCCAGTTCCAGATAGACACGGATGTCCTGGCCCACTGGCGCATCGGCCGGCAGTTCCATCAGGCCATCGTTGCCTTCACCGACCTGCAGTTCCGCCTGGGAGCACAGCATGCCGTTGGACTCAACGCCACGCAGCTTGGCCTTCTTGATCTTGAAGTCGCCTGGCAGCTCGGCACCGATCATGGCGAACGGGATTTTCAGGCCCGGGCGCACGTTTGGCGCTCCGCACACGACCTGGAAGGTTTCCGCGCCGTTGCTGACCTGGCACACACGCAACTTGTCAGCGTCCGGGTGTTGCTCGGTGCTCAGCACCTCACCCACAACCACACCACTGAAAACACCGGCGGCCGGCGTAACGCTATCGACCTCAAGGCCGGCCATCGACAGACGAGCAACCAGCTCGTCGCGACTTACCTGCGGGCTTACCCAGCCACGCAGCCATTGTTCACTGAATTTCATCCTGCTCTCCTAAAGATCCGTTACGACTAGCGAAATTGCGCGAGGAACCGCAAGTCGTTGTCGAAGAACAGACGCAAGTCGTTCTCGCCG
>NZ_JBIUVK010000105.1:0-2494 GCF_044742865.1 Pseudomonas sp. NPDC087814 | reverse complement strand
TTCTGTGGGGCCGCGGGGGTGGCCCGCGCTCCGCCTAACTCTCTGCCTGCGCGTGCCCCCCCCCCCCCCCCCCCCCCCCCCCCCCCCCCGCTCCCACATTTGATCTGCATCGGTTTCAAGGCAGCAAAAAGGCGCCTCTCGGCGCCTTTTTGTTTTGTTGCGTCAGCTATCAGGCCATTTCAGCCGTGGTTTCGAAGTCGAAGGTCAACTCGCCGTCCTTCAGATCGATATGCACCACGCCACCATGATCTGCCAGTTCGCCGAACAGGATCTCTTCCGCCAGTGGGCGCTTGATCTTGTCCTGGATCAGGCGAGCCATTGGCCGAGCGCCCATTGCCGCGTCGTAGCCACCTTCCGCCAGCCAGTTGCGCGCCGCGTCCGAGACTTCCAGCTGCACGCGCTTGTCTTCCAACTGCGCCTGGAGCTCGGTGAGGAACTTGTCCACCACGCTTTTGATGACCTCATGGCTGAGGCGACCAAACTGAATGATGGTGTCCAGGCGGTTGCGGAATTCCGGCGTGAAACTCTTCTTGATCACTTCCATGGCGTCGGAAGAGTGATCCTGATGAGTAAAGCCAATGGAAGCCCGCGCGGCCGTTTCGGCACCGGCGTTGGTGGTCATGATCACGATCACGTTGCGGAAGTCCGCCTTGCGCCCGTTGTTGTCGGTCAGGGTGCCGTGGTCCATGACCTGCAACAGCAGGTTGAAGACTTCCGGGTGCGCCTTCTCGATTTCATCGAGCAGCAGCACGCAATGTGGCTGCTTGGTGATCGCCTCGGTCAACAGGCCGCCCTGGTCGAAGCCGACATAGCCCGGAGGCGCACCGATCAGGCGCGACACGGTGTGACGCTCCATGTACTCGGACATGTCGAAACGCACCAGCTCGATCCCCATGGCCTTGGCCAATTGCCGCGCCGCTTCGGTCTTGCCGACGCCGGTAGGCCCGGCGAACAGGAACGAACCGACCGGCTTGTCCGGCGACTTGAGGCCAGCGCGGGACAGCTTGATCGCGGTGGACAGCGAGTCGATGGCTGCATCCTGACCAAACACGGTCAGCTTGAGGTCGCGCTCCAGGTTACGCAGCAGCTCCCGATCGGAGGTGTTGACGTGTTTTGGCGGAATCCGCGCGATCTTCGCCACGATATCCTCGACCTGAGGCACGTCGATGCGTTTCACACGCTTCTCTACCGGCTGCAGGCGCTGGTAGGCACCCGCCTCGTCGATCACGTCGATGGCCTTGTCCGGCATGTGCCGGTCATTGATGTAGCGCGATGCCAGCTCGGCGGCTGCACGCAGCGCCTCATCGGTGTACTCGATGCCATGGTGCGCTTCAAAGCGCCCCTTGAGCCCGCGCAGGATGCCAATGGTGTCTTCTACCGAAGGCTCGGACACATCCACTTTCTGGAAGCGGCGCGCCAGGGCGCGGTCTTTTTCGAAGATCCCGCGGAATTCCTGGAACGTGGTCGAACCGATGCAACGGATATCGCCCGAAGACAGCAGCGGCTTGAGCAGGTTCGACGCATCCATCACGCCACCGGAAGCCGCACCGGCACCGATGATGGTGTGGATTTCGTCAATGAACAGGATCGCCTGCGGGCGTTTTTTCAGCTCGCCGAGCAACGCCTTGAAGCGCTTCTCGAAATCGCCACGGTACTTGGTCCCGGCGAGCAATGCGCCCAGGTCAAGGGAGTAGACGACGCTGTTGGCCAGCAGGTCGGGCACCTGGTTATCAACAATGCGTTTGGCCAGGCCTTCGGCAATCGCGGTTTTACCCACGCCTGCCTCACCGACCAACAACGGGTTGTTCTTGCGGCGACGCGCCAGGATCTGCGCCACGCGCTCAACTTCCAGCTCACGCCCCACCAGCGGATCGATCCGCCCCTGGCGCGCCAGTTCGTTGAGGTTGCTGGCATAAGCGTCCAGCGGGTTGCTCGAAGAAGAAGACTCACCGCCCTCGTCATCCTGCATATCCTGCTCACCTTCCGAGTGATCGCCATGCCCCGGCACCTTGGAAATGCCATGGGCGATGTAGTTGACGACATCAATACGGGCAACGCTTTGCTGCTTGAGCAGGAACACAGCCTGGCTTTCCTGCTCGCTGAAGATCGCCACGAGCACATTGGCCCCTGTGACTTCGCGCTTGCCGGAGCTCTGTACGTGGAAAACGGCACGCTGCAGTACCCGCTGGAAGCCCAGGGTTGGCTGGGTCTCGCGGTCCTCGTCATGAACGGGGATCAACGGCGTGGTGGAGTCGATAAACTCCTGCAGGTCATGCTTGAGTTTGTCGAGATTGGCACCACACGCACGCAGTACGGTGGCGGCAGCTTCGTTATCCAAAAGTGCCAGCAGCAGGTGTTCGACGGTCATGAATTCATGACGCTTCGAACGGGCCTCCTTGAAGGCAAGATTGAGGGTGACTTCGAGCTCGCGGTTTAACATAGCTTCACCTCATACCCAAGTGGTCGGAGTTACCCGTCCTTCTCGAGTTCACAG
>NZ_JBIUVK010000104.1:0-2507 GCF_044742865.1 Pseudomonas sp. NPDC087814 | reverse complement strand
TGCGCCCACAGCCAGACGCCGAGCGCGAGTTCCAGGCACATGGTCACCAACGCAATCCAGCGGGGGAGGGTGGCGCCGAAGCGTTCACCCATCCAGCAGAGCAGGCCGCCGATAAAGGGGATCAGGATTAGCCAGGGCAGAATCATGACGGGCTCGTTTCCTTTCGCAAGTTCGCAAAGTTCGCAATGTGCATAGTCAGACCGCGACCACGATGATGGCGCCGATTACCAGGACGGCACCGGCCGCCATGGAAGCTGCATACCAGCGCAATTGGCCGGTCTCGCTGCGGCTCAGGGCGGTGTGACCGGCCTTGGCGGCACGCGGGATCAAACCGATGGTCTGGTCGAGCGGGTCTTTGCGCAGTACGTGGCTGATCGCAAGGTACGGCTTGACGAACAGTTTGTCGTAGATCCAGTCGAAGCCCCAGGCAGCGAACCACCAGGCCGAAAGGAAGCGGCCAATGCCACTGTTGGCGATGGCGGTGACGAAGCGGCGCTTGCCGAGGAACAGCAGGGCCGCCAGCAGGATACCCGCGATGGCGATGGCGCCCGAGGCGATTTCCAGGCTGTGCTTGGCTGCACCACCGGCATGGCCGGCGCTTTCCGGCAGAACACCGGCCAGTGGCGGGGTGATCATGGCGCCGACGAAGGTCGACAGGATGATCAGCACCGACAGTGGCAGCCAGTGGGAAATGCCATGGCCTGCGTGGGCTTCAGTCTTGGCTTCACCGTGGAACGTGATGAAGATCAGGCGGAAGGTGTACAGCGAGGTCATGAACGCACCTACCAGGCCGGCGTACAGCAGGCCGTGGTTACCGCTGGCAAAGGCTTCCCAGAGGATTTCGTCTTTCGAGTAGAAACCTGCGGTCACCAGTGGCAGGGCCGACAAGGCCGCGCCGCCGACGATGAAGCTGGCGTAGGCCAACGGCAGTTTCTTCCACAGGCCGCCCATCTTGAAGATGTTCTGCTCGTGGTGGCAGGCAACGATCACCGCACCGGAAGCAAGGAACAGCAGGGCCTTGAAGAAGGCGTGGGTCATCAGGTGGAAGATCGCACCGTCCCAGGCGCCAACGCCCAGGGCCAGGAACATGTAGCCGATCTGGCTCATGGTCGAGTAGGCGAGGATACGCTTGATGTCGGTTTGAACCAGGGCAGCAAAACCTGCCAGTACCAGGGTCACGCCACCCACCAGGCCCACGAGGTGCAGAATCTCCGGCGCCAGGGTGAACAGGCCGTGGGTACGGGCAATCAGGTAGACACCGGCGGTTACCATGGTCGCGGCGTGGATCAGTGCCGAAACCGGGGTAGGACCGGCCATCGCATCCGCCAGCCAGGTTTGCAGCGGCAGTTGCGCGGATTTACCGACCGCGCCACCCAGCAGCATCAGGGTCGCCAGGGTGATCCAGAAGTCGCCGACCTGGAATTTCTGCGGTGCCAGCACCAGCAGTTCCTGGATGTTCAGCGTGCCCACCTGTTGGAACAGGATGAACAGGCCGATGGCCATGAACACGTCACCGATCCGGGTCACGATAAAGGCTTTGAGTGCGGCGTTACCGTTGTTGCGGTTGCTGTAGTAGAAACCGATCAACAGGTACGAGCACAGGCCCACGCCTTCCCAGCCGAAGTACAGGAACAACAGGTTATCGCCCAGCACCAGGAACAGCATGCTGGCGATAAACAGGTTGGTGTAGGCGAAGAAGCGCGAGTAACCGGCTTCACCGCGCATGTACCAGGACGCGAACAGGTGGATCAGGAAGCCCACACCCACCACCACGCCGAGCATGGTGATCGACAGGCCGTCGACGTAGAGGGCGAAGTTGGGCTTGAAGCCCTCCACCGACATCCACTGCCACAACACCAGGGTGTAGTGACCGCCTTCAGGCGGTGCGACGTTGAATTGCCAGATGACGTAGGCGGCGACAATTGCCGACAGGCCAATGGAACCCACGCCGACCAGGGCCGAGAGGTTTTCCGACCAGCGTCCACGGGAGAACGACAGCAGCAGGAAACCGATCAGGGGAAATACGAAAGTCAGAAAGATCATGTTCATCCGCGCATCTCACTGGCAGCGTCGATATCAAGCGTGTGGAAGCGACGATACAGTTGCAGCAGGATCGCCAGGCCAATACTGGCCTCGGCGGCTGCCAGGCTGATCACCAGGATGAACATCACTTGTCCATCCGGCTGGCCCCAACGGCTACCGGCCACGATGAACGCGAGTGCCGCGGCGTTCATCATGATTTCCAGGCTCATCAACACGAACAGAATGTTGCGGCGAACCATCAGGCCGACCAGGCCAAGGCAGAACAGGATGCCGGCGACCGCCAGACCATGCTCCAAAGGGATAGCAGGCATCGTCATTGCTCCTTGGCTTCGTTGCGGCCCAAGTGGAAGGCGGTGATGGCTGCAGCGAGCAGCAGCATCGAAGCCAGTTCGACCACCCGCTGGTACGGGCCGTACAGGCTGATGCCCACGGCTGTCGCGTGTACGGTGGTGTGGCGGATGGCC
>NZ_JBIUVK010000103.1:0-2868 GCF_044742865.1 Pseudomonas sp. NPDC087814 | reverse complement strand
TTGCACCACGGCGGCGGCGTCGGCATGGGCTTCTCCCAGCACTCGGGCATGGTGATTGTCTGCGACGGTACCGACGAAGCCGCCGAGCGTATCGCGCGCGTGCTGCACAACGACCCGGCGACCGGCGTGATGCGTCATGCGGATGCGGGCTACCAGATCGCGATTGATTGCGCCAAGGAGCAGGGTTTGAACCTGCCGATGGTCAAGTAAACCAGGCAGGCAGTTGCACCCTTTGCTTCATGGACGTCGGGCAGGTTGAGACGGATTTCAAGGTTCCGGTGCTTTATGTGTTTTCGGTAGGAGTGACTTGATGAGTCTCATGCAGATGCTCAGTTTTGGCGACACGGGTTGGGGGATGGCCTTGCTCAAGGCCGCCCTCATGACCGTGTTGTTGACCCTTGCGGCGCTGGTGGTCGGTGCGCTGGTCGGCAGCCTGGTGGCCATGGCCAAGCTTTCCAAAAAGCGTGCCTTGCGATACCTGGGGGATGCCTATTCCATCCTGTTCCGGGGGATTCCGGAGCTGTTGGTGATCTACCTGTTCTATTTCGGCGGTGCCAGTGTGGTGACGGCCGTCAATCACTGGTTTGGCGGTGAAGGCTATGTCGATGTCCCGCCGTTCATGGTGGGGGCCATCGCCGTTGGATTGATCTCGGCGTCGTATCAGGCTGAGGTCTATCGCGGTGCCTTTATCGCGGTGGCCAAGGGTGAGCTTGAGGCAGCACTGGCGATCGGCATGAACCGCGCAACGCGGATTCGCCGGGTGCTGATCCCGCAGATCTGGCGGTACGCGCTGCCGGGCCTGGGCAACGTCTGGCAAATGAGCCTGAAAGACTCCGCGCTGATTTCGGTGATTGGCCTGGTGGAACTGATGCGCGCCAGCCAGGTGGCGGCGGGTTCCACGCGCCAGTACTTCACGTTCTACATCGTCGGCGGCGTGTGCTACCTGATTCTGACCGGGCTTTCGGGCCGTCTTTTCAATATTGCCGAAGCGCGCGTACAGCGTACGCAGCGGCGCAATCCTGCACAGTCGTGAGAAGGGACCGTTTGCCATGATCGATTTCGCCTTTCTTGCCGACACCATGCTCAAGTTGCTGGGTGCCTTGCCCATCACCCTGGCCTTGTTTTTTTCGTCCCTGACCCTGGGGTTGCTGCTGTCGCTGGGCGTGGTGTCCATGCGCGTCAGCCGCTGGCCATTCCTCAGCTACCCGGCGCGTTTCTACATCATGCTGTTTCGCGGCACGCCGCTGATGATCCAGATGTTCCTGATCTATTACGGCCTGGGGCAGTTCCCGGCGATTCGCGACAGCTTCCTGTGGGTGGTGTTGAGGTCGCCTTATGGCTGCGCCGTGGTCTCCCTGGCGCTGTGCACCGCCGGTTACACCGCTGAAATCATTCGCGGTGGCCTGCTGAGCGTGCCTCAAGGGCAGATCGAAGCGGGGCAGGCGGTAGGCATGGGGCGTTGGACCCTGCTGTGGCGAGTGATCGGCCCGGTCACCTTGCGCCAGGCGCTTCCGGCCTATTCCACCGAGGCCATTTTGCTGGTCAAGTCCACCGCGCTGGCCAGCCTGGTCACCGTGTGGGACGTCACCGGCGTGGCGCAACAAATCATCCAGCGTACCTACCGCACCATGGAAGTGTTCATTTGTGCGGCGTTGATCTACCTGATCCTGAATTTCCTGGTGGTGCGTGTGGTGGCCTGGATTGAACATCGTCTGTCGCCCCATCTGCGTGAGCGGCCGAAAGACCTGCCGGTCAAGCAAACCCCCGAACCTATTTCTCATTCCTGATTGCAGCGGAGCTTGTCATGAGTACTCAGATTCAGAGCGCCCTTACGGTTAACAACATTCACAAGGCTTTCGGTTCGGCACAGGTTCTCAAGGGGATTTCGCTGGAGGCTCACAAAGGTGACGTGATTTCCATCCTCGGTGCCAGCGGTTCGGGCAAGAGCACTTTCCTGCGTTGTATCAACCTGCTGGAAACCCCGGACGAGGGCAGTATTGTGCTCGACGGCGAAACCATCGAGCTCAAGCGCCAGCGCAACGGTCGGTTGTTGCCTGGCAGCACGCGGCAGGTGGAGACCATGCGCAGCAAGCTGGGCATGGTGTTCCAGAGTTTTAACCTGTGGTCGCATATGACGGTTTTGCAAAATGTCATCGAGGGGCCGATGCGGGTGCTCAAGCGTTCGAAGGCCGAGTGTGTGGAGGAAGCTGAGCAACTGCTGCACAAGGTGGGGCTTTATGATCGCCGTGATTATTACCCGGCGCATTTGTCGGGTGGGCAGCAGCAGCGGGTGGCGATTGCCCGGGCGTTGGCGATGAACCCGCAAGTAATGTTGTTTGATGAGCCGACGTCGGCGCTGGACCCGGAGTTGGTGGGGGAGGTGTTGCGGGTGATGCGGTCGCTGGCCGAGGAAGGGCGGACCATGTTGGTGGTGACCCATGAGATGGGGTTTGCGCGGCATGTGTCCAATCGGGTGGTGTTTATGGCCAATGGGTTGATTGATGCCCAGGGCACCCCGGCGGAGTTGTTTGAGGGGTTGCCGACGGAGCGGTTTCGGCAGTTTGTATCGAGTCATACGCAGCGTAGTGCGGAGTAGTGGAGTGTTAAAAGCAAAGGCAAGATCCAGAGCGAAGGCAGAGCTGCTTTTCTGTAGGAGCTGGCTTGCCGGCGATGCAGACACCTCGGTGTATCAGGTACACCCAGTTGATGCCATCGCCGGCAAGCCAGCTCCTACAGTGGACCGTGCCCGCTTTAGCTTTTGATTTTGCACTTCAACACTCAAGCCGGCCGGTAGGCCGCTGTGCTGTTGATCTGCTTTTGATCTTGATCTTGGGCGCCCCGTTAAACCACGCTGGCCGAACGCAGGCT
>NZ_JBIUVK010000102.1:0-3768 GCF_044742865.1 Pseudomonas sp. NPDC087814 | reverse complement strand
CGGCCAATGCCAGTCCACTGTGCAAACAAGCGTAGACCCGAATGGCAGGAGGGGAAAGTCAGCGATCGGAAGGGTGCGACAATGGGTCGCAAAAAAGCCGCGCCTGAATCAGGCGCGGCTTTTGGGTGGTGCAGGATTACTCGGGTTGGCTGTCAGGCGTTGCGCCATCAGCATTGTGGGACAGGCTGTAAACATAGGCGGCCAGCAGGTGCACCTTGTCATTGCCTTGCAGTACTTCCTGCGCAGGCATCTGGCCCTGGCGGCCGTGGCGAATGGTCTGCTGCAACTGCGCCAGGCTGGTGCCGTAGATAAAGCCGCCTGGCTGCGTCAGGTTCGGCGCGCCCATGGCTTCCACGCCATGGCCTTCCGGCCCGTGGCAGGCGACACAGGTGGTGCTGAATGCCACTTGGCCCGCGGCGACATCCGCAGTGCTGTCCGCCGGCAGCGGCAGGCCTGCCAATTCATGGCGCACATAGGCTGCGACGTTCTTCACACCGTCCTCGCCCAGCACTTCACCCCAGGCCGGCATCGCGGCATGACGGCCATTCATGATGGTCATCTTGATTGCATCCGCCGAACCGCCCCAGCGCCAGATGTTATCTGCCAGGTTCGGGAAGCCGTAGGCGCCCTTGGCGTCCGAGCCATGGCACACCGCGCAGTTGGAGGCGAACAGGCGGCCGCCCATTTTCAGTGCCTGCGGGTCCTTGGCGACTTCTTCCACCGGCATGGCCGCGAATTTGGCGAAGATCGGTCCGAATTTGGCGTCGGCCTTGGCCATCTCCTTGTCCCATTCCTTGGTCTGGGTCCAGCCATCTTCATAGCCCGGCAACACGCCTTTCCAGTTGCCCAGGCCCGGGTAGAGGATCAGGTAGCCGACGGCAAACACCAGGGTGCCGGCGAACAGCATGAACCACCATTGCGGCAGCGGGTTGTCGTACTCCTCGATCCCGTCGAAGGCGTGGCCCATGGTCTGGTCCACGCTGCCCTTGGTCTCGCCCTTGCGGGTGCCGATCAACAGCCAGGTCAGGCCGATCAGGCTGCCGAGGGTCAGTACACAGATCCATGTACTCCAGAAGGTAGTCATGGCCGGTTGCTCCTTGTTGCAGGCTCTTCTTGAGCGTCGGGGGTTGGCGGTAGCGGTTCATCGGCAAACGGCAGTAGGCACGCCTCGGCGAACTCCGAATTGCGCCGGGAGTTGAACACCCACAGCGACAAGCCGATGAAGGCGATGGCCACGACCAGCGTGCCAAGCCCGCGGATGGTTCCAGCATCGAAATCAAATCCCATGGCTCACCTCTTGCTCTTGATGGCAGTGCCGAGCACTTGCAGGTACGAAACCAGCGCGTCCATCTCGGTCTTGCCCTTGAGGGAGGCCACGGCACCGGCGATGTCGTCGTCGGTGTACGGCACGCCGAGGGTGCGCATCACCTTGAGCTTGGTCTCGGTGTGGCTGCTGTCGACCGGGGCGGTGACCAGCCATGGGTACGCCGGCATCTTCGATTCCGGTACCACGTTGCGCGGGTTGTACAAGTGCGCGCGGTGCCAGTCGTCCGAGTAGCGCGCGCCGACGCGGGCCAGGTCCGGCCCGGTACGCTTGGAGCCCCACAGGAACGGGTGATCCCACACGCTTTCACCGGCCACCGAGTAGTGGCCATAACGCTCGGTTTCGGCGCGGAACGGGCGGATCATCTGCGAATGGCACTGTACGCAGCCTTCGCGGATATAGATGTCGCGGCCTTCCAGTTGCAGCGCGGTGTAGGGCTTCATGCCTTCCACTGGCTTGTTGGTCACATCCTGGAAGAACAGCGGCACAATCTGGGTCAGGCCGCCGATGCTCACGGCGAGCACCATCAGCAGCATCAGCAGGCCGACGTTCTTTTCAATGGTTTCGTGTTTCATCATCGACTCCTCAGGCCATCTGCGCCGCAGCGGCGACTTCGGCGGGTTGTGCCGAACGCACGGTGCGCCAAGTGTTGTAAGCCATCAGGAACATGCCGCTGAGGAAGATCGCCCCGCCCACCAGTCGCACGATGAAGCCTGGGTGGCTGGCCACCAGGGTTTCGACGAAGGAGTAGGTGAGGGTGCCGTCATCGTTGATTGCACGCCACATCAGGCCCTGGGTGATGCCGTTGACCCACATCGAGGCGATGTAGAGCACGGTACCGATGGTGGCCAGCCAGAAGTGGGTGTTGATCAGGCTGACGCTGTGCATCTGCGCACGGCCGAACAGTTTCGGGATCATGTGGTACAGCGCGCCGATGGAAATCATCGCTACCCAACCGAGGGCGCCGGCGTGTACGTGGCCGATGGTCCAGTCGGTGTAGTGGGACAGCGAGTTGACCGTCTTGATGGCCATCATCGGGCCTTCGAAGGTCGACATGCCGTAGAACGCCAGGGAGACCACGAGGAACCGCAGGATCGGGTCGGTGCGCAATTTATGCCAGGCGCCCGACAGGGTCATCATGCCGTTGATCATGCCGCCCCAGCTTGGCGCGAGCAGGATGATCGACATCGCCATGCCCAGGGACTGGGCCCAGTCCGGCAATGCGGTGTAGTGCAGGTGGTGCGGACCGGCCCAGATGTACAGGGTGATCAGGGCCCAGAAGTGCACGATGGACAGGCGATAGGAGTAGATCGGACGCTCGGCCTGTTTCGGCACGAAGTAGTACATCATCCCCAGGAAGCCGGTGGTGAGGAAGAAACCTACGGCGTTGTGGCCGTACCACCACTGGATCATTGCGTCCGTCGCACCGGCGTAGGCCGAGTAGGACTTGAAGAAGCTGACCGGCAAGGACGCATGGTTGACGATATGCAGCATCGCCGTCACCAGGATAAATGCCCCGTAGAACCAGTTGCCGACATAGATGTGCTTGGTCTTGCGCTTGACGATGGTGCCGAAGAACACCACTGCGTAGGTCACCCAGACAATCGCCAGCAAAATGGCGATCGGCCATTCCAGCTCGGCGTATTCCTTGGTGGTGGTGTAGCCCAGCGGCAGGGTGACGATCGCGCCCACGATGACCGCTTGCCAACCCCAGAAGGTAAAGGCCGCCAGTGCATCGGAAATCAGTCGCGTTTGGCAGGTTCGCTGCACGACGTAATAAGAAGTGGCAAACAGTGCACATCCACCGAAGGCGAAAATCACCAGGTTGGTGTGCAACGGGCGCAGGCGTCCAAATGTCGTCCATGGCAGGCCAAAATTCAACTCTGGCCAAACCAGTTGCGAGGCAATGAAAACGCCGAGCCCCATGCCAAGGATCCCCCAGACCACCGTCATGATGGCGAACTGGCGGACTACCTTATAGTTATAAGCAGTCGGACTGATTGCTGTGCTCATTCTAAGGTTCCACGGTTTAGTTTTTTTATAGGGTAAAAATCGGTCGCAAGTATGGAGAAAGCAAGATTCCATTGCAACGCAAGGTGACCTGCGTCAATGCGTTCCAAACCAGATTCTGCGCCCTTTCCATGTTTGGCGTAAGGACAAAATTCAGGGTTAAAAGCTGACGACTTGGACAGGATTTTAAACGGGTCGAAGGTACTTGTAACTGAGTGTGTGTAAACAAGCAGCTCGGGTGACGAATGGCCAGTGGCACGACAGCCGGTAAGTACCAGCCTTTGCGCCTGTCATCGAGCAGAAATGTTTCAACCCATCGAGTGCAAGTCGGCCGTCGACCGGCCAATGCCAGTCCACTGTGCAAACAAGCGTAGACCCGAATGGCAGGAGGGGAAAGTCAGCGATCGGAAGGGTGCGACAATGGGTCGCAAAAA
>NZ_JBIUVK010000101.1:0-3791 GCF_044742865.1 Pseudomonas sp. NPDC087814 | reverse complement strand
CGGAGCCGCCGATTTAGTCGCAAGCTTCTGCTGCTGCTTCCGGGGTGTCTACTGCGTAACCCTTGGATACTGGCAGGCCGTATTCAGCGAACAGCTGCTTACCCTGATACTCGTGAAGATTCATGCTTATTACCGTCTTCGTTAGGTACTGCGCATTCGGCGCTGCGCTCTTTATTGAGTGCCGCGCCACCTGTGACTGCTGCTTGCACAGTCAAACCACCAAAGGCCTGAACCCTGGGTGGTGAAACTGCGCAAGACTGCGTCCAGCGGATATTCCGCGGTGAGTCTTGCGCACAAGGCTCACGACGGGCAACCGCCGTGGTTTCTTATTATCTCGCTTAGCGCTTCTTCTTGTTGGCGATGTGGATGGCATGGCCATTCACTGCCAACGCGGCTTCGTGCAGCGCTTCGGACAGGGTCGGATGGGAGAAAACCATCATGCCGATGTCTTCGGCGCTGGTGCCGAATTCCATACCGATTGCGCCTTGCTGAACCAGTTCTGCTGCGCCTGGGCCAATCACGTGGACGCCCAATACGCGGTCAGTCTTGGCATCAGCGATGACTTTGACAAAACCACCGGTGTCGTTGGCTGCCCTGGCACGGCCAGACGCGGCAAACGGGACGGTGCCGACGTTAACTTCAACGCCTTCAGCTTTCAACTGCTGTTCGTTCTTGCCGACCCATGCAATTTCCGGGTGGGTGTAGATAACAGACGGGATCAGGTCGTAGTTCATCTGGGTCTTGTGACCCTTGATGCGCTCGACAACCATGATGCCTTCTTCGGAAGCCTTGTGCGCCAGCATCATGCCGCGAACCACGTCGCCAATGGCGTAGACGCCCGGCACGGTGGTAGCGCAGTGATCGTCAACGTGGATGAAACCACGCTCGTCGATGTTCACGCCGCTGTCGGAAGCCAGCAGGTCAGTGGTCACCGGACGGCGACCAACGGCTACGATCAGCTTGTCGAAAGTGATGGTCTGTTCGCCATCCTTGTCGGTGTAGGTCACGACAACTTCTTCGCCGTTAACCTTGGAACCGGTAACACGAGCGCCCAGCTTGATGTCCAGACCTTGTTTGGTCAGGGTTTTCAGCGCTTCTTTGGACACTGCGGTGTCGGCAGCCAGCAGGAACGTGTCCAGGGCTTCCAGCACGGTCACTTCGGAACCCAGGCGGGACCAGACCGAACCCAGTTCCAGGCCGATCACGCCAGCGCCGATCACGCCCAGACGTTTTGGAACCGCTTGGAATTCCAGGGCGCCGGTCGAATCAACGATCACGTTCTGGTCGACCGGAGCCGGTGGAATGTCGATTGGACGCGAACCTGGAGCCAGGATCACGTTCTCGGCTTCGATGATTTCGGTCGAACCGTCAGGCTTGGTGATTTCAACTTTCTTGCCGGCCAGCAGTTTGCCGTGGCCTTGCAGGGAAGTAACGCCGTTGGCCTTGAACAGGGTAGCAACGCCGGAAGTCAGGCCTTTAACGATGTTGGCCTTGCGGCCGACCATCGCTGGCACGTCCATGGTCACGCCAGCGTGGTTGATGCCGTGGATGGCAAAACCGTCTTGCGCTTCGTGGAATTTCCAGGAGCTGTCCAGCAGCGCCTTGGAAGGAATGCAGCCAACGTTCAGGCAAGTACCGCCCAGCGCCAGTTTGCCTTCCTTGTCGGTGTATTTTTCGATGCAAGCAGTCGAGAGGCCCAGTTGTGCGGCCTTGATGGCGGCAACGTAGCCGCCAGGGCCTGCGCCAATCACTACAACGTCAAATTTCTGCGACATGAAAAAAAATCCTCTTTAGCTAAAAGCTTCAAGCCGTGAGCCGCACTCCGGCCTGCCTCGCGGCAGACCGGGTGGTACGGCGCACCGCCGCTTTATCAGATATCCAGCAGCAGACGAGCCGGGTCTTCCAGCAGGTTCTTGATGGTCACCAGGAAAGTCACGGCTTCTTTACCATCGATCAGGCGGTGATCGTACGACAGCGCCAGGTACATCATCGGGCGGATAACCACTTGGCCGTTGATCGCCATAGGACGCTGCAGAATGTTGTGCATGCCCAGGATCGCAGCTTGTGGCGGGTTGACGATCGGAGTCGACATCATCGAACCGAAAGTACCACCGTTGGTGATGGTGAAGGTACCACCGGTCATCTCGTCGATGGTCAGTTTGCCGTCACGGGCCTTCTTGCCGAAGTTGGCGATGCCGCCTTCGATTTCAGCCAGGCTCATCAGCTCGGCGTTACGCAGAACCGGTACCACCAGGCCACGGTCGCTGGAGACGGCAACGCCGACGTCAGCATAACCGTGGTAAACGATGTCGCCGCCGTCGATGGAAGCGTTGACTGCCGGGAAGCGTTTCAGCGCTTCGGTGGCCGCTTTCACGAAGAACGACATGAAGCCCAGGCGTACGCCGTTGTGGGACTTCTCGAACAGGTCCTTGTACTTCGAACGCAGGGCCATGACTTCGGTCATGTCGACTTCGTTGAAAGTAGTCAGCATCGCCATGTTCGACTGTGCTTCAACCAGGCGCTTGGCCACGGTGGCACGCACGCGGGTCATCGGTACGCGCTTCTCGGTGCGGTCGCCAGCGGCGAACACAGGAGCAGCGGCAGCCGGGGCAGCAGCCTTGGCAGGCGCAGCAGCTGGAGCGTTTTTCTTGGCTTCAACGGCGGCAACCACGTCTTCCTTGGTCACACGGCCATCTTTGCCGGTGCCCTTGATGGACGCCAGGTTGATGCCGTTTTCGTCAGCCAGCTGACGCGCAGCCGGTGCAGCGATTGGATCTTCGCCACCCGCAGCCGGTGCAGCAGCTGGAGCTGCGGCAGCAGCCGGTGCCGCAGCGGCGGCAGGAGCAGGAGCAGCGGCAGCGGCAGCAGCACCGCCCTCTTCGATCGAGCCCAGTACCTGGTTCGACAGGACGGTAGCGCCTTCTTCGGCAACGATTGCGCCCAGCACGCCGTCAGCTTCAGCCAACACTTCGAGCACGACCTTGTCGGTTTCGATGTCGACGATCAGGTCGTCACGCTTGACGGCCTCGCCTGGTTTCTTGTGCCAGGTGGCAACGGTGCCATCGGCAACCGATTCCGGGAATGACGGGGCTTTGATTTCGATAGCCATTATCTGTGGGTCCTTAAAATTCGGTTTCAGTCAGCGCGAAGGCGTTAAACAGTGAAAGCATCTTGCAGCAGTTTTTCCTGCTGTTCGGCGTGCATCGACGCATAACCACACGCAGGTGCAGCAGAAGCATCACGACCGGCGTACTCCAGGCCCAGTGCCTGTTTGTGATTGCCGATGCTGCGACGCAGATGATGCTGGCTGCTGTACCACGCGCCCTGGTTCATCGGTTCTTCCTGACACCACACCACATTGGTGAGGTTGGTGTAAGGCGCGATGGCCTCCATCAGGTCGTCTTCCGGGAACGGGTAAAGCTGCTCGATCCGCACGATGGCGATGTCTTCGCGGCCTTCGGCACGGCGTTTTTCCAGCAAATCGTAGTAAACCTTGCCGCTGCACAGGATCAGGCGAGTGACCTTGGCCGCGTCGAGGGTATCGATTTCTGAAATAACGGTCTGGAACGAACCATCCGCCAGATCTTCCAGGGTCGAGATGGCCAATTTATGACGCAGCAGCGATTTCGGCGTCAGCACTACCAGCGGCTTGCGCAGCGGGCGGATCACCTGGCGACGCAGCAAGTGGTAGATCTGGGCCGGGGTAGTCGGCACGCACACCTGGATGTTGTGCTCGGCGCACAATTGCAGGTAACGCTCCTGACGGGCCGAGGAGTGCTCCGGACCCTGAC
>NZ_JBIUVK010000100.1:0-4492 GCF_044742865.1 Pseudomonas sp. NPDC087814 | reverse complement strand
AGATAACAATGCAGCGCAAAACCACCAGCACCCTGCGTGTTGCAGGCAGCAAGAGCATCAGCGATGAACTACGCACGAACAAAGTCTTCGAACACCGCAGCCCGGAAGAAATCGAAGCCGAGCGCAAACGCGAACTGGAAGAACGTCGCGCAGTAGAAAATGCTGCTCGTCAGAAGGCTGAAGAAGAAGCCAAGCGTCGCGCCGAAGAAGAAGCGCGTCGCCAGCCTGCTGCTGCGCAACCTGCTAACACTGAGGCCGTTGCTGCGCCTAGCGCGCCTGTTGAAGCTGTTCGTGAGGCCGCTCCGGTTGCCGCCGCGCCAGCTCCTGCAGCCGACGCTCGCAAACGCGAAGAACCTCGCCGCCCGGACAAACCACGTGCCGACGATAACAATCGTCGTGGCAGTGGCGATGGTGAGCGCAAAAACGCTCCACATCGTGCTTCGGTCAAAGAGAAGGCGCCAGCGCCACGCGTTGCCCCACGTACTACCGACGAAGAAAGCGACAGCTTCCGTCGCGGTGGTCGCGGCAAGGCCAAGCTGAAGAAGCGCAACGCCCACGGTTTCCAGAGCCCAACCGGCCCTGTCGTGCGTGACGTGCAGATCGGCGAGACCATCACTGTTGGCGACCTCGCCAATCAGATGTCGGTCAAGGCTGCTGAAATCATCAAGTTCATGTTCAAACTGGGTACCCCAGCGACCATCAACCAGGTACTGGACCAGGAAACTGCCCAACTGGTTGCTGAAGAGCTGGGCCACAAAGTGACCCTGGTCAGCGACACCGCCCTGGAAGATTCCCTGGCCGAGTCCCTGAAGTTTGAAGGCGAGACGTTCTCCCGTGCGCCAGTCGTGACCGTAATGGGCCACGTTGACCATGGTAAGACCTCGCTGCTCGACTATATCCGTCGTGCCAAGGTAGCTGCAGGCGAAGCCGGCGGCATCACCCAGCACATCGGTGCATACCACGTTGAAACCGAACGCGGCATGGTCACCTTCCTCGACACCCCTGGTCACGCCGCGTTTACCGCCATGCGTGCCCGTGGTGCCAAGGCGACTGACATCGTGATCCTGGTAGTTGCAGCGGACGACGGCGTAATGCCACAGACCATTGAAGCTGTCCAGCACGCTAAAGCCGCTGGTGTTCCTCTGGTTGTTGCAGTGAACAAAATCGACAAGCCGGGCGCCGATCTCGATCGCATCCGTAGCGAACTGTCGGTTCACGGCGTGACTTCCGAAGAGTGGGGCGGTGATACGCCATTCGTTTCGGTTTCGGCGAAAGTCGGTACCGGTGTAGACGAACTGCTTGAAGCTGTCCTGCTGCAAGCCGAAGTTCTTGAACTGAAAGCAACTCCATCGGCCCCGGGTCGTGGTGTTGTGGTTGAATCGCGTCTCGACAAGGGTCGTGGCCCGGTTGCAACCGTTCTGGTTCAAGACGGTACCCTGCGCCAAGGCGACATGGTACTGGTCGGTTCGAACTATGGCCGTGTACGTGCCATGCTCGACGAGAACGGCAAGCCAATCAAGGAAGCCGGTCCTTCCATCCCTGTCGAGATCCTCGGCCTGGACGGTACCCCGGACGCTGGCGACGAGATGAGCGTGCTGTCGGACGAGAAGAAAGCCCGTGAAGTGGCTCTGTTCCGTCAAGGCAAGTTCCGCGAAGTCAAGCTGGCCCGTGCTCACGCCGGCAAGCTGGAAAACATCTTCGAGAACATGGGCCAGGCAGAGAAGAAGACGCTTAACATCGTCCTCAAATCTGACGTTCGTGGTTCCCTCGAAGCGTTGAACGGCGCCTTGAATGGCCTGGGTAACGACGAAGTGCAAGTGCGTGTGGTCGGCGGCGGTGTCGGTGGTATCACCGAATCCGATGCCAACCTGGCGCTGGCCTCCAACGCTGTACTGTTCGGCTTCAACGTGCGTGCCGATGCTGGCGCACGGAAGATCGTCGAGCAGGAAGGCCTGGACATGCGTTACTACAACGTCATCTACGACATCATCGAAGACGTCAAGAAAGCCCTCACCGGCATGCTTGGCAGCGACGTCCGGGAGAACATCCTGGGTGTGGCCGAGGTGCGTGACGTGTTCCGCTCGCCGAAATTCGGCGCGATCGCCGGTTGCATGGTTATCGAAGGTGTTGTGCACCGTAACCGTCCAATCCGTGTACTGCGTGAAGACATCGTTATCTTCGAAGGCGAGCTGGAATCCCTGCGCCGCTTCAAGGATGACGCTTCCGAAGTACGTGCCGGCATGGAATGCGGTATTGGCGTCAAGAGCTACAACGACGTCAAGGCGGGTGACAAGATCGAAGTCTACGAGAAGGTCCAGGTTGCTCGCAGCCTCTAACTCGCGTACTTCAAGGGCCACGCAGCGCCCGGGCAAGCAAATGCCTGGCGCTGTGTCCGGACTCTAAACGCAACGCCCGGTCTGGCTTTTGTCAGGCCGGGCGTTTGTCGCTTTCAGACCCCACGGGTTTCACCGTGTGGCAGCAACAGGTAACAAGACATGGCAAAAGAATACAGCCGTACCCAACGTATCGGCGATCAGATGCAGCGTGAGCTGGCACAGCTGATCCGTCGTGAAGTAAAAGACCCACGTGTTGGCCTGGTCACCATCACCGCCGTTGAAGTCAGCCGTGACGTTGGTCACGCCAAGATCTTCATCACCGTGATGGGCCAGGACAACAGCGAAGAAATCGCGCAAAGCATCAAGGTGCTCAACTCCGCCGCAGGTTTCCTGCGTATGCAGTTGGCCCGTGAAATGAAACTGCGCAGCGTTCCTCAGTTGCACTTCCACTACGACGAAAGTGTCGTGCGTGGCGCGCACCTGTCGGCACTGATCGAGCGGGCCGTGGCTGAAGACAATCAGCACCCGGAATCCGCCACGCCTGAAGACGCCAAGGAGTAATCGGTGGCTCAGGTCAAACGCATCCGTCGTAATGTCAGCGGCATCATTCTGCTCGACAAACCCATTGGTTTTACCTCCAATGCGGCGTTGCAGAAGGTTCGCTGGCTGCTCAATGCCGAGAAGGCAGGGCACACCGGCAGCCTCGACCCCTTGGCCACCGGCGTGTTGCCGTTGTGCTTCGGCGAGGCCACCAAGTTTTCGCAATACCTGCTCGATTCCGACAAGGGCTACGAGACCCTGATGCAACTGGGCAAGACCACCACCACGGCAGACGCCGAAGGTGATGTTTTGCAGGTTCGCGAGGTGACCGTTGGTCGTGCTGATATCGAAGCTGCCTTACCTGCTTTTCGTGGGCAAATCAGTCAGATACCGCCGATGTACTCGGCTCTCAAGCGTGATGGCCAGCCTCTTTACAAGCTGGCACGTGCAGGGGAAGTGGTGGAGCGCGAACCGCGTTCTGTTACTATTGCGCGCTTGGAATTGCTCGCCGCTGAAGGCGACACTGCCCGGTTGGCGGTGGACTGCAGCAAAGGCACCTATATCCGCACCCTCGTGGAAGATATCGGTGAGCAACTAGGCTGTGGCGCATACGTTGCAGAACTGCGACGCACCCAGGCAGGCCCTTTCACCCTGGCCCAGACGGTCACGCTGGAAGAGCTGGAAGCAGTGCATGCCGAAGGCGGCAACGAAGCGGTTGATCGCTTCCTGATGCCATCGGACAGCGGTTTACTGGATTGGCCATTGCTGCACTTCTCGGAGCACAGCGCGTTCTACTGGCTTAACGGCCAGCCGGTACGTGCACCGGATGCCCCGAAGTTCGGCATGGTGCGGGTACAAGATCACAACGGTCGCTTTATCGGTATCGGTGAAGTGAGCGAAGACGGGCGCATCGCGCCGCGTCGACTGATTCGGTCAGAATGACCGAAACCAGTTTGTGGTAAAAGCGCAGTAGCTTTTACTCAAACTGGAACGAGGGTGGCTGTTAGCAGGCATGGTCACTACTCATTTTTAGATACAGGGATTTGTCCCTGGCCTGTTGAAACTGCCCTTTGGGTGGTTTCCTGAAAAAAGGATTGCCTCATGGCTCTCGACGTTCAAGAAAAAGCACAAATCGTTGCTGACTATCAGCAAGCTGTTGGTGACACTGGTTCGCCAGAAGTGCAAGTTGCACTGCTCACCCACAACATCAACAAGCTGCAAGGTCACTTCAAGGCCAACGGTAAAGATCACCACTCCCGTCGTGGTCTGATCCGCATGGTAAACCAGCGCCGTAAGCTGCTGGACTACCTGAAAGGCAAGGATCTGGGTCGTTATCAGACTCTGATCGGTCGCCTGGGTCTGCGTCGCTAATAAGCGATTGCGCTAGAGGTTGGTTGGCTGTCGTGTGTCAGTGGGTTTCCCGCTGGCCCATGGCAGGCTTCCAGCCTCAAGTTTTATCTGGATACACGTTTTACCCTGGACAGGCGTTGGGCCGATTCCCGACATTGCCCAAGAATTTCGCAAGAAGACAAGTTCCCCAAGAGCCACAAAGAAGGAAGGAAACAGATAACCCTGTTATCAAAAAATACAAGTTCGGTCAGACGACAGATACACTC
>NZ_JBIUVK010000099.1:0-4651 GCF_044742865.1 Pseudomonas sp. NPDC087814 | reverse complement strand
CGAGCCTAAGCGAGGTGCCGAGTGGTGGGGCAAGAGCGTTTTGCTTACTTTTGCGCTGTTCAAAAGTGAGCCGCTGTAAGAGCGGAACCAATAGCGGCCGTTACCTAAATAACGGATATACACACCCACCCGGCTCCGCATCTTTGATAGGTGTATGTCAGGCGTGTACCCGGACCCACACGCTGACCAAAATCGTAGCCGCCATCAACCACGCCACCGCCGCCACCGCCAGCGAAGCCTCCAGGCGCATCCGGTCAACCATCACATACAACGTCGCCAGGTACACAAAGTACGGAATGATCGACCACATCCCGAACACGATGGTGGTCTTCAAATCCTCCACCGAACGACCCTTGCCGACAATGTAATGCGCAATCAACGCGAACGTCGGAAACAGCGGCACCAACCCTGCAATGTAGTAGTTCTTGGTCTTGGCCAGCGCCGCCAGAATAAGCACCACCCCCGCACCCAATGCCGCCTTCAACAATAAATCCACAATGCGCTCCTAGTGGCTCAGCCCGTACTTCTTGACCTTGTCGAACAACGTGGTCTTGGCCATCCCCAGTTCCTGGCTGGCCTGGGTCAGGTTGCCGCCGCTGCGTTGCAAGGCATCGTTGAGCAGGTTGCGCTCGAACGCCTCCACCGCTTCGGTAAAGGCCAGCCCATGGTTGCCGCTGCTGGCGCCGCTCTTCTTGAACGCCGGCAAACCGAGGGCAAACCGCTCGGCCACGTTGCGCAGTTCACGCACGTTGCCCGGCCAGTCATGGCTCATCAGGCTGGACAGGGTCTGGTTGTCGAGGTCCGGCGCGGTGCGGTCGAAACGCAGCGACGACTGCTGCAGGAAGTGTTCGAACAACTGCAGGATGTCTTCGCGGCGTTCACGCAGCGGCGGCAGTTCCAGGGTCACCACGTTGAGACGGTAGTACAGGTCGCTGCGAAACTGGTTGGCGCGGCTCAGGTCGTCGAGGTCGGACTTGGTCGCGGCGATCACCCGGCAATCCACCGCCACGCTCTGGTTCGAGCCCAGGCGTTCCAGGGTACGTTCCTGCAACACCCGCAGCAGCTTGATCTGCAGGTTCATCGGCATGCTTTCCACTTCGTCGAGGAACAGCGTGCCTTCGTGGGCGTGTTCGATCTTGCCGATGCGGCGCTTGCCGGCACCGGTGAACGCGTTGGCTTCGTGGCCGAAGATTTCGCTTTCGAACAGGTTCTCCGGCAGGCCGCCGCAGTTCAAGGCGACGAACTGGTGGGAGTGGCGCCGGCTGAAATCGTGCAGGCAGCGCGCGACCAATTCCTTGCCGGTGCCGGTCTCGCCCTCGATCAACACGTTGGCCGAGGTGTCGGCGACGTTGGCGATCAATTCCCGCAGGTTCTGCATGGCCGGGGAGCGACCGATGATCCGGCCTTCCAGCGAATCGCGCTCGGCCAGTTGCCGGCGCAGCGACCAGACTTCCCGGGCCAAACCGCGTTGTTCCAGGGCGCGGCGGGCTACGTCCACCAGGCGCTCGGGAGAGAAGGGTTTCTCCATGAAGTCATAGGCGCCGTTGCGCATCGCGCCCACGGCCATGGAGATATCGCCGTGGCCGGTGATCAGCACCACCGGCAGGCTTTTATCCAGGGCCTTGAGCCGGGTCAGCAACTCCAGGCCGTCGATGCCCGGCAGGCGAATATCGCTGATGACGATGCCGGCGAAGTTTTCACCGACGAGGGTCAAGGCTTCTTCGGCACTGCCCACGCCCACGCTGGGAATGTCTTCCAGGGCCAGGGCTTGCTGGCAGCCGAGCAATACATGGGGGTCGTCTTCGACGATCAGGACGGTCAGGTCGGTGGTTTTTTCTGCGTTCATTTCGACTCGACTTGTTGAGGGCTCGCCAGCGGCAAACTCAGGACAAAGGCAGTACCACCGCTGGCCGGATGCTCGACGGCGAGGTTGCCGCCGGTCGCCGCCGCGAGGCTGGCCGACAGCGTCAGGCCGAGGCCCAGGCCTTGTTCGCCGGGTTTGGTGGTAAAGAACGGTTCGAACAAATGCTTGCGGGTCTCGGGATCAATCCCGTGGCCGTTATCGCGCACCCGCAGGCGATATTTGCCGTCGGCGATGTCGCCTTCCAGCCACAGTTCGGGGGCCGGTTGCGCCTGCATCGCATCCAGGGCGTTGCCCATCAGGTTGACCAGGATCTGCTCCAGGCGTGTCTGGTCGATCTGCAACTGCGCGCTGCTGAAGTGGCGGTGCACCGTCAGCGGCAGGGTCTCCAGGCGACTGCCGAGGATCTGGAACGTAGCGTCCACCGCCTTGCCCAGATTGGCTTCGCCCTGGTCATCGCCACGCCGGGCAAAGGAGCGCAGGCTGGCGGTGATGCGACCCATGCGGTCGATCAGTTCGTTGATGGTCTTGAGGTTGGCACTGGCGGTGTCCAGCGCCCCACGCTCAAGGAAGCGCACGGTGTTGCCCGACAGGGTACGCAGGGCGGCCAGTGGCTGGTTCAATTCATGGGCGATGCTGGTGGACATCTGGCCGATGGCCGCGAGTTTGCCGGCCTGCACCAGCTCGTCCTGGGCCCGGCGCAAGGTTTCCTCGGCCTGGCGCCGCTCGCGAATCTGGCTCTTGAGCCGCTCGTTGCTGGCCCGCAGGTCGGTGGTGCGTTCGGCAATCCGTCGCTCCAGCTGGTTATTGGCTTCCTGCAGGGCTTCCCGGGCGGCGAGGCGGGTGGCAATCACCTTGCGGCGCTCGTTCCAGGCAATCAGCAGGAATGCCACCAGCGCAAAGGCTACGGCCACCAGGATGCCCTGGTTGATGGCGGCCCGGCGCAGGTCGTTCAGCGGGGTGAGCAGGGTGAAATTCCAGGGGGTGTCGTTCAGTGGGCGGGTCTGGGCCAGGTAGCTGACCTCATGCTCGTCGGCCACCACTTCGCTGTTGGCCGGGAAGGTCAACTTCTCGGTGCCTTCGTTGAGGCGTTCGCGGGCCAGTGGTTCCAGCTCGTTGAGCGTCGCCCAGTAGTATTGCAGGCTGTGGGCGAGGCGGTCCTTGGTGTCATCGCTCAATGGCCGTACGGACTTGAGGCGACGGGCCGGGTCGCTGGAGAGAATGATGATGCCATTCTCGTCACTGACGAAGGCCTCCAGGCGCGCCCGCTGCCAGCGCTCTTCCAGCGCTTCCAGGCGTACCTTGACCACGGCGACGCCGATGATCTTGCCGTGCTCTTCCAGGCCATGGGCCAGGTAATAGCCGGGTTCGCCGTTGGTGCTGCCGATGCCGTAGAACCGGCCGGGCTGGCCGCGCACCGCATTCTGGAAATAGGCACGGAAGGACAGGTCTTCACCCTGGTAACTGTCGGCATCGCGCCAGTTACTGGTCGCCAGCACACGGCCGGTGGTGTCCATCACGTAGATCGCCCGGCTGCGACTGCGCCGGTTCAGGCCTTCGAGGTAGTCGTTGACGGTTTTGCGGGTTTCTTGATTCGGGTCTGCCAACAGCCTGGAGACGCTGGATTCCAGCTCCAGGAGACTGGGCAGGTAGGTGTATTTGCTGAGTTCGCTCTCGACGGTGCGGGCGTGCAATTCCAGTTGGCGTTCGCCGGTATCGCTGAGGGTGCGGATCCCATAGAACTCGCTGATCCAGAAGCCGACGTAACCCAGTCCGATCATCAGGGCGATGATCAGCGGCGGCAGGAACAATTGGCGAATCAGACGAGGCTTCACGGCAAGTGATGGCGGCGCGGCGCGAAAGAGGTTGGGGTCGCATTTCATCACAGATGCCTTGGGTCAACCAGTTGTGGTGAGTGGGGTTGCCCGACCCACCACAACAGGGCAGTGCTTAGTGCTGCAGGATTTTCTCGAGGAAGTGCTGCGCACGCTCGGAGCGGGCGCTGATGTCGCCGAAGAATTCCTCTTTCGGGCAGTCTTCGATGATCTTGCCGGCGTCCATGAAGATCACCCGGTCGGCTACCTTGCGGGCGAAACCCATTTCGTGGGTCACGCACATCATGGTCATGCCTTCCTGGGCCAACTGCACCATCACGTCGAGCACTTCGTTGACCATTTCCGGGTCGAGGGCCGAGGTCGGTTCGTCGAACAGCATGACGATCGGGTCCATCGCCAGCGCACGGGCAATCGCCACACGCTGTTGCTGGCCGCCGGAAAGCTGGCCCGGGTGCTTGTGGGCGTGAGCCGACAGGCCGACGCGCTCCAGCAGTTGCAGGCCCTTCTTGGTGGCTTCTTCCTTGCTGCGGCCCAATACCTTGATCTGCGCGATGGTCAGGTTTTCGGTGATGGTCAGGTGCGGAAACAGCTCGAAGTGCTGGAACACCATGCCAACGCGCGAGCGCAGTTTCGGCAGGTTGGTCTTCGGGTCGGCAATGGAGGTGCCATCGACCACCACGTCGCCTTTCTGGAACGGTTCCAGGGCGTTGACGCACTTGATCAGGGTCGATTTGCCCGAGCCGGACGGCCCGCACACCACGATCACTTCGCCTTTTTTAACCTCGGTGCTGCAATCGGTCAGCACCTGGAAGTCGCCATACCACTTGTTGATATTCTTGATAGAGATCATACGGCAAACCTTTTTTGCAGACGCTTGACCAGCAGCGAGGCGGAAATGCGGATGATGGAGTGGCCGACACCGGCGTAGATCCGGAACTCATTGGAGCGGCCGATG
>NZ_JBIUVK010000098.1:0-5125 GCF_044742865.1 Pseudomonas sp. NPDC087814 | reverse complement strand
GACGATGTCGCGCATGTTGAACGAGCCCACCTGCACCACGATGCCCATCAGCGCGAGGCCCATGAACACTTCGTAGGACACGGTCTGGGCCGAGGCCCGCAAGCTGCCCAGCAGGGCGAACTTGTTGTTGCTCGACCAACCGGCGAACAACACCGCGTAGACCGACAGGCCGGCCATGGCGAAGAAGAACAGCAAGCCGATGTTCAGGTCCGCCACGCCCCAGGTCGGGGTGATCGGGATGATTGCGAAGGCAATCAGCAAGGCGCTCATGGCCACGACCGGTGCCAGGGTGAAGATCACCTTGTCGGCAAACGGCGGGGTCCAGTCTTCCTTGAAGAACATTTTCAGCATGTCGGCGGCGATCTGGAACATACCAAACGGGCCAACGCGGTTCGGACCGTAACGGTCCTGCCACCAGCCCAGCAGGCGACGTTCGACGAAGCTGAGCAGGGCGCCCGCCACGACCACGGCCAACAGGATCACGATGGCCTTGACCACCGCGATGATCACGTCGATCACTTCAGGGGTGAACCAGGTCATTGAGCTGCCTCCTGCAGACCGTCAACGGTAAGGCCGAAGATCGCCGGAGGAATCCCCGCGAGGCCTTTTGGCAATGCAACCAGGCCAGCACCCAACTCTTCGTCGATGCGCAGCGGCAGACGCAGGGTCTTGCCGGCGACGTTCACGCTGAGCAGGGCACCGTCGTTGACGCCCAGGCGGTCGGCTTCGGACTTGGCTACGGACACGTAGGCGGCTGGAATGCGCTCTTGTACCGGCGCGGCTTTGGAAGAAGTCTCTTCGCTGCCGAACAGGTGGAAGAACGGCACAACCTGCCAGGTACCCTGGGCCGGGTTGAACGGACGCGGAACGCTGGCGAACCAGTTCAGCGAGTCACCGGTGCTTTCGATCAGGCGGGTGCCCGGGTCGCCGGCACGAATGTGGCCACCGACTTCGTCCTGGAACTTGTTCCAGGCCTGCGGCGAGTTCCAGCCCGGCGACCAGGCGAAAGGCACCTGCTGACGTGGCTCGACCGAACCCGAGTAACCTTCCATGGAGAAGGCAAACGCGGTGTCGTTGTCTTGCGGTGTACGTGGCTCATGCACGCTGATGTCAGCCCGCATGGCGGTACGACCGGAGTAACGCAACGGTTCACGGGCGAGTTTCATGCCCTTGATGCGGAACGCGGCGGACGGTGCAGCGTCGACGATGCGTGCCAGTTGCGGTGCAGCGGCAGCGGCGGCAGCGGTCACGTGGTCGAGCTGGGTCCAGTCGATCGGCTGGTTCAGCAGGGTGGCGCGCAGGGCATGCAGCCAGCGCCAGCCTTCGTGAACCAGGATGCTGGCGTCCATGTACTTCGGATCGAACACCTGGAAGAAGCGCTGGGCGCGGCCTTCCTGGCTGACCAGGGTACCGTCGCCTTCAGCAAAGCTGGCGGCGGGCAGTACCAGGTGGGCACGGTCGCTGGTGGCGGTTTTCTGGTGGTCGGCAACGATCACCACTTTGGCCGCGTTCAGCGCTGCGTCGACCTTGGCCGAATCAGTGCGGGTGTACAGGTCGTTTTCCAGTACCACGATCGCATCGGCGCTGCCGTCGGTCACGGCTTGCAGGGCGGCGTCCAGGGACTCGCCACCGAGCATGGCCAGGCCGAGGCTGTTGGCCTCTGGCACGATCAGGCTGATGGAACCGTTCTTCTCGCGCAGCTTCAAGGCTTTGGCGATGTTGGCCGCGGCTTCGATCAGCGCCTTGGAACCCAGCGAGGTGCCGGCGATGATCAATGGACGCTTGGCGGCCAGCAGGGCGTCGGCGATGCGTTTGGCCAGTTCAGCGGCTTCAGCGTCCAGGCCTTCTACGGCAGGCGCGCTGGCGTCGAGGGCGTGGGCCACGGCGAAACCGATGCGGGCCAGGTCGTCAGGCGCGGCGTGTACGCATTCTTCTGCGATGTCGTCGAGCTTGGTGGCGGTCAGGCTGGCGATAAACAGCGGGTTCAGCGCGTGCTGGCCGATGTTTTTCACCGCAGCGTCGAGCCATGGCTGGACGCGCATGGCGTCGGCCATGTCTTCGGCCTTGCCTTTTACCGACTGGCGCAGGGACAGGGCGACACGGGCAGCGGTCTGGGTCAGGTCTTCACCGAGGACGAAGATCGCGTCATGGTCTTCGATGTCGCGCATGTTCGGAACCGGCAGCGGGCTGTCGTTCAAGACTTGCAGCACGAGGCGGATGCGCTCCAGTTCACCGGCTTCGATACCCGAGTAGAAGTGCTCGGCACCCACCAGTTCGCGCAACGCGTAGTTGCTTTCGAGGCTGGCGCGGGGCGAACCGATACCGACGATGTTGCGACCGCGCAGCAGGTCAGCGGCTTTATCCAGTGCTTCGTCGAGGCTCAGCTTGGCGCCGTCGGCCAGCAGTGGCTGACGCGGGCGGTCTTCGCGGTTGACGTAGCCGTAGCCGAAACGGCCACGGTCGCACAGGAAGTACTGGTTGACCGAACCGTTGAAGCGGTTTTCGATCCGACGCAGTTCGCCGTAGCGCTCACCCGGGGAGATGTTGCAACCGCTGGAGCAGCCATGGCAGATGCTCGGCGAGAACTGCATGTCCCACTTGCGGTTGTAGCGCTCGGAGTGAGTCTTGTCGGTGAACACACCGGTCGGGCAGACCTCGGTGAGGTTGCCGGAGAATTCACTTTCGAGGGTGCCGTCTTCAACGCGACCGAAGTACACGTTGTCGTGGGCGCCAAACACACCGAGGTCGGTACCGCCGGCGTAGTCCTTATAGAAGCGCACGCAGCGGTAGCAAGCGATGCAGCGGTTCATCTCGTGGGAGATGAACGGGCCCAGTTGCTGGTTCTGGTGAGTACGCTTGGTGAAGCGATACCGGCGCTCGTTGTGGCCGGTCATCACGGTCATGTCTTGCAGGTGGCAGTGGCCGCCTTCCTCACACACAGGGCAGTCGTGCGGGTGGTTGGTCATCAGCCATTCGACGACGCTGGCGCGAAACACTTTCGCTTCTTCGTCTTCGATGGAGATCCAGCTGCCGTCGGTGGCAGGGGTCATGCAGGACATGACGATACGACCACGGGTGTCGTTCTCGTCGGTGTACTGCTTGACCGCGCACTGGCGGCAAGCGCCAACGCTGCCAAGGGCGGGGTGCCAGCAGAAATATGGAATGTCGAGGCCTAGCGACAGACACGCCTGTAACAGGTTGTCTGCCCCATCGACTTCGAGCTCTTTGCCGTCTACGTGGATAGTGGCCATGGTTCAAAGTTCTTCGTTGGCCCGGTGTCAGCGGGCGTGGCTAATGGAATCTTGTTATTCATGTGCATCAACACAGCCTTGAAGGCGTCAGCACATGAGAAAGCGAAGGGCACGGACCCTTCGCCTTTTTAAGCGTTACGCGCCGACTACGATCGGCCTTGCCAGAGGCGGGACGGCGGCGCTGGTAGGCGCGATGCCGGCTTCGAACTCCGAGCGGAAGTATTTGATCGCGCTGCCCAATGGCTCCACGGCGCCCGGTGCGTGAGCACAGAAGGTCTTGCCTGGGCCGAGGAAACCGACCAGACCCAGCAGGGTCTCGATGTCGCCCTCGCGGCCTTCGCCGTTTTCCAGGGCCATCAGCAGCTTGACGCTCCATGGCAAACCGTCGCGGCACGGGGTGCAGAAGCCACAGGATTCGCGGGAGAAGAATTGCTCCATGTTGCGCAGCAACGACACCATGTTCACGGTGTTGTCCACGGCCATGGCCAGGCCGGTACCCATACGGGTGCCCACCTTGCCGATGCCGCCGGCGTACATTTGAGCGTCCAGGTGTTCTGGCAACAGGAAGCCGGTACCGGCGCCGCCTGGCTGCCAGGCCTTGAGGGTGTAGCCATCGCGCATGCCGCCGGCGTAGTCCTCGAACAGCTCGCGTGCGGTCACGCCGAAAGGCAGTTCCCACAGGCCCGGGTTCTTGACCTTGCCGGAGAAGCCCATGAGCTTGGTGCCCATGTCTTCGCTGCCTTCGCGGGCCAACGATTTGTACCACTCCACGCCGTCGCCGATGATTGCCGGCACGTTGCACAGGGTTTCAACGTTGTTCACGCAGGTCGGCTTGCCCCACACGCCCACGGCGGCAGGGAAGGGCGGCTTGGAACGCGGGTTGGCGCGGCGGCCTTCGAGGGAGTTGATCAGTGCGGTTTCTTCACCGCAGATATAACGCCCTGCGCCGGTGTGCACGAACAGTTCGAAGTCGAAACCCGAACCAAGGATGTTCTTGCCCAGCAGGCCAGCGGCCTTGGCTTCTTCCACGGCACGGTTCAGGTGCTTGGCGGCGGTGGTGTATTCGCCACGCAGGAAGATGTAGCCGCGGTAGGTTTTCAGCGCGCGGGCACTGATCAGCATGCCTTCGATCAGCAGATGGGGCAGTTGCTCCATCAGCATGCGGTCTTTCCAGGTGTTCGGCTCCATTTCATCCGCGTTGCACAGCAGGTAGCGGATGTTGATGGATTCGTCTTTCGGCATCAGGCCCCACTTGACACCCGTGGGGAAGCCTGCACCGCCGCGGCCCTTAAGGCCTGCGTCCTTCACGGTCTGGACGATGTCGTCCTGGGCCATGTCGGCAAAGGCTTTGCGCGCGGCCGCGTAACCGTTCTTGGCCTGGTACTCGTCAAGCCATACAGGCTCGCCGTCGTCACGCAGGCGCCAGGTCAGCGGGTGAGTCTCGGCCGACCGCTTGATGCGGTTGGCAGGACCGAAGGAAGTCAGGGTCATGGGTAGCCCTCGAGCAATTGGGTGACGCCAGCAGGCTGCACGTCGCCGAATGTGTCGTCGTCGATCATCAACGCCGGCGCCTTGTCACAGTTGCCCAGGCAGCACACCGGCAGCAGCGTGAAGCGCCCGTCCGGAGTGGTTTGGCCCAGGCCGATGCCCAGCTTGCTCTGGATCTCGCTGACCACGGACTCGTGGCCACCGATGTAGCAGACCATGCTGTCGCACACGCGAATGATGTGGCGGCCGACCGGCTGGCGGAAGATCTGGCTGTAGAACGTCGCCACGCCTTCAACGTCGCTGGCGGGGATGCCGAGGATCTCGCCGATGGCGTAGAGGGCGCCGTCCGGCACCCAGCCACGTTCCTTCTGGACGATCTTCAAGGC
>NZ_JBIUVK010000097.1:0-5147 GCF_044742865.1 Pseudomonas sp. NPDC087814 | reverse complement strand
GATACCATACGACGAAGCTGGCTTGATACGCTTCAGATCAGCGATCAGGGCTTCAACGTTTTCCTTCAGCTTGACGGCATCAAAGCCGACTTTGCCAACGGAGGTGTGAATGATGCCGTTTTTGTCGGTGCGATAACGAACCTGACCAGCCTTGGCGTTTTTAACCGCGGTAGCTACGTCTGGAGTCACGGTGCCGACTTTAGGGTTAGGCATCAGACCACGTGGACCAAGGATCTGACCCAGCTGACCTACAACGCGCATTGCATCCGGGGAAGCAATTACGACGTCATAGTTCAGGTCGCCGCCTTTCATTTCGGCAGCCAGGTCGTCCATGCCAACGCGGTCGGCGCCGGCGGCCAGAGCAGCTTCAGCTGCTGGGCCGTGGGTGAAGACAGCTACACGTACGGTCTTGCCAGTACCGTGTGGCAGCACAGTAGCGCTACGAACGACCTGGTCGGATTTACGTGGGTCAACGCCCAGGTTTACAGCAACGTCAACAGACTCGCTGAACTTGACAGTCGACAGCTCGGTCAGCAGAGCAGCAGCGTCTACAAAATTGTAGGACTTGCCCGCTTCGATTTTGCCGGCGATAGCCTTTTGGCGCTTGGTCAGCTTAGCCATTACACACCCTCCACGTTAAGGCCCATGCTACGAGCAGAACCGGCGATGGTACGCACGGCTGCATCCATATCAGCTGCAGTCAGATCCGCGTTTTTGGTTTTCGCGATTTCTTCCAGCTGAGCACGGGTCACGGTGCCAACCTTAACGGTGTTAGGACGAGCGGAGCCGCTAGTCAGACCAGCAGCTTTCTTCAACAGAACCGAAGCCGGGGTCGACTTGGTTTCGAAGGTGAAGCTACGGTCGCTGTATACAGTGATGATCACTGGAGTCGGCAGACCTGGCTCAATACCCTGAGTACGGGCGTTGAAGGCCTTGCAGAATTCCATGATGTTCACGCCGTGCTGACCCAGAGCTGGACCAACAGGTGGGCTTGGGTTGGCCTGAGCGGCCTTCACTTGCAGCTTGATGTAAGCGGTAATCTTCTTGGCCATGAGGCACTCCAATTACGGGTTCGAACGCCTCGAAAGGCTCCCCGGTTACTTGCGCGTTTATCCCAGTGACGACAAAACCCCACAGCCTAAGGCTGCGGGGTTGGGATGCTTGCTCAGCTAGACTTTTTCGACCTGGCTGAACTCTAGCTCTACCGGAGTAGAGCGACCGAAAATGAGCACTGCCACTTGGATCCGGCTCTTTTCGTAGTTAACTTCTTCGACGGTGCCGTTAAAATCAGCGAACGGACCATCTGTGACACGAACAACCTCACCCGGCTCGAACAACGTCTTCGGCTTGGGCTTGTCGCTACCGTCAGCAACGCGACGCAGAATTGCTTCTGCTTCTTTGTCAGTGATCGGAGCAGGCTTATCAGCGGTACCGCCGATGAAACCCATGACGCGAGGAGTGTCCTTGACCAAGTGCCAAGTACCCTCATTCATGTCCATTTGAACCAGCACGTAGCCAGGGAAGAACTTACGTTCGCTTTTGCGTTTCTGGCCATTACGCATTTCAACCACTTCTTCAGTGGGAACCAGAATTTCGCCGAAGCCATCTTCCATGCCTGCCAGCTTTACGCGCTCTAGCAAAGAGCGCATGACATGCTTCTCGTAACCCGAGTAAGCATGCACAACGTAAAAACGCTTAGCCACGGGACACCCTTAGCCAACAATCAAGGAAACAAGCCAGCCGAGCAGGGAATCAAGCCCCCACAACAGCAACGCCATAACCAGAACAACAGCTACCACGATCAACGTGGTCTGCGTGGTTTCTTGGCGAGTCGGCCAAACGACTTTACGGATCTCGGTACGAGCTTCCTTCACCAGGACCGCAAACGACTTGCCTTTTGCAGTCTGCAGGCCAACAAAGGCAGCAACAGCAGCAAGGGCGAGCAATGCGAGGACACGGTACAGGATTGGCGACCCAGAGTAGTACTGGTTGCCAACAACGCCTACAACCACAACAGCGACTACTACAAGCCACTTGAGCAGATCGAAGCGAGAGCCTTGAGCTTCAGCCTTAGGAGTCATCTATGAAGATCCTGTGAAAAGAAAGCCAGACACACCAAGTGAATCTGGCAGGTCAGGAGGGAATCGAACCCCCAACCTACGGTTTTGGAGACCGTCGCTCTGCCAATTGAGCTACTGACCTAAAACAAAATCAGGCCGACAATTATGCCGATCTGAAAAAGACTTTACAACAACAAACCCCTGCAGACCTGAAACCCACCCAAACAAAACAGCGAGAGAGGGCATATTCAACCAGAGGTAGCTGTTAAAACAAAGGCAGATATTTTCATATCTGCCTTGTTATATGGAGCTCTTGAGCGGATTTGAACCGCTGACCTCACCCTTACCAAGGGTGTGCTCTACCAACTGAGCTACAAGAGCGAAACAACTTGCACAACCTGCAAACTTGGAGCGGGTAGCGGGAATCGAACCCGCATCATCAGCTTGGAAGGCTGAGGTTCTACCACTAAACTATACCCGCGGAGCTTGCAGCTCACGCTAAAATGGTGGAGGGGGAAGGATTCGAACCTTCGAAGTCGTAGACGTCAGATTTACAGTCTGATCCCTTTGGCCGCTCGGGAACCCCTCCTAAGCGAGCCGGCATTCTACATCATGCCAGCCTTCTGTCAAGCATTTTCTCATTAAAAAATATGAGGTTAGCTGCGTTGACCTTCACTTCACCCTGTCGACCTAGAAGGTCTTCACTGCGAAGCGGGCGCCATTCTATGCAAACTATTCGAAGGTTGCAATGCCTTCGCACGGCATTATTTTATGTTTTAACTCATTGAATTCATTAGCAAGGTTTTCAAAGGGCAGATCATCGGCCAGACGCCTGCTTTCAGGGGCCACTCGCAGCCAGTATCCCGACGCATCAGGCAGGTTCAGAGACTGCAGCCTGACCTTGATATCCAGGCTGGTGAGGCGCTGCTCAACGGACTGAGCCTCTTTCTGATCAGGCAAACCGCCGATATACAAGCACGTCGCCTGCGCATCAGGCGCTTTTGCCCTGTCTCGCCGAACCATCGCATCAGCCGATTCGCTCAACAGGCGGATATCTTGCTGAGAACCACGATAGAGAGCCAAAGGCGTGACATCTTTAGCGCGCAGAGGGGCCTCCTGCTGATGCCAGATGTAATAGAAGACATTGAGGACCAGCAAAAGCAGAAACAGCCAACGCATAAAAACCTCAGGACAAAGGGCACGCCATCGCCAAGCCAACAAAAACCAGATCAGGGACGAGCCTACCGTGAGGCACAGCGTCAGCCACGAGCTCAGCGTCCCCACCGGTAAGGAAGACGGTAAAATCGCTCCCCCAATAGCTTCGAGCCAACTCCAGCTGGGTCAACACAAAGCCCCTCAGCATGAGCGTACAGCCGCGCTCTACCGCCTCCACAGTTGTGCGCCCTGGAGACAGCGCCTCAAGAGCCCGTTCAGCGGCGATATCGTCATAGCGTATTTTGCGGGTATGTGTTCGAAGCTGATTACGCATCAGCGGCATCCCCGGACAAATGAAACCGCCGAGATGCTCACCGTCTGCGGAAATGAAGTCTGCTGTTGCGGCAGTGCCAAAATCGAGCACCAGGCACGCGCCCGACGCCAGCTGAAACCCACCCAGCATCGCGAGCCAACGATCCAGTCCCAGGCGCTCGAAATCTTCGTACCCGTTCCGCACCCCACCCATCTGCCTCGCCGAAGCAGCACACAGCACCTTGACGCCAAATGCCTCGACCAGGGTAGCGACCAGTTGACTTGTCTCATCCGAAGCGCGAACACTCACCAGCCGGCAGTGTTTTAACGCGAGCCCCGTGAGCGCGAACAGGCTGTCGATCAGCGAGGCATCCGACCCAACGACACCTTCGGCAAAGATACGAGCCTTATCCGACTCAAGTACCCGCCATTTGATAAAGCTATTCCCACAGTCGAGCTCAAGAATCATCACGCAACCTCAGGCTTAGCTCACCACCGCTATATACTTTCTCAACACCATCCACGCTCAACCGCAATGCACCTTGCCCATCGACCCCCAGCACCACGCCGTCAATCTGGTTCACGCCCGCGATGAGCGATACAGGCCGGCCCTGCCATAAATGGCTTTGCTCCCACTCACCCTGGATTGCCGAAAAGCCAGATGCCTGGTGACGCTCAAGATAAGCCTGCAGCTGCACTCCAAGACGCGCTACCAGGTAGTTGCGATCAACAGCACTGCCGCTCTCCAACTGTACGGAGCTCCATTGCTGATCGACCTCATCCGCCTTCTGCATGTTCACGTTGATGCCGATACCAATAACGACGTGACAGACGTCAGCGGGATCCCCGACCAGTTCCAGGAGAATTCCGGCGATCTTTTTCTGCCCGACCAAAACGTCATTTGGCCACTTCAACCCTGCACCACGAACACCTGCGTCGCGCAGCGCCTGCATAACTGCAAGTCCGACCACCAGGCTTAGCCCTTCCAACTGACGCATGCCGCCTTCGATCCGCATCACAAGGCTGTAGTAGACGTTTTGAGCGAAAGGACTGACCCACTTTCGTCCGCGCCTTCCCCTGCCTGCAGTTTGCTGCTCTGAAAGCACAAGAAATGGCGCAGTGCGACCCGATTCAATCAGCCGCAATGCCTCGGCATTGGTAGAGTCAATGGAGTCAGAGATATGAACAGGCCATGCAGGAACAGGTACATGCCGAGCTATTTCATCGGCACTTAACAGTATCAGGGGCGCAGCCAACTGATACCCCCTGCCGCGCACTTTATGGATAGGTAGACCCAATTCCGCCTCGAGATGCTGAAGCTGCTTCCATACAGCACTGCGACTGACACCCAAGGCAGCACCGAGCGCCTCCCCGGAGTGGAATCGGCCATCTTTTAGAAGTTTCAACAACGTCAGCATGCAGGTCTCGCCTCACAATGAGGCACGCATGATAGCCATGCATTAGGCCATTGCATAGAAAGGCAGGACGTTAGCATTGAAGATGCTTGAAATTCGACCGCCCAAATTTTCCGACCGCGCAAAACAAAACCCCTGACTGCATAAGCAATCAGGGGTTCTGGAATTTAATCTTGACGATGACCTACTCTCACATGGGGAAACC
>NZ_JBIUVK010000096.1:0-5195 GCF_044742865.1 Pseudomonas sp. NPDC087814 | reverse complement strand
TCGTTATGACCCAACCGGCGCCAAGTACAGCAGTAAACTTACTAAGAAAGGTAGAGGAACCTTGGCTTCCGAACACAGTATTTGAAGCACCTGCCCCGAAAGACGCACCAGCGTCCGCACCTTTACCCTGCTGCAGCAAAACCAGAGCAACTACGCCCAGTGCACCCAGCAGATGAAAAACAACGATGACTGTTTCCAGCATTTTTTCAGTTTCCCGCGGCGCGACAGATCGCACCGAACTCATCTGCATTCAGGGAAGCTCCACCAATGAGCCCCCCATCGATATCCGGCATGCCGAACAGTTCGACCGCATGGGCCGCCTTCTCGCTGCCGCCGTATTGAAGCCGCACACCTCGTGCGACCTCAGAATTCTCTGCCGCCAACTGCGCGCGGATGGCTGCGTGCACATCCTGCGCCTGTTGCGGCGAAGCAGTCAGCCCGGTGCCAATGGCCCAGACCGGCTCGTAAGCAATTACTGCATTTGCAAAGGCACCGACTCCCAGCTCCTCGATGATGCTGCCCAGCTGACGCCCGACAACCTCAAGAGTTTTACCGGACTCACGCTGCTCAAGGGTCTCCCCTATGCACAACACCGGAACCAAGCCGCAAGCCTGTGCCGCCGCGAATTTGCGATTGAGTGTCCCATCACGCTCGCCCATGATCTGGCGGCGCTCGGAGTGCCCAACAAGCACCAGGGAACAACCCGCATCAACCAGCTGACTCGGTGCAATCTCACCGGTCAACGCACCTTGCATGGATTCCACCGCAGAGTTCTGCGCGCCGACCTGGATCGACTTGCCTTTCAAGCCATCAATCACTTGATTGATATACAAGCAAGGCGGGAATACCGCGACATCAACACCGCCAGGCAAGGCCAAATGACGAAGGCCATTGATCAGCTCAGCGACACTGGCGCGGGTACCGTGCATCTTCCAGTTACCAGCTACCATAGTGCGACGCATGCTGTACCTCGTCGGTCAAAGTGGGCGCAGATGTTACCCAACCACATCATCACTGGCAAGCCGAATTCAGGCGCAAACTTCAGTTACCAGTTTTGCCAGCTCTTCGGCATAGCCGCGAACCTGTGTTTCGTCCTCGCCCTCGACCATTACACGCACCAAAGGCTCGGTACCCGACTTGCGCAGCAAGACCCGGCCACGTCCCGCCATGGCGGCAGTCACGCGCTCACTGGCCTCTTTGACAGCCGGATGCTCGATAGGGTTGTCACCGCCTGCAAAGCGCACGTTGAGCAGCACTTGCGGGCACTTGCGCAACGCCTGCCGCGCCTGGGCCAGGCTTTCTTCACGGCGACGCAGCGCCAGCAGCACCTGCAGCGCCGCAATGATCGCATCCCCGGTAGTCGTGTGCTGGAAGCAGACAATATGACCGGAATTTTCGCCACCCACCTGCCAATTACGCTCCAGCAGGTCGGCAATCACGTAGCGGTCACCGACATTGGCGCGCACAAACGGGATCCCCAGATCTGCCAGGGCCAGCTCCAGGCCAAGATTGCTCATCAAGGTACCGACGACGCCGCCTTGCAGCTTGTTACGCTCATGCAGGTCACGGGCGATGATGAACAACAGGTCGTCGCCATCGACGATCGCGCCAGTGTGGTCGACCATCAATACGCGGTCGCCATCACCATCGAACGCGATGCCCAAGTCGGCATGCTCAGCCAGGACAGCCGCCTGCAACTGCCCCATGTGGGTTGAGCCGCAGTTGTCGTTGATGTTCAGGCCGTTCGGCTGCGCCGACAGTACAGTAACGTCTGCGCCAAGCTCCTTGAACACACTCGGTGCGACTTTGTACGTCGCGCCGTGGGCGCAGTCGATGACGACCTTCAACCCGGCAAAATTGGTGCTGCTAGGCACGCTGCTTTTGCAGAACTCGATGTAACGGCCGGAAGCGTCGTTAATCCGCGATACCTTGCCCAGCTTGCTCGATTCGACGACGGTCATCGGCGCATCCAGCAACTCTTCGATCATGTGCTCGATCTCATCCGGCAGCTTGGTGCCCTGGCCCGAGAAGAACTTGATGCCATTGTCATCGTGGGGATTGTGCGAAGCGCTGATCACGATACCGGCTTCAGCATGAAAGGTACGCGTCAGGTAAGCGATCGCCGGCGTAGGCATCGGCCCCAACAGCATCACATCAGCGCCGGCAGCAGACAGACCTGCCTCCAGCGCAGACTCAAACATATAACCCGAGATACGCGTGTCCTTACCCACCAGGATACGGCAGGCCCCCATGCTGCGGAACGCCATGCCGGCGGCCCAGCCCAGCTTGAGCATGAAATCGGGAGTAATCGGGAATTCGCCGACCCGACCGCGAATGCCATCGGTGCCAAAATACTTTTTAGTCATAAGTGCTCCATCATTCTTATTCGGCTGATTCAACCGCTGCGATCATCCGCACTACATCTATCGTCTCGGCCACGTCATGCACGCGCAAGATGCGCGCACCCTTGACCACGGCAAGTGCCGCAAGTGCCAGGCCGCCATGCAGCCGCTCACCCACGGGACGATTCAACGCCAGACCTATCATGCTCTTGCGCGAAACCCCGACCAACAAGGGGCGACCAAGGGCATGCAGGGATTCCATATGCTTGAACAGGCTTAAATTGTGCTGCAAGGTCTTGGCAAAGCCAAATCCCGGGTCGAGGATTATCCGCTCGGGAGCAATCCCCACCGCCGCGCATTGAGCCATGCGCTCGGCAAGAAAACCTTTCACTTCACCGACCAGATTGTCGTAATGCGGATCGTCCTGCATCGTGCCCGGCTCGCCAAGCATATGCATCAGGCAAACCGGCAGCCCCGTCGCGGCGGCCGCATCCAGAGCGCCATCGCGCTGCAAAGAGCGCACATCGTTGATCAACCCTGCACCCAGCCGCGCAGTTTCGCGCATAACGGCAGGGGTCGAGGTGTCGACAGAGATGATGACGTCCAGCTCTTGATGGATGCGCTCGACAATCGGAGCAACCCGTTCCAGCTCCTCCAGGGGAGAAACTGCGCGCGCGCCGGGCCGGGTTGATTCGCCACCGACGTCAATCAGAGTCGCACCGGCAGCCACCATCGCTTCCGCATGGCGCAAGGCAGCATCAAGCTGACTGAAGCGACCACCATCGGAAAAGGAATCAGGGGTTACATTAAGAATGCCCATAACGTGTGTATGGGCCAAATCAAGAACCCGGCTGCCGCAAGGCAACCGGGTCGAGGACAACGCAGAAGTCATTTCAAACCTTAATGGTCAGCAGCCGGGCCGCCGATCGGGGCTTCAGGGCGTTCGTTCTGTACCACTGGCGGCGTGCCCGAAGTACCCGAACCACCTTCCCAATCGCGAGGCTCGCGAGGCGTACGACCGGCCATGATGTCGTCAATCTGCTCGGCATCAATGGTCTCGTACTTCATCAGGGCATCAGCCATGGCGTCGAGCTTGTCGCGATTGTCGGTGAGGATCTGCTTGGCCGTGCCGTAGCACTGGTCAATGATGCTGCGCACCTCGGAGTCGATCAGCTTGGCTGTCTCGCCGGAGAAGCTGGCAGCTTGACCACCACCACCGCGACCCAGGAATACTTCGCCTTCTTCCTCGGCATACATCAAAGGACCGAGTTTCTCCGACAGACCCCACTTGGTCACCATGTTCCGTGCAATCTGGCTGGCACGCATGATGTCGTTGGAGGCACCGGTGGTAACACCGTCGAAGCCCAGGGTCATCTCTTCAGCGATCCGGCCGCCATACAGCGAGCAGATCTGGCTGATCAAGGCACGCTTGGAGAGGCTGTAGCGATCCTCTTCCGGCAGGAACATGGTGACGCCCAGCGCCCGGCCACGAGGAATGATCGATACCTTGTAGACTGGGTCATGCTCAGGCACAACGCGACCAACAATGGCGTGACCGGCTTCATGATAAGCGGTGTTCTGCTTCTCTTTCTCGGACATGACCATGGATTTGCGCTCGGCGCCCATCATGATCTTGTCTTTCGCCAGCTCGAACTCCTTCATTTCAACGATGCGCTTGCCGGTACGGGCGGCAAACAGCGACGCCTCGTTCACCAGGTTGGCAAGGTCGGCACCGGAGAAGCCTGGAGTACCACGGGCAATCACGGCCGGAGCCACGTCGTCGCCCATTGGCACTTTGCGCATGTGCACTTTCAGGATCTGCTCACGACCACGGATGTCTGGCAACCCGACAACGACCTGACGGTCAAAACGGCCCGGACGCAGCAAAGCGGGGTCGAGCACGTCTGGACGGTTGGTTGCGGCGATCACGATGATGCCGTCGTTCATTTCAAAGCCGTCCATCTCAACCAGCAACTGGTTAAGCGTCTGCTCACGCTCATCATGACCGCCGCCCATGCCGGCGCCACGATGGCGACCAACGGCGTCGATTTCATCGATAAAGATGATGCACGGAGCGTGCTTCTTGGCCTGTTCGAACATATCGCGAACACGGCTGGCACCTACACCGACGAACATTTCGACGAAGTCGGAACCGGAAATGGTGAAGAAAGGTACTTTGGCTTCGCCGGCAATGGCCTTGGCCAACAGGGTTTTACCGGTACCTGGCGGGCCAACCATCAGCACACCGCGAGGAATACGGCCACCCAGGCGCTGGAACTTGCCCGGATCGCGCAGGAATTCAACCAGTTCGCCCACTTCTTCCTTGGCTTCGTCGCAGCCGGCAACGTCAGCCAGGGTGGTTTTCACCTGATCTTCGGAAAGCAGGCGTGCCTTGCTCTTGCCGAAGCTCATCGGCCCGCCCTTGCCTCCCGCACCACCTTGCATCTGGCGCATGAAGAACATGAACACGGCGATAATCACCAGTATCGGGAAGCTGGCCACCAGGAGCTGGGTCCAGATGCTCTGCTGCTCAGGCTGCTTGCCTTCGACAACCACATGGTTATCCACCAGGTCGCCGATCAGGCCATTGTCCTGGATTGCCGGACGGATGGTCTTGAAGCTGTCGCCATCGTTGCGCTTGCCGGTAATCACGTAGCCATCAACCGCTACGCGCTCGACCTTGCCATCCTTAACTTGCTGGATGAAGTCGGAATAGTTGAGGGTCTGCGGCTCGTTAGGGCTGGAGAAGTGGTTCAGCCGCGGCACGAGGACGGCCGCGTTGATCTAGCGCAGGATCAGTTTGTTTGGCATTGCGTGCAATTAGCTACGGTCTGAAGCAAGCTCGGCTCGGGG
>NZ_JBIUVK010000095.1:1918-5260 GCF_044742865.1 Pseudomonas sp. NPDC087814 | reverse complement strand
AATCTTGACGATGACCTACTCTCACATGGGGAAACCCCACACTACCATCGGCGATGCATCGTTTCACTGCTGAGTTCGGGATGGGATCAGGTGGTTCCAATGCTCTATGGTCGTCAAGAAATTCGGGTACTGAGTCGTGGCCAGTTGGCCTCGCTTCAGCAAATTGGGTATGTGATAGCTTTCGGTGTTTTGCAAGATCTCGAACTTTCGGTTCGTTTCGTCTTCACACACCGCAATCTGGTCTCTTCGACGCAAATTGCTTGGGTGTTATATGGTCAAGCCTCACGGGCAATTAGTATTGGTTAGCTCAACGCCTCACAGCGCTTACACACCCAACCTATCAACGTCGTAGTCTTCGACGGCCCTTCAGGGAACTCAAGGTTCCAGTGAGATCTCATCTTGAGGCTAGTTTCCCGCTTAGATGCTTTCAGCGGTTATCTATTCCGAACATAGCTACCCGGCAATGCCACTGGCGTGACAACCGGAACACCAGAGGTTCGTCCACTCCGGTCCTCTCGTACTAGGAGCAGCCCCTCTCAAATCTCAAACGTCCACGGCAGATAGGGACCGAACTGTCTCACGACGTTCTAAACCCAGCTCGCGTACCACTTTAAATGGCGAACAGCCATACCCTTGGGACCGGCTTCAGCCCCAGGATGTGATGAGCCGACATCGAGGTGCCAAACACCGCCGTCGATATGAACTCTTGGGCGGTATCAGCCTGTTATCCCCGGAGTACCTTTTATCCGTTGAGCGATGGCCCTTCCATACAGAACCACCGGATCACTAAGACCTACTTTCGTACCTGCTCGACGTGTCTGTCTCGCAGTCAAGCGCGCTTTTGCCTTTATACTCTACGACCGATTTCCGACCGGTCTGAGCGCACCTTCGTACTCCTCCGTTACTCTTTAGGAGGAGACCGCCCCAGTCAAACTACCCACCATACACTGTCCTCGATCCGGATAACGGACCTGAGTTAGAACCTCAAAGTTGCCAGGGTGGTATTTCAAGGTTGGCTCCACGCGAACTGGCGTCCACGCTTCAAAGCCTCCCACCTATCCTACACAAGCAAATTCAAAGTCCAGTGCAAAGCTATAGTAAAGGTTCACGGGGTCTTTCCGTCTAGCCGCGGATACACTGCATCTTCACAGCGATTTCAATTTCACTGAGTCTCGGGTGGAGACAGCGCCGCCATCGTTACGCCATTCGTGCAGGTCGGAACTTACCCGACAAGGAATTTCGCTACCTTAGGACCGTTATAGTTACGGCCGCCGTTTACCGGGGCTTCGATCAAGAGCTTCGCGTTAGCTAACCCCATCAATTAACCTTCCGGCACCGGGCAGGCGTCACACCCTATACGTCCACTTTCGTGTTTGCAGAGTGCTGTGTTTTTAATAAACAGTCGCAGCGGCCTGGTATCTTCGACCGGCATGAGCTTACGGAGCAAGTCCTTCACCCTCACCGGCGCACCTTCTCCCGAAGTTACGGTGCCATTTTGCCTAGTTCCTTCACCCGAGTTCTCTCAAGCGCCTTGGTATTCTCTACCCAACCACCTGTGTCGGTTTGGGGTACGGTTCCTGGTTACCTGAAGCTTAGAAGCTTTTCTTGGAAGCATGGCATCAACCACTTCGTCATCTAAAAGATAACTCGTCATCAGCTCTCGGCCTTAGAATCCCGGATTTACCTAAGATTCCAGCCTACCACCTTAAACTTGGACAACCAACGCCAAGCTGGCCTAGCCTTCTCCGTCCCTCCATCGCAATAACCAGAAGTACAGGAATATTAACCTGTTTTCCATCGACTACGCTTTTCAGCCTCGCCTTAGGGACCGACTAACCCTGCGTCGATTAACGTTGCGCAGGAAACCTTGGTCTTTCGGCGTGGGTGTTTTTCACACCCATTATCGTTACTCATGTCAGCATTCGCACTTCTGATACCTCCAGCAAGCTTCTCAACTCACCTTCACAGGCTTACAGAACGCTCCTCTACCGCATCATCCGAAGATGATACCCGTAGCTTCGGTGTATGGTTTGAGCCCCGTTACATCTTCCGCGCAGGCCGACTCGACTAGTGAGCTATTACGCTTTCTTTAAAGGGTGGCTGCTTCTAAGCCAACCTCCTAGCTGTCTAAGCCTTCCCACATCGTTTCCCACTTAACCATAACTTTGGGACCTTAGCTGACGGTCTGGGTTGTTTCCCTTTTCACGACGGACGTTAGCACCCGCCGTGTGTCTCCCATGCTCGGCACTTGTAGGTATTCGGAGTTTGCATCGGTTTGGTAAGTCGGGATGACCCCCTAGCCGAAACAGTGCTCTACCCCCTACAGTGATACATGAGGCGCTACCTAAATAGCTTTCGAGGAGAACCAGCTATCTCCGAGCTTGATTAGCCTTTCACTCCGATCCACAGGTCATCCGCTAACTTTTCAACGGTAGTCGGTTCGGTCCTCCAGTTAGTGTTACCCAACCTTCAACCTGCCCATGGATAGATCGCCCGGTTTCGGGTCTATTCCCAGCGACTAGACGCCCTATTAAGACTCGCTTTCGCTACGCCTCCCCTATTCGGTTAAGCTCGCCACTGAAAATAAGTCGCTGACCCATTATACAAAAGGTACGCAGTCACAGAACAAAGTCTGCTCCCACTGCTTGTACGCATACGGTTTCAGGATCTATTTCACTCCCCTCTCCGGGGTTCTTTTCGCCTTTCCCTCACGGTACTAGTTCACTATCGGTCAGTCAGTAGTATTTAGCCTTGGAGGATGGTCCCCCCATATTCAGACAAAGTTTCTCGTGCTCCGTCCTACTCGATTTCATGACTAAGAGATTTTCGCGTACAGGGCTATCACCCACTATGGCCGCACTTTCCAGAGCGTTCCGCTAATCTCAAAGCCACTTAAGGGCTAGTCCCCGTTCGCTCGCCACTACTAAGGGAATCTCGGTTGATTTCTTTTCCTCAGGGTACTTAGATGTTTCAGTTCCCCTGGTTCGCTCCATACACCTATGTATTCAGTGTAAGGTAACCATCTTATGATGGTTGGGTTCCCCCATTCAGACATCTCCGGATCAAAGTCTGTTTGCCGACTCCCCGAAGCTTTTCGCAGGCTACCACGTCTTTCATCGCCTCTGACTGCCAAGGCATCCACCGTATGCGCTTCTTCACTTGACCATATAACCCCAAGCAATCTGGTTATACTGTGAAGACGACATTCGCCGAAAATTCGCAATTACTTACAAATTTTACCTTAGCCTGATCCGTTACCAGTGAAAGTAACGTTCAGTCTATCTTTCTATCACATACCCAAATTTTTAAAGAACGATCTAATCAAAGACTAGAAATCAATAT
>NZ_JBIUVK010000094.1:0-5509 GCF_044742865.1 Pseudomonas sp. NPDC087814 | reverse complement strand
AAACCCTAGCCACCACCCACAGAGATCTACACCATCCTCAATACTCTCGCCCGCCCGCACGAGATTCGCCACTCCTTCCTTTCCCAGGCCTCCGGCGCCCAGGCCTGTAAAGCCCTGCGCGAAGAGGGCTACCGCGTCATCCTGGTGAACTCCAACCCGGCCACCATCATGACCGACCCGGACATGGCCGACGCCACCTACATCGAGCCGATCAAGTGGCAGACCGTTGCCAAGATCATCGAGAAAGAGCGTCCGGACGCCCTGCTGCCAACCATGGGTGGCCAGACCGCCCTGAACTGCGCACTGGACCTGGAGCGCGAAGGCGTCCTGGAGAAGTTCGGCGTAGAGATGATCGGCGCCAATGCCGACACCATCGACAAGGCTGAAGACCGTTCGCGTTTCGACAAGGCCATGAAGTCCATCGGCCTTGATTGCCCGCGTTCCGGTATCGCCCACAGCATGGAAGAGGCCAACGCGGTCCTGGAGCGCCTGGGCTTCCCGTGCATCATCCGTCCGTCCTTCACCATGGGCGGCACCGGCGGCGGTATCGCTTACAACCGTGAAGAGTTCGAAGAAATCTGCGCCCGCGGCCTGGACCTGTCTCCGACCAAAGAGCTGCTGATCGACGAATCCCTGATCGGTTGGAAAGAATATGAGATGGAGGTTGTCCGCGATAAGAAGGACAACTGCATCATCGTCTGCTCGATCGAAAACTTCGACCCGATGGGCGTGCACACCGGTGACTCGATCACCGTTGCGCCGGCACAGACCCTGACGGACAAGGAATACCAGATCATGCGTAACGCCTCTTTGGCGGTGCTGCGTGAGATCGGTGTGGAAACCGGTGGCTCCAACGTCCAGTTCGGCATCTGCCCGGACACTGGCCGCATGGTTGTGATCGAGATGAACCCGCGTGTATCGCGTTCTTCGGCGCTGGCATCGAAAGCTACCGGCTTCCCGATTGCGCGCATCGCCGCCAAGCTGGCGATCGGTTACACCCTGGACGAGCTGCAGAACGAAATCACCGGCGGCGCAACACCGGCTTCCTTCGAGCCGTCGATCGATTACGTCGTCACCAAGCTGCCACGCTTCGCTTTCGAGAAATTCCCGAAAGCCGACGCCCGCCTGACCACTCAGATGAAGTCGGTCGGTGAAGTCATGGCCATCGGCCGGACCTTCCAGGAGTCCCTGCAGAAAGCCCTGCGCGGCCTGGAAGTGGGCGTTTGCGGCCTGGACGAGAAGCTCGACCTGAGCAACCCGGAAAGCATGAGCGTGCTCAAGCGCGAGCTGACCGTGCCGGGTGCCGAGCGTATCTGGTACGTGGCCGATGCTTTCCGCGCCGGCATGACCGTCGAAGACATCTTCGGCATGAACATGATCGACCCGTGGTTCCTGGTGCAGATCGAAGATCTGATCAAGGAAGAAGAGAAGGTCAAGACCCTCGGTCTGTCCTCCATCGACCGCGACCTGATGTTCCGCCTCAAGCGCAAAGGTTTCTCCGACATGCGTCTGGCCAAGCTGCTGGGCGTGACCGAGAAGAACCTGCGCACCCATCGCCACAAGCTGGACATCTTCCCGGTCTACAAGCGCGTTGATACCTGTGCGGCCGAGTTCGCCACCGACACTGCATACATGTACTCCACCTACGAGGAAGAGTGCGAAGCCGCGCCGTCGGGCCGCGACAAGATCATGATCCTGGGCGGCGGTCCAAACCGTATCGGCCAAGGCATCGAGTTCGATTATTGCTGCGTACACGCCGCTCTCGCCCTGCGCGAAGACGGGTACGAGACCATCATGGTCAACTGCAACCCGGAAACTGTTTCTACTGACTACGACACTTCCGACCGTCTGTACTTCGAGCCGGTAACCCTGGAAGACGTACTGGAAATCTGCCGTGTCGAGAAGCCAAAAGGCGTGATCGTCCAGTACGGCGGCCAAACCCCGTTGAAACTGGCTCGCGCACTTGAAGCTGCTGGCGTGCCGATCATCGGTACCAGCCCTGACGCTATCGACCGGGCCGAAGACCGTGAGCGCTTCCAGCAGATGGTTGAGCGCCTGAACCTGCGTCAGCCGCCAAATGCCACTGTGCGCAGCGAAGACGAAGCGATCCGCGCGGCCAGCAAGATTGGTTACCCGCTGGTGGTGCGTCCGTCCTACGTACTGGGTGGCCGGGCGATGGAAATCGTCTACGAAGAAGACGAACTCAAGCGTTACCTGCGTGATGCGGTGAAAGTGTCCAACGACAGCCCGGTGCTGCTGGACCACTTCCTCAACTGCGCCATCGAGATGGACGTGGATGCGGTCTGCGACGGCACCGACGTGGTGATCGGCGCGATCATGCAGCACATCGAACAGGCTGGCGTTCACTCCGGTGACTCCGCTTGCTCGCTGCCGCCATACTCGCTGCCTGCACACATCCAGGACGAGATGCGCGAACAGGTCAAGAAAATGGCCCTGGAGCTGGGCGTGGTCGGCCTGATGAACGTACAGTTGGCGCTGCAAGGCGAAGACATCTACGTCATCGAAGTCAACCCGCGCGCCTCGCGTACCGTGCCGTTTGTTTCCAAGTGCATCGGTGTTTCCCTGGCAATGATTGCTGCCCGTGTGATGGCCGGTAAGACCTTGAAGGAAATCGGCTTCACCAAGGAAATCATTCCGAACTTCTACAGTGTGAAAGAGGCGGTGTTCCCATTCGCCAAATTCCCTGGTGTGGACCCGATCCTGGGCCCGGAGATGAAGTCCACCGGTGAAGTGATGGGCGTGGGCGATACCTTCGGTGAAGCATTCGCCAAAGCCCAGATGGGCGCCAGCGAAGTGCTGCCTACCGGCGGTACTGCGTTCATCAGCGTGCGCGATGATGACAAGCCGCTGGTTGCAGGCGTGGCCCGTGATCTGATCAACTTGGGCTTCGAAGTCGTGGCCACTGCCGGGACCGCCAAGCTGATCGAGGCTGCCGGCCTGAAAGTGCGTCGCGTGAACAAGGTAACGGAAGGCCGTCCACACGTGGTCGACATGATCAAGAATGACGAAGTCACCCTGATCATCAACACCACCGAAGGTCGCCAGTCGATCGCGGACTCCTACTCCATTCGTCGTAACGCCTTGCAGCACAAGATCTACTGCACCACCACCATTGCTGCTGGCGAAGCTATCTGCGAAGCGCTGAAGTTCGGTCCTGAAAAAACCGTGCGTCGCTTGCAGGATCTACACGCAGGATTGAAGGCATGATCAAATACCCAATGACCGTCCAGGGCGCAAAAGCCCTGGAAGAAGAGCACGCCCACCTGACCAAGGTCGTCCGTCCAAAGCTGAGCCAGGACATCGGTACGGCCCGGGAATTGGGTGACCTGAAGGAAAACGCTGAATACCATGCTGCCCGCGAGCAGCAAGGTATGGTCGAGGCGCGGATCCGTGACATCGAAGGCCGCCTGCAGAATTCGGTGGTTATCGACGTCACGACCATCCCGCATACCGGCAAGGTGATTTTCGGCACCACCGTGGAAATCGCCAACGTCGAGACTGACGAAAGCGTGGTTTACCACATCGTGGGTGAAGACGAGGCCGACTTCAAACTCGGCAAGATCTCCGTCGGTTCGCCGCTGGCCCGCGCCTTGATTGCCAAGGAAGAGGGTGACGTGGTGGCCGTCAAGACGCCTGGTGGCGTGATCGAGTACGAGATTGTCGAAGTTCGTCACATCTGAAAGACGGCGCCCGCTTCGTGCGGGCGCCATGCTTTGGCAGTTTGCCCAGATGCTTTGGGTTGGCGGCCTATGGCTGTTACATATTGGTGTGCTGCCGGCGCTGGGCCTGATTGGCCTGGCACCGTTGCTGATCGATGAGGTCAGCGGATTATTAAGCGCGTTGCTGGTAGGTTTTGCAGCGGCGTGCGTGACGCTTCAGGCGCTGGTGCTGATCAAGGCCGAAGGCTTGGGGAGTCTGTGGCGGGATATTCGCGGGCAACTGCTGTTGATGGCGCTGTATGCGTGCGCAATGTTTTGCGTGGTGCGCATCTTTCTGCCGGAGGCGTTGCGCTGGCAGCTGTTCAGCTATCTTGTGCTAGGGTTTTCCGGGTTGGTGCTGGTTGTACAGCCGGCGCCAGGATGGAGTGGCAGGGCGTGCGAAGCACGCCCGTGACCCTTGTTTCACTTGAAGCGGTGTACGTTCGACAGTTGCTTGTTGGCGCTGAAGTTCTTGCGATACAGCAGCGCCATCTTGCCGATGACCTGAACCAGGTCCGCTTTGCCAGCCTTGCACAGTTCTGCAATAGCTGCCAGGCGCGCCTCGCGATCAAGGATGCTGACCTTGATCTTGATTAGCTCGTGATCGCCCAATGCGCGTTCAAGTTCGGCTAACACACCTTCAGTCAAACCGTTGTCAGCCACAATCAAAACTGGTTTCAGATGGTGGCCAATGGATTTGTACTGTTTCTTCTGCTCTTGAGTGAGCGGCATAATCTGACCCCTGCGTCTGATCTTGTAAAAAGCGGCGGCCAGTTTACCCGAGCGAGTCCGGGACCGCCCAGTTAATCACGACCCGTTTTATTTTCGAGGTGGCCCGTGGCCCGTTCCAAAACTAGCCTTAAGTGGCTGCAAGAGCATTTCAACGACCCTTACGTCAAAATGGCGCAAAAGGATGGCTACCGTTCCCGGGCCAGCTACAAACTGCTGGAGATCCAGGAAAAGGACAAGTTGATCCGTCCTGGCATGAGCGTTATCGACCTGGGTGCCGCCCCGGGTGGCTGGTCCCAGGTGACCAGTCGTCTGATTGGTGGACAAGGCCGTTTGATCGCTTCCGACATCCTGGAAATGGACAGCATCCCTGACGTGACCTTTGTTCACGGCGATTTTACCCAGGATGAAGTGCTGGCACAGATCCTTGAGGCCGTCGGAAATTCGCAGGTAGACCTTGTGATTTCCGATATGGCCCCCAATATGAGTGGATTACCGGCTGTTGATATGCCGCGAGCCATGTTCCTGTGCGAATTGGCACTGGACCTGGCAGGACGGGTACTGCGTCCGGGTGGTGACTTCCTGGTCAAGGTCTTCCAGGGTGAAGGCTTCGACGAGTATCACAAGAACATCCGCAAACTGTTCGACAAGGTACAGACACGCAAGCCTGACTCTTCCCGGGACAGGTCTCGCGAGCAGTATTTGCTGGGTCGCGGCTTCCGTGGCATTGAAGGCGCTGCCAGTGAAGAGCGTTTTTGAGAAATTTGACGGAGGCGATAGGTTTTTTTATATCGCTTTCGTCACGAAGCTTTACGAATATTGTGTAGTCAAAGTTTCACAAAGGGTTACAGACGGCGCCTGCCAGAGTTGTAGGTAATGTAGTAAGTTAGGCCGGTGAATATCATGCGAAGCACGCGCCAGTAGCGGAGCTTGCTTCAGAGGGTAGTTAATTGAACGATATGGCAAAGAATCTGATCCTGTGGTTGATCATCGATTATTTCATCGTTACTGTTATGTACTAATTTTCATTCACTTATGATGATCTGTTATTCATTTTTTTT
>NZ_JBIUVK010000093.1:0-5743 GCF_044742865.1 Pseudomonas sp. NPDC087814 | reverse complement strand
GCCGTTCTTGTCTTCCGGGGTGTATTTCAGCTCAGCCAAAGCCGAGTGACCGGTACCGGCGTTGTTCCAGCCGTTGGAGCTTTCTTCGGCCACGCCATCGAGGCGCTCGACCATCTCCATCGACCAGTCCGGTTGCAGCTCATTGAGCCACACACCCAGGGTTGCACTCATGATGCCGCCGCCGATCAGCAGCACATCGACTTTCTTTGCCTCTTCCGCGTGAACGGAAGTGATCCCCATCGACAAAGCCAGCCCCAGCAGGGCAGTGTTTACTTTTTTAAACATCAGTAGCACCTATGATAAAACGCCATCCGCCCCACTGCCCCTGATCATGGGCAACCCTCAATCACGCTGCGCCAGGCAACGCACCGCGGGGTGTGCACATTCATTCGGGGACCGCAGGGTGGGCACACAAGGCCGACGTATCGACCTCACTTTTATGTCCCTTCTGCGCTGACTTCTTATCATTATTGGCTTCAGCTACCTGGGCGCCAGCTAACCACCGGGACGTATACGGGTGTACGTACTCGATAGAGGCTAGACCAAGATGGCGCGCAGAATATCACGCTCGGCGCCTTATATGGACTCAGCGGTCGGGCGGCCATCAGTTCGCCAGTTTTTAAGATCCGTCTCATGTGCCTCTAAAACACAGCATTGCACTATGGATTGGCTTACCTGACGGGTAGGCAGACAACCTTCCTTCTCTTAAAAGAGGCACTGCAATGCTGAACAAACTGAGCCAACTCACCCTCGCCTGCGGCGCTTGCTGGTTGCTGGCCGGCACCGCTCAGGCGGCGGACGGGCAGATCGAATTCACCGGTTCCGTCACCGATAACGCCTGCACCATCACCACCGGCGACGTGAACAAGTCGGTGACTCTGGACCCGGTGCGCATCGCTGACTTCGCGCCCACCGTGGGTTCGGTGCTCACCGATAAAGCCAAGCCGTTTTCCATCAGCCTGGACAACTGCAGCACCGCGACCCGTAAAAACGTCGCGATCACCTTCAGCGGCCAGCAAGACGCCAGCGACCCGACATTACTGGGCCTGACCGGTGAAAACCAGGTGCGCGGCATCGCGATCCAGATCACCGACTCCCGTAACGGCAACAAACTGCCACTGAACACGCCGACCGCCGATTACGACCTGCGTGCACAGTCCAATACCTTCGACTTTACCGCTGCCTACGTGCGCACCGTCGCCGACACCACCACCGGTGAAGGCGACGACGCGGTGACCACCTCCGGCATCAGCACCGGTCAGGTGCACGCGCTGGCCAGCTTCGACGTTACCTACAAGTAATTGCTCGTCAACACCGTGGGCCAGGCGTTCGCGCGCCGGCCCGCGGGCTTCCGGAGGTCCCCCTGTCATGCGTTTGAAAGTCTATCTTCTGCTCGCCCTGCTGCCGCTCTGGCACAGCGCCGCCAACGCCGCCGTCACCGTCGGCGCCACGCGACTGATCTACGACGGCGCTTCCAACGAAGCCAACCTGAGCGTCAGCAACCGCGACGACACCTCGCCTTACCTCGTGCAGTCCTGGGTCAGCCACTTCGGCAGTGGCAACGAGGAAAGCGTCGATAACTTTATCGTCACGCCGCCGCTGTTCCGGCTGGATGCCGACAAGGAAAATATCCTGCGCATCATTTTTACCGGTGGCCCAGAAGTGCCCCAGGACCGCGAAAGCCTGTTCCTGATGAACGTCAAGGCAATCCCGGCCATGAGCGACGATCAAAAAGGCAAGAACGTGCTGCAGATCGCGCTCAAGACCACGATCAAACTGTTCTACCGCCCGGCCGGCCTCAAAGGTTCGCTCAAGGACGCGGTGGCGCAAGTGAACTGGAAGGCCCAAGCGGGTGCATTGGCCGTCAATAACGCCTCCAAGCTGCACGTGGTGGTCAGCGAACTGAAGCTCAACGGCCTGCCGATCACCCAGGCGCCGGATGTGCTGCGCCCAGGCGAAGCGCGTGAGCTGCCGATCCAGGCAAAGGCCGGCGATGAAGTGCAACTGAGCTACATCGATGACTACGGCAGCATCGTGACCGCCCCCGTCATCCGCATTCACTGATACCCACGCGACAACCCCGGAACGCCTTTTCAGGAACGACCATGCTCCGTTCATTCCCAGTCATGCGCCGTTGCGCCGTGAAGGCTTTCGGCTGCCCGCTCGTGGCCGCCGCCGCCTTGCACCTGGCCCCCGCACACGCCGGCTACGAGTTCGATGCGTCGTTTCTCGAAATCGGCGGCGGGCAGAGTTCGGCCGCTGTGAAACAACAGGTCAGCGCCATGAGCGACGGCCAGTTGCCGGGGATTTACCGGGTGGATATCCAGCTCAACCAGCGCTCGATCGAACAGCGTGATGTGCGTTTCATCCGCGCCACCGGCACCCAGGAACGCTCGAGCACCGGCCTGTTCCCCTGCCTGGATGTCGAGTTCTTCCGCGCCCAGGGCGTGGCCGACACGGCCCTGCAAAACCGCACCGACGCCGACCCCACCTGCATTGCGTTCGATCAGGGCCTGGCCGGCGTGAGCTACGACTACGACTTCAACCGCCAGATCCTGTCGATTGAAATCCCACAGGCCTACCTGGGCAGCATCCCTTTTGAAGTGCGCCGTCGGCAATGGAGTAACGGCGAACAGGTGGCCTTCACCAACTACAGCTTCACCGGCAGCACCGTGGAGTCCGATACCGGCCGCCGCCAGGACCAGTTCGGCAGCCTGAGGAGCGGCGTGAATGCCGGGGCCTGGCGCCTGCGCAATTTTTCGACCTGGCAAAAAGGCAGCACCACGCCCGGGCGCTGGGAGTCGCTGGAAACCTACGCCCAGCGCGACATGGGCAATATGATGGCGATCGCCACCCTGGGCGATTCCACCACCGAAGGCGACCTGTTTGACGCGATCCCCTATCGCGGGCTGGGCATCGCCTCTGATCTGGACATGCTGCCCGACCAGGCCCGCGAATTCGCCCCGGTGATTCGCGGCATTGCCAATGGCCGCTCGCGGGTGATCATCCGCCAGCGCGGCTATGTGATCCATGAGCAATGGGTGCCGTCGGGGCCGTTCGCCTTGACCGACCTGTACCCCACCGCCAGCAATGGCGACATCGAAGTCACCGTGGAAGGCCCGGACGGCCAGCGCCAGATCTACACCCAGTCGTTCTCGTCGGTGCCCTACATGCTGCGCGAAGGCCAGCAAAGCTATTCGGTATTCGCCGGCCAATACCGCCCGGCGCAATCGTCCTTTGTGCAGCAAACCCCAACATTTATCCAGGCCTCCCTACGACGCGGTTTGAGCGGCAGCACCACGCTGTTTGGCGGCAGCCTGCTGAGTAATCAATACAACGCCGGCCTGCTGGGTTTTGCCCACGACTTTGCCGGCTTTGGCGCGATCTCGGTGGACGTGACCCACGCCCGCAGCGACGCCGTGGGCCGGGAGAAAACCACGTCCAGCGGCCAGTCGTTTCGCTTTCGCTATTCCAAGTCCCTGGCGGCCACCGACACCAACTTCAGCCTGATCGGCTACCGCTACTCCACCGGCGACTACTACTCGTTCAACGAAGCGCTGAACAGCCGCAGCACCGAGCAAACCCTGGACACGTACCGCAGCGGCCACATGAAAAGCAACTTCACCGCCAACGTGTCGCAGCAATTGGGCGGCTACGGCGGGGTCTATGCCAACGTGTCGAAAACCGCCTACTGGGACAAGAGCAAGGCCGACACCTCGATCCAATTGGGATACAGCGCGAGCGTCGGGGACATTTCCTACTCCCTTGGGCTGGGCCTGAACAAAGGCGCCAACAGCGACGACCGCAGCCTGTCCCTGAGCATCAGCATGCCCCTGGGCGGCACGCGCAGCCAGCGCGTTACGGCCAACATGAACCAGAGTGCGCGGGGCTCGGCATCACGCACCGCGACCCTGAGCGGCAACGCGTTCGAGGACGATACGCTGGCCTACAGCGCGGGTGTGTCGCAGCAAGTCAGCGGCGCGCAACGCCAGACCGGCGGCACCTTCGCCGCGCAATACGACGCGCCCAACGCGATTGTGCGCGGTGCCTATAACGAGACCACCGGCAGCCGCCAACTGGACATGGGCGTCGAAGGTTCGGTGGTGGCGTATGGCAGCAACCTGATGTTCAGCCAGCCATTGGGCGAAACCAATGTGATCGTCGCCACACCGGGCGCCGCCGACGTGGGCATCAGCAACAAGCGCGGTGTGCGCACCAACAGCAATGGCTACACCGTGGTGCCGCAGGCCCTGCCCTATCGCAAAAACCGCGTGTCGCTGGACACCCAGTCGATGCCGTCTGACGTCGACATCGCCGAGCCGGTGCAGGAAGTCACGCCAAACCGCGGCGCGTTTGTACTGGCCGACTTCGACACCCGGCGCGGCCAACGCATCCTGTTTCGCATCAGCGACACCCTTGGCGAAGCAGCGCCGTTTGCCGCCCGCGCCGAATTGTTTGCCCCGGATGGCCGCGCCCTCGGCAACACCCTGGTGGCCGACAAAGGCCGCGCGTTCCTGACCGGCGTGCCGCCCGAGGCGCGGTTGTTGGTCAGCGTCGACGGCCAGCCGTGGTGCAGCCGTGAATTGAAGCTGGACGAAACAGCGCCTGCCGACGGCGGCATCACCCAAATGAATATTCAATGTGAGCGCGCGGCCGGTGGGTCGGGTGCCAAGGATTCCTGACATGATCGTTAAAGCAACACATAAGGTGCGTGGACGGCTGATGCTTGCGCTGTTGTGCGCAGTATTGAGCTGCCTTTCACAACAGGCGCAAGCGTTGGTCGAAGGGAATCTCAACTGCACAGTGCCAGGCGTTCCGAGCGGCGGCTACACGTTTACACCGGGCCAGGCGATCAGGATCGTCTTCGAGGGCACGTGCACCGTTCGCCGCGCATTCCCCTATTCAGCCGGTTTAAATACGCGAATCAACTACATGAGCGGCCCGAATCAAGCCCCGTTGAGATGGTCCGACCCGTATAACAACATCTATTTATACGATCTGAATATCGGCCAATACAGCCGCAATTGCCTGGGCGGCTACTGCCGGCCTCTACCCCTTAATACTGTGGTGCCTTACCGCTACATTCTGGTGGGCACAGCACCCCAAACTGCAGGCACACGTTGGATAGGGGTGTTGCTGGGCGTTACCTCGGAAAACTGGCTGGGTTATGGCGAGTGGTTTCTTAACACAGGGTTTTCATACACCGTAGTCCCGCCTGCCTGCAGCCTGAGTTCACCCGGCAGCGTCAACCTGCGCTTCGGCTCTATCAGCAACAGCGACCTCAATAACCAGATGCAGTCGACCACAGTGTCAATTAAATGCTCGGCGCAGATGCGAGCCAACGTCTACCTGCTTCCAAACCAGACGGTAGTCAGCCCTACTACCGGTGTGACGCGCACCTCGCTGGCAGGTTTGAACATGCAGGCGCTGTGGACCGACACCCTGAACCCGGTGAACTTCACTACCCCGCGCTTTATGCAGTTACGCGTGGGCAGCAATGACGTAAACCTGAGCTTCAAGCCACAACTGGCGGCCGGGCAATCACCGACGGGTGCGTTTCAGAGCCAATACACGCTGAACATCGACTATCAATGAGGGCCTTGCCATGAAAACTCCACTGCTCGCCCTGATGCTGCTCAGCAGCACCGCTCACGCTGCCGACGTGGTGAATATCACCGTCAGCGGCACCCACACCCGCACAACGTGCGTATTGTGTACGGTCACTAACCTGACCGCCGCATTT
>NZ_JBIUVK010000092.1:0-5975 GCF_044742865.1 Pseudomonas sp. NPDC087814 | reverse complement strand
GCACACCGAGCCTAGGCGAGGTGCCGAGTGGTGGGGCAAGAGCGTTTTGCTTACTTTTGCGCTGTTCAAAAGTGAGCCGCTGTAAGAGCGGAACCGATATCAGCCATCACCCAAAAAACGGATATGCCCCCCAACCCCAAAGACGCATACGTCATCCAACGTATTCCCCGCCCAACCCCATCCCCGTGAGACTGCTCCCGACAGCCAACCCACCCTCCGGGAGCACCTCGATGACCGACACCCTGATCAAAGTCGACCTCAACCAACCCGTCACCGAAAACGAACAGATCCACAACCGTTGGCACCCGGACATCCCGATGGCTTGCTGGGTCAAACCCGGCGATGACTTCATCCTCGAAACCTACGACTGGACCGCCGGCGCCATCAAGAACAACGACGACGCCAGCGACGTGCGCGACGTCGACCTCTCCACCGTGCATTACCTCTCCGGTCCGGTGGGCGTACACGGCGCCGAACCCGGCGACTTGCTGGTGGTCGACCTGCTCGACATCGGCGCCAAGGCCGACTCCCAGTGGGGCTTCAACGGCTTCTTCTCCCGCCAGAACGGCGGCGGCTTTCTCACCGATCACTTCCCCAGCGCGCAAAAAGCCATCTGGGATTTCAAGGGTATGTTCACCAGCTCCCGGCACATCCCGGGCGTCAATTTTGCGGGCCTGATCCACCCCGGCCTGATCGGCTGCCTGCCCGACCCGGTGATGCTCGCCGACTGGAATCGTCGCGAGCAGGAGCTGATCGACACCAACCCGACCCGCGTCCCACCCCTGGCCAACGCCCCGCTGGCCGCCACCGCGCACATGGGCAAACTCAAGGGCTCGGCCCGTGATGATGCCGCCGCCACCGGTGCCCGCACCGTGCCGCCCCGTGAGCATGGCGGCAACTGCGATATCAAGGATTTGTCCCGCGGCTCGAAGATCTATTTCCCGGTGTACGTCAACGGCGCCGGCCTGTCGGTGGGCGACTTGCACTTCAGCCAGGGCGACGGCGAAATCACCTTTTGCGGCGCCATCGAAATGGCCGGCTGGGTGCACATGAAGGTCGAGCTGATCAAGGGCGGCATGGCCAAATACGGGATCAAGAACCCGGTGTTCAAGCCAAGCCCGATCACCCCGAACTACAAGAACTACCTGATCTTCGAAGGCATCTCCGTCGACGAACAGGGCCAGCAGCATTACCTGGACGTCAATGTCGCTTACCGCCAGGCCTGCCTGAATGCGATCAACTACCTGACCAAGTTCGGCTACTCGCCGGCCCAGGGGTATGCGTTGCTCGGCTCGGCGCCGGTGCAGGGGCATATCAGCGGCGTGGTGGACATCCCCAACGCCTGCGCGACGTTGTGGCTGCCGACTGAAATCTTCGAGTTCGACATCAACCCCAATGCCAGCGGCCCGACCCAATTCCTCGACGGCAGCATCGACCTGCCCATCGCACCGGACCTGTAGCCATGCCGACCTATGAATATGCCTGTGAGTCCTGCGGCACCTTCACGATGCTGCGGCCCATGGCCCAACGTCACGAACCCAGCCAATGCCCGTATTGCGACGGCCCGGGCGGGCAGTTGCTGCTGTCGGCGCCGGCGCTGACCACGCTGTCGGCCAATCAGCGCAAGGCCATAGCCGGTAACGAGCGCAGCGCCCATGCGCCGCAAACCGTCGGCGAATATCAGGCAGCGCGCAAGCACCCGGCGGGCTGCAGTTGCTGTGGCACCAGCAAGCCGGTGGTGCCGAGCAAGGCCAACCCGCTGGGGCTCAAGACCAGGACCGGGCCACGGCCCTGGATGATCAGTCATTGACCGAGGAGATTTGCAATGCGCCATGGCGACATTTCCAGCAGCCCGGACACGGTCGGCGTTGCTGTCGTGAACTACAAGATGCCGCGCCTGCACAGCAAGGCCGAAGTCATCGATAACGCGAAGAAGATTGCCGAGATTATTGTCGGCATGAAGCAGGGTTTGCCCGGCATGGACCTGGTGGTGTTCCCCGAATACAGCACCATGGGGATCATGTACGACCACGACGAGATGATGGCGACCGCCGCGAGTATTCCCGGCGAGGAGACGGCGATTTTCTCCGCGGCCTGCCGCCAGGCCAATACCTGGGGCGTGTTTTCCCTGACCGGTGAACGCCACGAGGAGCACCCGCACAAGGCGCCGTACAACACGCTGGTGCTGATCAATAACCTCGGCGAGATCGTCCAGCGTTATCGCAAATGCATTCCGTGGTGCCCGATCGAGGGCTGGTACCCGGGCGATCGCACCTACGTGTGCGACGGGCCCAAGGGCATGAAGGTCAGCCTGATCATCTGCGACGACGGCAACTACCCGGAGATCTGGCGTGACTGCGCGATGAAAGGCGCCGAGCTGATCGTGCGCTGCCAGGGCTATATGTACCCGGCCAAGGAGCAGCAGGTGCAGATGTCGAAGAGCATGGCCTGGGCCAATAACTGCTACGTGGCGGTGGCGAATGCGGCGGGGTTCGACGGGGTGTATTCATACTTCGGGCACTCGGCGATCATCGGCTTCGATGGCCGTACCCTAGGCGAGTGCGGCGAAGAAGAGATGGGCATTCAGTACGCCCAGCTGTCGGTGTCGCAGATCCGCGATGCGCGGGCCAACGACCAGTCGCAGAACCATCTGTTCAAGTTGCTGCACCGTGGCTACACCGGCATGCATGCCTCGGGCGATGGGGACAAGGGCGTGGCGGATTGCCCATTCGAGTTCTATCGCACCTGGGTGCTGGACGCGCAAAAGGCCCAAGAGAATGTCGAGGCATTCACTCGCAGCACCGTCGGTGTCGCCGAATGCCCGGTGGGGCAGTTGCCCCATGGCGGTAAAGAAAAAACGGCGGGTTGAGGCATGCGGTTTACTTTTGAACCGGCCCAGGTCATGGCCTTGCTGCGCAGCCGTATCGTTGGCCAGGACGCAGCCCTGGCCCAAATGGAAGGGTTGCTCAAGGTGGTCAAGGCCGATATCGGTGAGCGTGAGCGGCCGTTGAGCGTCAACCTGTTCATGGGGCCTACCGGGGTCGGCAAGACGGAAATCGTCCGGCTGCTGGCCCAGGCGTTGCACGGGCGTGCCGACGGGTTCTGCCGTATCGACATGCACACCCTGGCCCAGGAGCATTATGCCGCCGCACTCACCGGTGCACCGCCGGGTTATGTCGGCAGCAAGGAGGGCATCAGCCTGTTCAACAGCGAACTGATCCAGGGTAGCTACAGCCGCCCTGGTATCGTGCTGTTCGACGAGTTGGAGAAAGCCAGCCAGGAGGTGGTGCGCAGCCTGCTGGGCATCCTTGAAAACGGCCAGCTGACGCTGGCGGGCGGCACTCGTACGCTGGACTTTCGCAACAGCCTGATCTTCATGACCAGCAATATCGGCGCCCAGCAGGCGCGTCGGCACCGGCAACGCTTTGCCCCGTTGCGCTGGTGGGGGCGCGGTGAAGCGGGGGTGTTGGAGGACGCCTTGCACCGCCACTTCGAGCCGGAATTTCTCAATCGCATCGATCGTATCCTGATGTTCGAGCCCATCGACCATCAGTGGCTTGAGGCGCTGCTCAAGGTGGAACTCGGCAAACTCAATCAACGCCTGGCGGCGCAGCACCGATCATTGGTGCTGGATGAATCGGCACGTGCCTGGCTGTGCCGCGACCATGACGTACGGTTCGGCGCCCGCGCCTTGGGCCGCCGATTGCGGGTGGAGCTGGAGCCGGCGATTGCCGAATGCGTATTGCGCGACCCGGGTGTGGGCCCCATGGGCGCGACTGTCGACAGTGATCGTTTGGTGGTTTCGCAACAAGCGGCTTGCATCCAATAAATTTCAGACTAATATAACCCGGGTAAAATAAAATAATCCGGGTAAAAGTCATGAGCGCATCACAGTGCACCGCCTTCCTTGGCCACCAACGCGTGGCTGCCGGCTCTTATGCCGACGTCGCCAAAAACCTGAAAAGCCTCGACCTGGCGACGGGCAGCTTGCTGGTGTTTGATGACGCCAGCGGCGTTCAAGTCGACTATCCCTGGCCCGCCGGTTACGCACCGCAGCAACCGACCGTCGCGGTGACGGAGGCCGACGTGCCGGCGTCACCTACCGTAGGCCGACCGAAGCTGGGGGTGGTCGCCCGTGAAGTGACCCTGCTGCCACGGCATTGGGAGTGGCTGGGGCAACAGCGCGGCGGCGCCTCGGCGGCCTTGCGCCGGCTGGTGGATGAAGCGCGCAACGCCCATGCCGAGCACGATGAGCGACGCCAGGCCAAGGAATCCAGCTATCGTTTCATGAGCGCCCTGGGCGGCGACCTGCCAGGTTTTGAAGAAGCCTCGCGGGCGTTGTTTGCCCAGGACGGCGCGGAATTTTCCAACAAGATCGCGCACTGGCCGGTGGATGTGAAGTTGTACCTGGCCTGGTTGTCACGCAACGCTTTCCCTGCCTAATTGCATTGAGATCCGAACCTTCATGGAAGTCACCCAGCAACGACCGTTGTGGCAGATCTACCTGATCTTTCTGGCACCCATGGTGCTGTCCAATTTCCTCCAGAGCTTTTCCGGCACGCTGAACGGGATCTATGTCGGGCAGATGCTCGGCACCCAGGCGTTGGCGGCGGTGTCGGGGATGTTCCCCATCGTGTTTTTCTTTATCGCCCTGGTGATCGGCCTGGGGGCGGGCGCTTCGGTGCTGATCGGCCAGGCGTGGGGCGCGCAGGAAACCTCGATGGTCAAGTCGATCACCGGCGCCACCCTGACCCTCGGCGCCCTGATCGGGGTGATCGCGGCGGTGCTGGGCAGCGTGTTTGCGCGCCCGGCAATGCAGGCCCTGGGCACACCGGTGGATGTGCTGGATGACGCGGTGGGTTATGCGCAGATGATGATGCTGATCATGCCGCTGTTGCTGGTGTTCATCCTGTTCACCCAACTGCTGCGGGGCGTGAGTGACACGGTGTCGCCCTTATTGGCGCTGATGGTGTCGACCACCGTGGGCCTGGTGCTGACCCCTGCGCTGATCAAGGGCTGGCTGGGCCTGCCGCCGATGGGTATCCAGAGCGCGGTGGTGGCGGGGTTGGTGGGTAATGCCCTGGCGATGACGTTCCTGGTGCTGCGCCTGCGCCATAAAAACCACGTGATGGCGCCGGATCGCCAGTTGATGGCGGCGCTGCGGCTGGATCGGGTGATCCTGGGCAAGGTCCTGCGTATCGGGTTGCCCACTGGGTTGCAGATGGTGGTGCTGTCGTTGTCGGAGCTGGTGATTCTGGCGCTGGTCAACAGCCATGGTTCCCAGGCGACGGCGGCGTATGGGGCGGTGACGCAGATCGTCAACTATGTGCAGTTTCCGGCGTTGTCGATTGCGATCACGGCGTCGATTCTGGGGGCGCAGGCGATCGGGGCGGGGCGCCTGGAGCGGATCGGGCCGATCCTGCGTACGGGGATTTTGATCAACCTGTGCCTGACGGGTGGGTTGATAGTGCTGGGGTATGTGTTGTCGCACTGGCTGTTGGGGTTGTTCATTACCGACGTGGATGCGCGGGTCAAGGCCGAGCACCTGCTGCATATCATGCTCTGGAGCATCCTGGTGTTCGGTTTCCAGGCCGTGGTGGGCGGGATCATGCGGGCCAGCGGGGTGGTGCTGGTGCCGGTGGGGATCTCGATCGTTTGCGTGTTGGGGGTGGAGTTGCCGGTGGCGTATCTGCTGAATGCGCGGTTTGGGCTGGAAGGGGTGTGGATGGCGTTTCCGGTGACGTATCTGGCGATGTTGGGGTTGCAGACGGCTTATTACCGGCTGGTTTGGCGGCATAAGCAGATCAAGCGGTTGGTGTGAGGTTTTTTTTGGCGGGGCGGGGCGGGGTGTACATATCCGTTATTTAGGTAACGGCCGCCTATGGTTTCGCTCTTACAGCGAGTCACTTTGCAAAAGCGTGTACGGACCGGACACATGGTGGACACATGTACGGGGACATGGTTGACACATTATG
>NZ_JBIUVK010000091.1:0-7516 GCF_044742865.1 Pseudomonas sp. NPDC087814 | reverse complement strand
TTCGATGTAGACCTGCGCCCCATTGCGCAGGTATTCACCGGCGAGCTCTGCAACCTTGCCGAACATCGACACACGGTGCCATTCGGTTTTCTCGACCTTCTGGCCGGTTTGCTTGTCGGTCCACTGTTCGCTGGTCGCCAGACTCAGGTTGGTCACGGCGTTACCGTTCGGCAAGTAGCGAACTTCGGGATCCTGGCCGCATGTACCGACCAATATGACTTTGTTAACCCCACGGGCCATAACGTTCTCCTAGGCTGGGCGCGCTGTCGGCACTGGGTTGACCAGTTGCTCGAGCGTCGCGCGATCCAATAATTCGGTGTCCAATTTGATGTAGATGGCGGCTTCTTCAGTAACAACCACAGCATCCGTAACCCCAACAACGGCCTTAAGGCGCTCGACCAGACCGGCTTCGCGGATCGCTTCGGGCGATAACGGCAAGCGCAGGCTCGTCACATAGGGAGGTTCGCGCATGGTAACAGCAAAGGCTAGCCAGAGGGCAGCCAGACCTGCGCATCCCAGGAACACAACCGACAAACCGCCATGCTGGAACATCCAGCCGCCCATGATCCCGCCCAGTGCAGAACCGAGGAACTGGCTGGTGGAATACACGCCCATCGCCGTGCCTTTGCCGCCGGCCGGTGAAACCTTACTGATCAGCGAAGGCAGTGAAGCCTCCAGCAGGTTGAACGCGGTGAAGAACACCACCGTGCCGATCACCAGCGCCCGCAGGCTGTCGCCGAACTGCCAGAAGAATAGCTCAGTGAGCATCAATGTCGCGACGGCGCCCAGCAGAACTCGTTTCATTTTGCGTTTCTTCTCGCCGTAGATGATGAACGGGATCATGGCGAAGAACGAAATCAGCAGCGCGGTCAGGTACACCCACCAGTGCTGCTCCTTGGGCAGCCCGGCTTTTTGTACCAGGGCCAGGGGCAAGGCGACGAAGCTGCACATCAGCATTGCGTGTAATACGAAGATACCCAAATCCAGGCGCAACAGGTCCGGGTGCTTGAGTGTCGGCAGCAATGCCTGCTTGGCGACGCCCGACTCACGGTGCTGCAACGGCCCCGTGGAATGCGGAACCATGAAGGCGACAATCACGATGCCGAACAGCGCCATGCCACCGGTGGCCAGGAACAGACCGTGCAAGCCGAACGCGCGGGTCAGCAGCGGGCCGACTACCATCGCCACGGCGAACGAAAGACCGATGGTCATGCCGATCATCGCCATGGCCTTGGTACGGTGTTGTTCGCGGGTCAGGTCGGAGAGCAGTGCCATGACGGCGGCGGAAATCGCGCCGGCGCCTTGCAGGACGCGTCCGACGATCACGCCCCAGATCGAATCGGCATTGGCCGCAAGCACACTGCCCAAGGCGAAGACGATCAGGCCGAGGTAGATCACCGGCCGGCGGCCGATGCGGTCGGAAATGACGCCGAACGGAATCTGAAACAGCGCCTGGGTCAGGCCATAGGCGCCAATCGCCAGGCCGATCAGGGCCGGGGTCGCTCCTGCGAGATCCATTCCATAGGTCGCCAGCACCGGCAACACCATAAACATGCCAAGCATACGGAATGCGAACACCAGGGCCAGACCGCTTGCTGCGCGGGTCTCGCTGCCACTCATGCGTTCGCTGTGGGGATCGTGCATGGATAAACCTCGTGTGAACCGGCGGCGATTCTACCAGTCCCATCGATTGAGAGGGTATATGCGGCGCTTTGCCGCGCAGCTTTCATGTAAGGCTGCACCCGGCACTTTGACAGTGTATATTCATCCAGTCTTTAGCCGTATACTCCTGCATTATTTACGCCCGCCGTGCGAGGCCATCTTGGACAAGATCCTGATTCGTGGGGCTCGAACCCACAACCTGAAGAACATCGACCTGACCCTGCCACGGGACAAACTGATCGTCATCACCGGCTTGTCCGGGTCCGGCAAGTCGTCCCTGGCGTTTGACACGCTGTACGCCGAAGGCCAGCGCCGCTACGTGGAATCCCTGTCGGCCTATGCCCGCCAGTTCCTGTCGATGATGGAAAAGCCCGACGTCGACACCATTGAAGGCCTGTCGCCTGCGATTTCCATCGAACAGAAATCCACCTCCCACAACCCGCGTTCCACCGTGGGCACCATCACCGAGATCTACGACTACCTGCGCCTGCTGTATGCCCGCGTGGGTATTCCCCGCTGCCCGGACCACGACATTCCCCTGGAAGCCCAGACCGTCAGCCAGATGGTCGACCTGGTGCTGGCCCAGCCGGAAGGCGCCAAGCTGATGCTGCTGGCACCGGTGATTCGCGAGCGCAAGGGTGAACACCTTTCGGTCTTTGAAGAACTGCGTGCCCAGGGTTTCGTGCGTGCCCGCATCAACGGCAAGCTCTACGAGCTGGACGAAGCGCCGAAGCTGGATAAACAGAAGAAGCACTCGATTGATGTGGTCGTCGACCGTTTCAAGGTGCGTGCCGATTTGCAGCAGCGCCTGGCGGAGTCTTTCGAGACCGCGCTGAAGCTGGCGGACGGTATCGCCCTGGTGGCGCCGATGGACGACGAACCCGGGGAAGAAATCATCTTCTCCGCGCGCTTCGCCTGCCCGATCTGCGGCCATGCCATCAGCGAGCTGGAACCGAAGCTGTTTTCCTTCAACAACCCGGCCGGCGCTTGCCCGACCTGTGATGGCCTGGGGGTTAAGCAATTCTTCGACATCAAGCGCCTGGTCAACGGTGACCTCACACTGGCGGAGGGTGCGATACGTGGCTGGGACAGGCGTAACGTCTATTACTTCCAGATGCTGGGGTCGTTGGCTTCGCACTACAAGTTCAGCCTGGAAGTGCCGTTCAACGAACTGCCCGCCGAACAGCAGAAATTCATCCTGCATGGCAGCGGTTCACAGAACGTCGACTTCAAGTATTTGAACGACCGTGGCGATATCGTCAAACGCTCGCACCCGTTCGAAGGCATCGTGCCAAACCTGGAGCGGCGCTACCGCGAGACGGAGTCCGCCAGCGTGCGCGAGGAACTGGCCAAGTTCCTCAGCACCCAGCCTTGCCCGGATTGCCGTGGCACACGCCTGCGCCGTGAGGCACGGCATGTGTGGGTTGGCGAGAAGACCCTGCCGGCAGTGACCAACCTGCCGATTGGCGATGCCTGCGAATACTTCGGCACGCTGAAACTGACGGGCCGCCGCGGGGAAATTGCCGACAAGATCCTCAAGGAGATTCGTGAACGGCTGCAGTTCCTGGTCAACGTGGGCCTGGACTACCTGTCGCTGGACCGCAGTGCCGACACGCTTTCCGGCGGTGAAGCCCAGCGGATTCGCTTGGCCAGCCAGATCGGTGCCGGCCTGGTGGGCGTGTTGTACATCCTCGATGAACCGTCGATTGGATTGCATCAACGGGACAACGACCGCTTGCTGGGCACGCTGAAGCACCTGCGGGACATCGGCAATACGGTGATCGTGGTCGAGCACGATGAAGACGCGATTCGCCTGGCCGATTATGTGGTCGATATCGGCCCGGGAGCGGGTGTTCACGGTGGGCATATTGTCGCCGAGGGCACGCCGGCTGAAGTGATGGCGCATCCTGACTCGCTGACCGGTAAGTACCTGTCGGGTCGCGTGAAGATCGCCGTGCCGGCCAAACGCACCCCGCGCAACAAGAAGATGGCACTGCACCTCAAGGGCGCGCGTGGCAACAACCTGCGCAATGTCGACCTGGAGATCCCGCTGGGCCTGCTGACCTGTGTGACCGGTGTATCCGGTTCGGGCAAATCAACGCTGATCAACAACACGCTGTTCCCGTTGAGTGCCACTGCACTGAACGGCGCGACCACCCTGGAAGCCGCCGCTCACGACAGCATCAAGGGCCTGGAACACCTGGACAAGGTGGTCGATATCGACCAAAGCCCGATTGGCCGCACACCGCGCTCCAACCCGGCGACCTACACCGGGCTGTTCACGCCGATTCGCGAGCTGTTCGCCGGCGTGCCGGAATCGCGCTCCCGTGGCTACGGGCCTGGCCGGTTCTCGTTCAACGTCAAGGGCGGCCGCTGCGAAGCGTGCCAGGGCGATGGCTTGATCAAGGTGGAGATGCACTTCCTGCCGGACATCTACGTGCCGTGCGACGTGTGCAAGAGCAAGCGCTACAACCGCGAAACCCTGGAGATCAAGTACAAGGGCAAGAGCATTCACGAAACCCTCGAGATGACGATCGAGGAAGCGCGGGTGTTCTTCGACGCGGTACCGGCCCTGGCGCGCAAGCTGCAGACACTGATGGATGTTGGCCTGTCGTACATCAAGCTGGGTCAGTCGGCGACGACGCTGTCGGGTGGCGAGGCCCAGCGGGTCAAGCTGTCTCGCGAGCTGTCCAAGCGTGACACCGGCAAGACGCTGTACATCCTCGACGAGCCGACCACAGGCCTGCACTTCGCGGATATTCAGCAATTGCTGGATGTGCTGCATCGCCTGCGTGACCACGGCAATACGGTGGTAGTGATCGAGCACAATCTGGATGTGATCAAGACCGCCGACTGGCTGGTGGACCTGGGGCCGGAAGGCGGTTCCAAAGGTGGGCAGATCATTGCGGTCGGCACACCGGAGCAAGTCTCGGAGATGAAGCAGTCTCACACCGGCTTCTACCTCAAGCCTCTGCTGGCTCGCGACAAGGACTGATTGTTCAGCCCCACGAAAAAGCCCCTGTCACCGTGTAAGTGACAGGGGCTTTTTAGTAGCTGGAGGAATCAGAACTGCGATTGCAGGTAATTCTCCAGGCCAATCAGCTTGATCAGGCCCAACTGCTTTTCCAGCCAGTAGGTGTGATCCTCTTCGGTGTCATTCAACTGCACCCGCAGGATTTCCCGCGTGACGTAGTCGTTGTGCTGCTCGCAGAGCTCAATGCCCTTGCAGAGCGCGGCACGGACCTTGTACTCAAGGCGCAAGTCGCTGGCGAGCATCTCAGGCACCGTGGTGCCGGTATCCAGGTCGTCGGGACGCATACGGGGCGTGCCTTCGAGCATCAGGATACGGCGCATCAGTGCGTCGGCGTGCTGTGCCTCTTCTTCCATTTCATGGTTGATACGCTCGTAGAGCTCGGTAAAGCCCCAGTCTTCGTACATCCGCGAGTGAATGAAATATTGGTCACGAGCTGCCAGTTCGCCCGTCAGCAACGTGTTGAGGTAATCGATTACGTCGGGGTGACCTTGCATCGCCCTACATCTCCCTGCTTGAAAGCCTGTAGTTTGAACCATGATGACCCGGAGGTCACGGGACCAACGGCAGAAAAGTGAAGATTTCCGGTGAAAAGTAGCTTAAATAACGCAAAAACCGCCCAAATGAGGGCGGTTCTGCTTATCGTTTAGAGTCAGTTCAGCGATACACCCAGTGCAGATGCGATCCCTTCTCCATAAGCCGGGTCGGCCTTGAAGAAGTACTGCAACTGGCGCTGCACCACGTCGCTGGAAACACCCGCCATTGCGCCGGCGATATTGTTGATCAGCAGGGCTTTCTGCTCATCGTTCATCAGGCGGAACAGCGCACCGGCATGGCTGTAGTAGTCGGTATCTTCGCGGTGATCGTAACGATCAGCCGCACCGCTCAGGGCCAAGGCTGGCTCGGCGTACTGAGGAGCCTGCTTCGGCGCATCGGCGTAGCTGTTTGGCTCGTAATTGGGGGCCGCACCACCATTGGAGCCGAATGCCATCGAACCATCACGCTGGTAGCTGTTGACCGGGCTGCGTGGCGCATTCACCGGCAGTTGCTGGTGATTGGTACCTACGCGGTAGCGATGGGCATCGGCGTAAGCGAACACGCGCCCTTGCAGCATGCGGTCTGGCGACAGGCCAACACCCGGGACCATGTTGCTTGGACCGAAAGCCGCCTGTTCAACTTCAGCAAAGTAGTTCAGCGGGTTGCGGTTCAGTTCCAGCTCACCCACTTCGATCAGCGGGAACTCTTTCTGCGACCAGGTCTTGGTCACGTCGAACGGGTTTTCGTAGTGAGCGTTGGCCTCGGCCTCAGTCATGATCTGAATGCACACGCGCCATTTCGGGAAGTCACCACGCTCAATAGCACCGAACAGATCGCGCTGAGCGTAATCAGGGTCGGTACCGGCCAGGCGTGCAGCGTCAGCCGGCGCCAGGTTCTTGATACCTTGCTTGGTCTTGTAGTGCCACTTCACCCAGTGACGCTCGCCTTTGGCGTTAATCAAGCTGTAGGTGTGACTGCCGAAGCCGTGCATGTGACGGTAGCCGTCCGGGATGCCACGGTCCGAAAACAGGATGGTGACCTGGTGCAGCGCCTCAGGGGAGTGCGACCAGAAGTCCCACATCATCTGTGCACTTTTCAGGTTGCTTTGCGGCAGGCGCTTTTGGGTGTGGATAAAGTCGGGAAACTTCAGCGGGTCGCGGATGAAGAACACCGGGGTGTTGTTACCAACGATGTCCCAGTTGCCTTCTTCGGTGTAGAACTTCAACGCGAAACCACGCGGGTCGCGCTCAGTATCAGCCGAACCACGCTCGCCACCCACCGTGGAGAAGCGCAGGAAAGTCGGAGTTTGCTTGCCCACAGAATCGAAGAGCTTGGCGCTGGTGTACTGCGTGATGTCTTGAGTGACGGTGAAGGTACCGTAAGCGCCCGAGCCTTTGGCGTGTACACGACGCTCAGGAATGTTTTCACGGTTGAAGTGAGCGAGCTTCTCGATCAGGTGAAAGTCGTCGAGCAGCAGCGGGCCGCGTGGGCCGGCGGAACGGGAATTCTGGTTATCCGCGACAGGTGCGCCGCTGGCGGTAGTAAGGGTTTTATTCTGGCTCATGCTCAATCTTCCTCAGGTCAGTCTTGGAACTGCCGGCTAATCGGCTTGGAGCGATTATTGATCAGGAAGATGACACCATCAAATTTATTAAATCATACCCACCGATAGAAATTAACTAACGATCCATCCGAACGGATATCAGAAGTAGCTGCACGGGCTGAACGTGTATTCGCTCGAGGTAATTCCAGTTTTCAACGCGCACAAAAAACCGGGCACTAGGCCCGGTTCTTCGTTACAGACTGACGTCTTACTCAGCGGATACAGCTTCACCGCCAACTGGACGATCGATCAGCTCAACGTACGCCATAGGCGCGTTGTCACCAGCGCGGAAACCGCACTTGAGGATGCGCAGGTAGCCACCCTCACGGGTAGCGTAACGCTTGCCCAGGTCGTTGAAGAGCTTACCAACGATAGCTTTCGAACGAGTACGGTCGAAAGCCAGACGGCGGTTAGCCAGGCTGTCTGTCTTGGCCAAAGTAATCTGCGGCTCAGCAAAGCGACGCAGTTCTTTAGCTTTCGGCTGTGTAGTTTTGATCAGCTCGTGCTCGAACAGCGACACCGCCATGTTCTGGAACATAGCCTTACGGTGCGAGCTGGTACGGCTCAGGTGACGACCACTTTTACGATGACGCATGGTTCATTCCTTACCAAACTCACCATCGGTGATTACGACGATCAGGCAGTCGCCTTGTCGTCCTTCTTAAGACTTGCAGGCGGCCAGT
>NZ_JBIUVK010000090.1:0-8950 GCF_044742865.1 Pseudomonas sp. NPDC087814 | reverse complement strand
CGAGCCTAGGCGAGGCACCGAGTGGTGGGGCAAAGACCTTTTGGTTACTTTTGGGGCGTTTGCCAAAAGTGACCCGCTGTAAGAGCGGAACCATAGGCAGCCGTTACCTAAATAACGGATATACACCCCGCCCCAAAAAAAATCGCAGTTAAACCTTTCCCCCACCCCAAAGGTCTCTGAATTACCCCCCCAGAGCCCCAAGCATGGTCAAATCCCCCAACTTCGCCAAAGACTGGTTCACCGCCAAGGGCTGGAAACCGTTCGCCTTCCAAAAAGACGTATGGCACGCAGTCAAGGAAGGCCAGTCGGGACTGCTCCACGCCAGCACCGGCGCCGGGAAAACCTACGCCCTGTGGTTCGCCGCCCTCAACCGCTTCGCCATCACCGAAACCACACCCCGCAAACGCAAAGCCCCCGCCGAACCGCTGGCCGTCCTGTGGATCACCCCAATGCGCGCCCTGGCCGCCGACACCGCCCGCGCCCTTGAGGCCCCGCTCGAATCACTGAAAATCCCCTGGACCGTCGGCCTGCGCACCGGCGACACCAGCAGCAGCGAACGCGCCCGCCAAACCCGCCGTCTGCCCACCACCCTGATCACCACCCCGGAAAGCCTCACGCTGATGCTCGCCCGCGCCGACAGCCAGCCCAGCCTGTCGCACCTGCGCATGGTGGTAGTGGACGAATGGCACGAACTGATCGGCAACAAACGCGGCGTGCAATTGCAACTGGCCCTCGCCCGCCTGCGGCAATGGCACCCCGAGCTGATTGTGTGGGGCATTTCCGCAACCCTGGGTAATCAGGCCCACGCGTTGGAGGTGTTGATCCCACAAGGCGGCGGGATCAACGTCCAAGGCCAAACCACCAAACAGTTGCGAGTAGACACCCTGTTGCCACCGGTTATCGAGCGCTTTCCGTGGGCCGGCCATATCGGCCTGAAAATGCTCCCGCAAGTGGTGGCCGAAGTCGATGCCAGCAGCAGTTGCCTGGTGTTCACCAACACACGGGCACAATCGGAAATCTGGTACCAGGCCCTGCTCGACGCGCGCCCCGACTGGGCCGGAGTGATTGCCCTGCACCACGGCTCGCTGTCCCGGGAAACCCGGGACTGGGTGGAGCGAGCCCTGAAGGAGGGGCAACTGAAGGCCGTGGTGTGTACGTCGAGCCTGGACCTGGGGGTAGATTTCCTGCCGGTGGAACGGGTACTGCAGATTGGCTCCGCCAAGGGCGTAGCCCGGCTGATGCAGCGCGCAGGGCGCTCCGGCCACGCACCGGGCCGGCCTTCGCGGGTCACGCTGGTGCCAACCCACAGCCTGGAAATGGTGGAAGCCGCTGCCGCGCAGGACGCCATCGCTGAACGGCGCATAGAAGCGCGCCAGTCGCCTCACAAGCCGTTGGATGTGCTGGTGCAGCATCTGGTGAGCATGGCGCTGGGCGGCGGCTTTGTGCCGGATGAGCTGCTGGCGGAGGTGCGCACCGCGTGGGCCTATCGTGACCTGAGCGCAGCAGACTGGGCCTGGGCCCTGGGCTTCGTGCGCCATGGTGGCCTGTCGCTGACGGCCTACCCGGATTACCGCCGGGTCGAGCCGGACGAACACGGCATCTGGCGCGTCCCCGACGCACGCCTGGCGCGGCGCCATCGCATGAGCGTGGGTACGATCGTCAGCGACGCCAGCATCCAGCTGAAATTCTGGAGCAAAGGCGGCGGTGGCAAGACCCTGGGCAGTGTCGAGGAAGGCTTTATTGCACGACTTAAGCCAGGGGATGGTTTCCTGTTCGCCGGCCGCTTGCTGGAGTTGGTACGGGTGGAAAACATGACTGCTTATGTGAAGCGCAGCACCGCGAAAAAGGCTGCCGTGCCACGCTGGAATGGCGGGCGCATGCCTCTTTCCAACGAGCTGGCCCAGGCGGTGGTCGAGCGCTTTGATGCGGCTGCCCACGGTCACTATCTCGGCCCGGAGATGCAAGCGGTGCAACCCTTGCTGGAAACCCAGCTGCGCTGGTCCGGACTGCCGACCCGCGATCACTTGCTGGCCGAGGCCCTCAAGTCCCGGGAAGGCTGGCATCTGTTCCTGTATCCGTTTGCCGGGCGCCAGGTGCATCTGGGGCTGGCGAGCCTGCTGGCCTGGCGCGTCAGCCGGCGGCAGGCGGTGACGTTCTCGATTGCGGTCAATGACTATGGGCTGGAACTGCTGAGTGCCACCGAAGTGGATTGGCCTGAGTTATTGGGCGGCGAACTGCTGAGCGCGAATCATCTGCTGGATGACGTGGTAGCCAGCCTGAATGCCGGTGAGCTGGCCCTGCGACGTTTTCGCGAGATCGCGCGGATCGCCGGGCTGGTGTTCGCAGGCTATCCGGGCGCGCCGAAAAGTACGCGTCAGGTCCAGGCTTCCAGCGGTTTGTTCTTTGAAGTGTTCAAGCAATATGACCCGCAGAACCTGCTGCTGACCCAGGCCGGGGAAGAAGTCCTGCGGGATGAGCTGGATATTCGTCGCCTGGAAGAGACCTTGCGCCACCTGTCTGGGTTGAAGCTGGACCTGCATCGCATCAAACGGCCTACGCCGTTGGCCTTTCCGCTGCTGGTGGAACGTTTTCGGGAAAGCCTGAGCTCGGAAAAACTCTCGGAGCGGATTGCGCGGATGGTCAAGGATCTGGAAAAAGTCGCCGATAACGGGAAGCCCTGATGCCCGCTCATTACCCGATACATCTGGCGGAAGAAGCGCTGTGGTTGCTGGCGGACAAGGCGGTGTACTGGCCTGCGAGAAAGTGCCTGCTGATCGCCGACGCGCATTTTGGCAAGGCGTCGGCCTATCGCAGCCTGGGCCAGCCAGTGCCACAGGGCACGACGACGGCCAACCTGCAGCGCCTGGACCGGTTGTTGGCGGCTTTCCCCGGCGCGCAGGTGATCTTTCTCGGCGACTTTCTCCACGGGCCCGGCTCTCACGCCAGCGGCACCCTGAACGCCCTGAGAGCCTGGCGTGAGCGTCATGCAGGCGTGGCGCTCACGCTGATTCGCGGCAACCACGACAAACGCGCCGGCGACCCGCCTGGCGATCTGAATATTGAGGTGGTGACCGAACCCTTGCTGATGGGCCCGTTTGCCTTGCAGCACGAGCCCGACGCCCATGCCAGCCATCATGTGCTGGCCGGGCATGTGCATCCGGTGTATCGCCTGCGGGGCAAGGGCCGGCAAAGCTTGCGCCTGCCGTGCTTCCTGATCGGCAACCAAGTCAGCCTGCTACCGGCGTTCGGCGCTTTTACCGGGGGCTATTCAGTGACGCAGGAAGAAGGCAGCCGGATCTTCGTGATCGGAGACCAGGAAGTATGGCCAGTGCGTTGAGCAACTGACCATTGGCGACACGTGCAGGAAATCAAGCCACAGGGGCGGGAGGCGGTTCGTCAGGGAGAGTGGGTTCGCCAGGCTCTTCAGGCTGGTTGGGCCAGGGATCATCGGGACCTGGCTGGCCGGGAATGCCGCCTGCGGCGGGATCGGCCATCAAGGACCAGGCCATCACACCAATCTGGTTGGGTTCAAGCCGGGCGAGTTCGGCGCTGATTCGCGGATCGAGCTTCATAGGGGACTCCTCAAGCGTGGCCCGGCGCGTTGTGCACGCGTCGGGGCAGTACACCCAATAGAGTGCATGCCCGCTGACAAATTCCCTTAGCCTGTAAGACGATTCGATCAAGTGCGTGGGAGAGTGACGCCGCGCTGGCCCTGATACTTGCCGCCACGGTCCTTATAGGACACTTCGCACTCTTCGTCGGATTCGAAGAACAGCATCTGCGCCACGCCTTCGTTGGCGTAGATTTTTGCCGGCAAGGTGGTGGTGTTGGAGAACTCCAGGGTGACGTGCCCTTCCCATTCCGGCTCCAGCGGCGTCACGTTGACGATGATGCCGCAGCGCGCGTAGGTGCTTTTGCCCAGGCAGATAGTCAGGACATTACGCGGGATACGGAAGAATTCGACGGTGCGCGCCAGGGCAAAGGAGTTTGGCGGGATGATGCAGACGTCGCTCTTGACGTCGACGAAGCTTTTTTCGTCGAAGTTTTTCGGATCGACGGTTGCCGAGTTGATGTTGGTGAACACCTTGAACTCATCGGCGCAGCGTACGTCGTAGCCGTAGCTGGAAACCCCGAACGAGATCAGCCGCTCAGCGCCTTCGCCACGCATCTGGCGCTCCACGAAGGGCTCGATCATGCCGTGCTCTTGCGCCATGCGGCGAATCCACTTGTCCGATTTGATGCTCATGGCGGGTGTCCTGAATAGCGAGGTGAAAAAATTCTGTTGGGCATCTTACCGGGGCTGGCCCCGTGGTTCAAAGGGGCGGCTGTTTTTCTTGGCGCCGCGCAGCCCCTGCTGGGCGGGGCGCACCTTCAATCGTGGGGTGTTGGTGCGGTATCAGGGTGCCGCCAGTCACGAAAATAGAGAAACCTTCGGAAATACCATTGGCACGTTCCGGAAAAAGGGTTAAGGTGGCGCCACCTTAACCCTTTTTCCGGAACGTGCCAATGGTATTTCCGAAGGTTTCTCTATTTTCGTGACTGGCGGCACCCTGATACCGCACCAACACCCCACGATTGAAGGTGCGCCCCGCCCAGCAGGGGCTGCGCGGCGCCAAGAAAAACAGCCGCCCCTTTGAACCACGGGGCCAGCCCCGGTAAGATGCCCAACAGAATTTTTTCACCTCGCTATTCAGGACACCCGCCATGAGCATCAAATCGGACAAGTGGATTCGCCGCATGGCGCAAGAGCACGGCATGATCGAGCCCTTCGTGGAGCGCCAGATGCGTGGCGAAGGCGCTGAGCGGCTGATCTCGTTCGGGGTTTCCAGCTACGGCTACGACGTACGCTGCGCCGATGAGTTCAAGGTGTTCACCAACATCAACTCGGCAACCGTCGATCCGAAAAACTTCGACGAAAAAAGCTTCGTCGACGTCAAGAGCGACGTCTGCATCATCCCGCCAAACTCCTTTGCCCTGGCGCGCACCGTCGAATTCTTCCGTATCCCGCGTAATGTCCTGACTATCTGCCTGGGCAAAAGCACCTACGCGCGCTGCGGCATCATCGTCAACGTGACGCCGCTGGAGCCGGAATGGGAAGGGCACGTCACCCTGGAGTTCTCCAACACCACCACCTTGCCGGCAAAAATCTACGCCAACGAAGGCGTGGCGCAGATGCTGTTCTTCGAATCCGACGAAGAGTGCGAAGTGTCCTATAAGGACCGTGGCGGCAAGTATCAGGGCCAGCGCGGCGTCACTCTCCCACGCACTTGATCGAATCGTCTTACAGGCTAAGGGAATTTGTCAGCGGGCATGCACTCTATTGGGTGTACTGCCCCGACGCGTGCACAACGCGCCGGGCCACGCTTGAGGAGTCCCCTATGAAGCTCGATCCGCGAATCAGCGCCGAACTCGCCCGGCTTGAACCCAACCAGATTGGTGTGATGGCCTGGTCCTTGATGGCCGATCCCGCCGCAGGCGGCATTCCCGGCCAGCCAGGTCCCGATGATCCCTGGCCCAACCAGCCTGAAGAGCCTGGCGAACCCACTCTCCCTGACGAACCGCCTCCCGCCCCTGTGGCTTGATTTCCTGCACGTGTCGCCAATGGTCAGTTGCTCAACGCACTGGCCATACTTCCTGGTCTCCGATCACGAAGATCCGGCTGCCTTCTTCCTGCGTCACTGAATAGCCCCCGGTAAAAGCGCCGAACGCCGGTAGCAGGCTGACTTGGTTGCCGATCAGGAAGCACGGCAGGCGCAAGCTTTGCCGGCCCTTGCCCCGCAGGCGATACACCGGATGCACATGCCCGGCCAGCACATGATGGCTGGCATGGGCGTCGGGCTCGTGCTGCAAGGCAAACGGGCCCATCAGCAAGGGTTCGGTCACCACCTCAATATTCAGATCGCCAGGCGGGTCGCCGGCGCGTTTGTCGTGGTTGCCGCGAATCAGCGTGAGCGCCACGCCTGCATGACGCTCACGCCAGGCTCTCAGGGCGTTCAGGGTGCCGCTGGCGTGAGAGCCGGGCCCGTGGAGAAAGTCGCCGAGAAAGATCACCTGCGCGCCGGGGAAAGCCGCCAACAACCGGTCCAGGCGCTGCAGGTTGGCCGTCGTCGTGCCCTGTGGCACTGGCTGGCCCAGGCTGCGATAGGCCGACGCCTTGCCAAAATGCGCGTCGGCGATCAGCAGGCACTTTCTCGCAGGCCAGTACACCGCCTTGTCCGCCAGCAACCACAGCGCTTCTTCCGCCAGATGTATCGGGTAATGAGCGGGCATCAGGGCTTCCCGTTATCGGCGACTTTTTCCAGATCCTTGACCATCCGCGCAATCCGCTCCGAGAGTTTTTCCGAGCTCAGGCTTTCCCGAAAACGTTCCACCAGCAGCGGAAAGGCCAACGGCGTAGGCCGTTTGATGCGATGCAGGTCCAGCTTCAACCCAGACAGGTGGCGCAAGGTCTCTTCCAGGCGACGAATATCCAGCTCATCCCGCAGGACTTCTTCCCCGGCCTGGGTCAGCAGCAGGTTCTGCGGGTCATATTGCTTGAACACTTCAAAGAACAAACCGCTGGAAGCCTGGACCTGACGCGTACTTTTCGGCGCGCCCGGATAGCCTGCGAACACCAGCCCGGCGATCCGCGCGATCTCGCGAAAACGTCGCAGGGCCAGCTCACCGGCATTCAGGCTGGCTACCACGTCATCCAGCAGATGATTCGCGCTCAGCAGTTCGCCGCCCAATAACTCAGGCCAATCCACTTCGGTGGCACTCAGCAGTTCCAGCCCATAGTCATTGACCGCAATCGAGAACGTCACCGCCTGCCGCCGGCTGACGCGCCAGGCCAGCAGGCTCGCCAGCCCCAGATGCACCTGGCGCCCGGCAAACGGATACAGGAACAGATGCCAGCCTTCCCGGGACTTGAGGGCCTCGGCCAGCAAGTGATCGCGGGTCGGCAGTCCGGACCAGCGCAGCTGGGTTTCCAGCAAGGGTTGCACCGCTTGCATCTCCGGGCCGAGATAGTGACCGTGGGCAGCCGCATCAAAGCGCTCGACCACCGCCTGGGCCAGCTCGTTGGAAAGAGGCATGCGCCCGCCATTCCAGCGTGGCACGGCAGCCTTTTTCGCGGTGCTGCGCTTCACATAAGCAGTCATGTTTTCCACCCGTACCAACTCCAGCAAGCGGCCGGCGAACAGGAAACCATCCCCTGGCTTAAGTCGTGCAATAAAGCCTTCCTCGACACTGCCCAGGGTCTTGCCACCGCCGCCTTTGCTCCAGAATTTCAGCTGGATGCTGGCGTCGCTGACGATCGTACCCACGCTCATGCGATGGCGCCGCGCCAGGCGTGCGTCGGGGACGCGCCAGATGCCGTGTTCGTCCGGCTCGACCCGGCGGTAATCCGGGTAGGCCGTCAGCGACAGGCCACCATGGCGCACGAAGCCCAGGGCCCAGGCCCAGTCTGCTGCGCTCAGGTCACGATAGGCCCACGCGGTGCGCACCTCCGCCAGCAGCTCATCCGGCACAAAGCCGCCGCCCAGCGCCATGCTCACCAGATGCTGCACCAGCACATCCAACGGCTTGTGAGGCGACTGGCGCGCTTCTATGCGCCGTTCAGCGATGGCGTCCTGCGCGGCAGCGGCTTCCACCATTTCCAGGCTGTGGGTTGGCACCAGCGTGACCCGCGAAGGCCGGCCCGGTGCGTGGCCGGAGCGCCCTGCGCGCTGCATCAGCCGGGCTACGCCCTTGGCGGAGCCAATCTGCAGTACCCGTTCCACCGGCAGGAAATCTACCCCCAGGTCCAGGCTCGACGTACACACCACGGCCTTCAGTTGCCCCTCCTTCAGGGCTCGCTCCACCCAGTCCCGGGTTTCCCGGGACAGCGAGCCGTGGTGCAGGGCAATCACTCCGGCCCAGTCGGGGCGCGCGTCGAGCAGGGCCTGGTACCAGATTTCCGATTGTGCCCGTGTGTTGGTGAACACCAGGCAACTGCTGCTGGCATCGACTTCGGCCACCACTTGCGGGAGCATTTTCAGGCCGATATGGCCGGCCCACGGAAAGCGCTCGATAACCGGTGGCAACAGGGTGTCTACTCGCAACTGTTTGGTGGTTTGGCCTTGGACGTTGATCCCGCCGCCTTGTGGGATCAACACCTCCAACGCGTGGGCCTGATTACCCAGGGTTGCGGAAATGCCCCACACAATCAGCTCGGGGTGCCATTGCCGCAGGCGGGCGAGGGCCAGTTGCAATTGCACGCCGCGTTTGTTGCCGATCAGTTCGTGCCATTCGTCCACTACCACCATGCGCAGGTGCGACAGGCTGGGCTGGCTGTCGGCGCGGGCGAGCATCAGCGTGAGGCTTTCCGGGGTGGTGATCAGGGTGGTGGGCAGACGGCGGGTTTGGCGGGCGCGTTCGCTGCTGCTGGTGTCGCCGGTGCGCAGGCCGACGGTCCAGGGGATTTTCAGTGATTCGAGCGGGGCCTCAAGGGCGCGGGCGGTGTCGGCGGCCAGGGCGCGCATTGGGGTGATCCACAGGACGGCCAGCGGTTCGGCGGGGGCTTTGCGTTTGCGGGGTGTGGTTTCGGTGATGGCGAAGCGGTTGAGGGCGGCGAACCACAGGGCGTAGGTTTTCCCGGCGCCGGTGCTGGCGTGGAGCAGTCCCGACTGGCCTTCCTTGACTGCGTGCCATACGTCTTTTTGGAAGGCGAACGGTTTCCAGCCCTTGGCGGTGAACCAGTCTTTGGCGAAGTTGGGGGATTTGACCATGCTTGGGGCTCTGGGGGGGTAATTCAGAGACCTTTGGGGTGGGGGAAAGGTTTAACTGCGATTTTTTTTGGGGCGGGGTGTATATCCGTTATTTAGGTAACGGCTGCCTATGGTTCCGCTCTTACAGCGGGTCACTTTTGGCAAACGCCCCAAAAGTAACCAAAAGGTCTTTGCCCCACCACTCGGTGCCTCGCCTAGGCTCG
>NZ_JBIUVK010000089.1:0-9000 GCF_044742865.1 Pseudomonas sp. NPDC087814 | reverse complement strand
GCCCTCCTCCCGCAGCGCGTGACCCCCCGGCGCGCCGGACAAGTCGACTACGCCGCCCTGGCCGATCACGATCGGGCCAGCGCCGAGAATCAGGATGCTTTTTATGTCTGTACGTTTTGGCATGGGTTTGTCACTCAAATCCGCAGGTCAGTCGGCAAGCCGTCTTGAACAATCTTTGAAGAGCCCGAGGGGGCCGCCGGTTTCCCGGGCCGCCCTCAGGCCGCTCAGTTAGCGTCGCTTGGCCATCTCATTGATGAAACGGTCGAACAGCGGCGCTACGTCGTTCGGGCCCGGGCTTGCTTCAGGGTGGCCCTGGAAGCTGAACGCGCTCTTGTCGGTGCGCTCGATACCTTGCAGGGAACCGTCGAACAGCGACTTGTGAATCGCCCGGACGTTGCCCGGCAGCGTCGCTTCATCCACCGCAAAACCGTGGTTCTGGCTGGTGATCATCACGACGCCGGTGTCCAGGTCCTGCACCGGGTGGTTGGCACCGTGGTGGCCGTGACCCATTTTCAGGGTCTTGGCGCCGGAGGCCAGGGCCAGCAACTGGTGGCCGAGGCAGATGCCGAATACCGGGATCTCGGTTTCCAGCACTTCCTTGATCGCCTTGATGGCGTAGTCGCAAGGCTCCGGGTCACCCGGGCCGTTGGACAGGAACACGCCGTCCGGCTGCAGGGCCAGTACGTCGTTGGCCGGGGTCTGCGCAGGCACCACGGTCACGCGGCAACCGCGCTCGACCAGCATGCGCAGGATGTTGTGCTTGATACCGTAGTCGTAGGCCACGACGTGGTACGGCAGTTCGGAAGCTTCGATGGTCGCGTGGCTGTCGGTCTTCAAGTCCCAGACGGTGGAGCGCCACTCGTACGTTTCCTTGGTGCTGACGACTTTCGCCAGATCCATGCCTTTCAGGCCAGGGAAACCTTGGGCCGCTGCGATCGCTGCTTCTTCGGAGATGTTGTCACCGGCCATGATGCAGCCGTTCTGCGAGCCTTTTTCACGCAGGATGCGTGTCAGGCGACGCGTATCGATACCGGCGATCGCCACAACGTTGTTGGCTTTCAGGTAATCGGACAGGGACATCGTGTTACGCCAGTTGCTCGCTACCAGTGGCAGGTCACGAATGACCAGGCCAGCCGACCAGACACGATCAGACTCGGCGTCTTCCGGTGTAGTACCGGTGTTGCCGATGTGCGGATAGGTCAGGGTAACGATCTGTTGGGCGTAGGAAGGATCAGTAAGGATTTCCTGATAGCCGGTCATGGCGGTGTTGAACACCACCTCTCCAACGGTCTGACCGTCGGCTCCAATGGCTTCGCCGCGAAAAATGCTGCCATCAGCAAGGGCGAGTATGGCTGGCTTAGTCAAGAAGACCTCCCGTAAATAAAGCCTGAAAGGGCGATCGCAGGTTGTAAAAAAGCGGAGTGACGTATGGACACGTCACCCCGCTTCTTCACTGAATTATTCTGCGCGCTTTTAGTGGACACACTAAAGCTGTAGCTTACAGAAAAAGGCTTTTTTGGTCCACCGCTAATGAGCCTTAAAGGCAGGGGAATGCGACAGGACGTCGCCTAGCGGGTAAAAACGGGGCCTCAGCATATTCCTGAGACCCCGTTTTAGCTACTTCTTAATGCAGGTCCAGCACGTCGCGCATGTCGTACAGGCCCGGCGCACGACCCTCAAGCCACAGCGCCGCACGTACGGCACCCTTGGCGAACGTCATGCGGCTAGACGCCTTGTGGGTGATCTCAAGACGCTCACCCTCGGTTGCGAACAGCACGGTGTGATCGCCCACCACATCACCGCCGCGAACGGTGGCAAAACCGATGGTGTCGTGGGCGCGGGCACCGGTATGGCCTTCGCGGCCATACACCGCCACCTTCGACAGGTCACGACCCAGGGCATCGGCAATCGCCTCGCCCATACGCAATGCCGTACCGGACGGCGCATCGATCTTGTGCCGGTGATGAGTCTCGATGATCTCGATGTCAGCCTCATCACCCATCACCCGCGCCGCCATGTCGAGCAGCTTCAGCGACAGATTGACGCCGACGCTGAAATTGGCCGCGAACACGATTGGAATATCCTTGCCCGCCTCCACCAGCAGCTGCTTTTGCTCGGCGCTCAGGCCCGTTGTGCCGATCACCATGGCCTTGCCCGCCTTGCGGCAGAACGCCAGGTTTTTCAGCATCACGTCCGGCAGGGTGAAATCGATCAGCACGTCGAACTCGTCGGCAACCTGCTCCAGATTGCCGGACAACGAAACGCCGATCCGCCCCAGGGACGCCAACTCACCGGCGTCCGCACCAATCAAGGTGCTGCCGGGACGAACAATCGCCGCCGTCAGCCCGGAGGCCGGCGAGCGCGCCTGCACGGCCTCGACCAGGGTCTTGCCCATGCGCCCGGCAGCGCCCATCACCGCGATACGTCGCATACTCACTTCCTTACAGGTCGCCGAAGAAGCGCTTCACGCCTTCGAACCAGCCGGTGGTCTTTGGCGAATGAGTGTCATCGCCGGCCAGGGAGCTGCGGAACTCTTCCAGCAGTTCGCGCTGACGACGCCCCAGGTTCACCGGCGTCTCTACCGCCACACGGCACATCAGGTCACCAGCACCGCCACCGCGCACCGGCGCAACGCCTTTGCCACGGATACGGAACTGCTTGCCGGTCTGCGTACCCTCAGGGATCTTCAGCTTGACCCGACCGTCCAGCGTCGGAATCTCAAGCTCGCCACCCAGGGCCGCATCGACAAAGCTGATCGGCACTTCACAGAACAGATGCTTGCCGTCGCGCTGGAAGATCGAGTGCTCGCGCACATTGATCACCACGTACAGGTCGCCCGTCGGGCCGCCCTGAGTGCCCGCCTCGCCTTCGCCCGACAGACGAATGCGGTCGCCGGTATCAACACCCGCCGGCACTTTCACCGAGAGGGTCTTGTACTCTTCGACACGCCCCTCGCCGTGGCACGAGTCGCACGGATCGGAAATGATCTTGCCCTGGCCGTGGCAGCGCGGGCAGGTTTGCTGCACCGAGAAGAAGCCTTGCTGCATGCGTACCTGGCCGATACCGCCGCAAGTCGGGCAAGTGATCGGCGAGGAGCCTTTCTTGGCGCCCGAACCGTCGCACGGCTTGCAATTGACCAGCGTCGGAACACGGATATTGACGCTGGTACCGCGCACCGCTTCTTCCAGGTTCAGCTCCAGGGTGTAGCGCAGGTCGCTGCCACGCTGGGCACCGCCACGCTGGCCACCACGGCCGCCGCCAAAGAAGTCGCTGAACACGTCGCCGAAAATATCGGAGAAGTTCTGCCCGCCGAAACCGGCACCGCCGCCACCCATGCTTGGGTCGACACCGGCATGGCCATACTGATCGTAAGCGGCGCGCTTGTTCGGATCACACAGGCATTCGTAGGCTTCATTGGCCTCTTTGAACAGCTCTTCGGATTCTTTGCTATCCGGATTACGGTCCGGGTGGTGCTTCATTGCCAGGCGACGGTAAGCCTTTTTCAGGTCCGCCTCGCTGGAGCCACGCTCCACACCCAACACTTCGTAATAGTCACGCTTTGCCATAAGTCTTTGCACTCTTAAGGACGTCCGGCAAAACCCTCCTGAGCCTTGCCAAACTCGTTGAGCCCCAATACAGGCCCGGACCCAACTCACGTCAATTCAACGATCCTGGTCGTTACTGCTTTCAGCCGGAAACCGGCCAAAAACGCGGTGACTGTCGTCCGGAAAGCAGGAGCATTCCCGATCACACCGCCAGCATCCGAGCGTTGTCGCATGCTGTAAAAATTCGCGTACCCCAGACACGCCAACGCGGGAGCAAGCTCCCGCGCGGCGACATCCTACCAGTCACCGCTTGTGAGCGGTCAACCGGGCGACCAAGTTACTTCTGGTCTTTGACTTCTTCGAACTCGGCATCGACAACGTCGTCGTGCTTGGCTTCAGGTTCTGCCTGGTGTGCAGCACCGTCAGCCGGCTGGCCTTGTTCGGCGTACATTTTCTGAGCCACTGGCGCAGAGACTTTCGACAGCTCTTCAACCTTGGCTTCGATAGCAGCCTTGTCGTCGCCTTTAACGGCGGCTTCCAGGACAACTACTGCGGCTTCGATTGCAGTTTTCTCTTCAGCAGTCACTTTGTCGCCAGCATCAGCGATCATTTTGCGAGTCGAGTGAACCAGTGCATCACCCTGGTTACGGGCAGCGGCCAGCTCTTCGAACTTGCGGTCTTCGTCAGCGTTGGCTTCAGCGTCACGGATCATCTGCTGGATTTCTTCCTCGGACAGACCCGAGTTAGCCTTGATCACGATCGACTGAGTCTTGCCGGTGGCCTTGTCTTTGGCGCCTACGTGCAGAATGCCGTTGGCGTCGATGTCGAAGGTCACTTCAATTTGCGGCACGCCACGTGGTGCTGGTGGAATCTCGGCCAGGTCGAACTTGCCCAGGGACTTGTTCTGACCGGCTTGCTTACGCTCACCTTGCAGCACGTGAATGGTCACGGCGCCCTGGTTGTCGTCGGCAGTCGAGAACACTTGCGATTTCTTGGTAGGAATCGTGGTGTTTTTCTCGATCAGCGCAGTCATCACGCCGCCCATGGTTTCGATACCCAGGGTCAGCGGGCTTACGTCCAGCAGCAGAACGTCTTTCACGTCGCCGGCCAATACCGCACCCTGGATGGCAGCACCCATGGCAACTGCTTCGTCCGGGTTCACGTCTTTACGCGCTTCTTTACCGAAGAACTCGGTCACCAGCTTCTGAACCAGTGGCATACGGGTCTGACCGCCCACCAGGATCACGTCGTTGATCGCGCCAACATCGATACCCGAGTCTTTCAGCGCAATGCGGCAAGGCTCGATGGTGCGTTGAACCAGGTCTTCTACCAGCGCTTCCAGCTTGGCGCGGGAGATTTTCACGTTCAAGTGCTTAGGACCGGTAGCGTCTGCAGTGATGTACGGCAGGTTCACGTCGGTCGAATTGCTCGAAGACAGTTCGATCTTGGCTTTCTCAGCGGCTTCTTTCAGGCGCTGCATGGCCAGCGGGTCACCCTTGAGGTTCATGCCGCTTTCTTTCTTGAATTCCTCAACGAGGTAGTCGATCAGACGAATGTCAAAGTCTTCACCGCCCAGGAACGTGTCACCGTTGGTGGCCAACACTTCGAACTGGTGCTCCCCATCGACTTCAGCGATTTCGATCACGGAAACGTCGAAGGTACCGCCACCCAGGTCGTAAACGATCACAGTGTGGTCGCCCTTGGCCTTGTCCATACCGTAGGCCAGAGCGGCTGCGGTTGGTTCGTTGATGATACGTTTCACGTCCAGGCCAGCAATACGGCCAGCGTCTTTGGTCGCCTGGCGCTGGCTGTCGTTGAAGTAAGCCGGAACGGTGATCACCGCTTCAGTCACGGCTTCACCGAGGTAGTCTTCGGCGGTTTTCTTCATCTTTTTCAAGATTTCAGCCGAGATTTGTGGCGGCGACATTTTCTGGCCGTTCACTTCAACCCAGGCGTCACCGTTGTCAGCCTTGGCGATTTTGTACGGGACCATCTTGATGTCTTTCTGTACGACTTCTTCGTCGAACTTACGACCGATCAGACGCTTCACCGCGTACAGGGTGTTATGCGGATTGGTCACAGCTTGACGTTTGGCGGACTGGCCCACCAGGATTTCGCCGTCGTTGGCATAAGCCACGATGGACGGAGTGGTGCGTGCGCCTTCGGCGTTTTCAATAACTTTGGATACGCCGTTTTCCAGCACGGAGACGCAGGAGTTGGTAGTCCCCAGGTCGATACCGATAATTTTGCCCATGATTTACTCTCCCGAAACTTAGATTTTTTTGCCGCAGCAGTGGTGGCTAACTGCGGCAGTACTTAAACGCTTGACTTATAGATGGGGCCGTTACGACTTATTTCAAGCCTGCTCATCAATAGAAGGTGCAACCGGTGCAGGAGCCTTGCTCACCACAACCATTGCCGGGCGCAGCAAGCGACCGTTGAGCTGGTAACCCTTCTGGAACACCTTCAATACGCTGTTCGGCTCAAGATCAGCATTTTCCTGCATCGCCATTGCCTGGTGATGCTCGGCATTGAACGGCTCGCCGCCTTGCGGATCGATGGCTTCCAGCTGATAACGCTTCAGGGTGTCCTGGAACATTTTCAGGGTCAGTTCGATCCCTTCGCGCATTGGGCGGATGTTTTCGTCGTCCGGGTTGGACAGCTCAAGGCCACGCTCCAGGCTGTCGATGATCGGCAACAGATCACCGGCAAATTTTTCCAGGGCGAATTTGTGAGCTTTTTCTACATCCTGCTCGGCGCGGCGGCGGACGTTCTGCAGATCGGCGGCAACACGCAACGATTGATCCTGTGCGCCTGCCAATTGCTCTTCGAGCACTTGCACACGAGCGGCCAGGTCTTCACCTGCGGCCTGGTTGGCGTCTGGATTTTGCGTATCCTGCGTCTGTTCGTCAGCCATAGATTTCTCCTTTCAAAATCATGCGCGAACTCGACTCGCGCTTCTGTTCCGGTATATGGGGCCACAATTTTCAGGTTCAAGGGTTGAGGCGTTACCAAAAGTCTTTCACTTGTCCTGGATCAATTCTTATCAATCATTCCCTGTTGCGCTTAAAAAGCGATTTATTCAAGCAAATCGGACTAAGCATCAGGATTGTCACCCCCAAACAAAACACTGTATAAATAACCAGACCTAAAGCCTGGGAGCGGCCGTCATGCTGGTGCACCTGTCCGTACATAACTACGCCATCGTTGAACATCTGGATCTTGAACTGGATCGCGGGATGAGCGTAATCACAGGCGAAACCGGCGCCGGCAAGTCGATCATGCTCGACGCCCTGGGCCTGGCCCTGGGTGATCGCGCCGACAGCGGGGTGGTACGCCCGGGCGCCGACAAGGCCGATATCCTCGCCACCTTTGACCTGGCCGATATCCCGGAAGCCGAGGCCTGGCTTGCCGAGCGCGACCTTAACAATGAAGGCCCGTGCATCCTGCGCCGGGTGATCACGGCCGAAGGGCGCTCCCGCGGCTATATAAATGGCACGCCCTGCCCGCTCGGCGACCTGAAAGCCCTGGGCGAACTGCTGATCGATATCCACAGCCAGCATGAACACCAGTCCCTGCTGAAAACCGACACCCATCGCCGACTCCTCGACGAGTACGCCGGCGCCACGGACCTTGCGCGCCAAGTGCAACTGGCCGCGCAGCGCTGGCGCCAGACCCGCCAGGAGCTGGAGCGCCTCTCCAACTCCGGCGACGAGCAGCGCGCCCGTCACCAGTTGCTCAGCTACCAACTGGAAGAACTTGAAAGCCTGGGGCTCGGCGAGACGGAACTGGAGCAACTGGAACAGGAACACAAGAACCTGACCAACGCCGAAACCCTGCTGGGCATCTGTCGGCAAGTGGTGGAGCAGTGCAGCGAAAGTGACTCCGGCAATGTGCTCAACGCCCTGACTGCCAGCCTGAACCGGCTATCCAGCGTGAATAACGCATCAGGCTCGCTGAACGAAGCCACCACCTTGCTGACCAGTGCGCAAATCCAGGTAGAAGAAGCCGTGGGCGAACTGAACCGCTTTCTCGATCACTTCGATGCCGACCCAGCCCGCCTGCAGGATATAGAAGAGCGCCTGGACACCATCTACACCCTGGCGCGCAAACACCGGATCCAGCCGACCGAAGTCGCAACCATGCAGCAAAAGCTGCTGGATGAAATTGAAACCCTGAACGCTAATGACGAATCCATCGAGCGACTGGGTGAGGAACTAGCGTCGTTTGCTCGCCATTATCAAGAGAAAGCCCGAGAACTCAGCGACCTGCGCCATCAGGCAGCGACCGGCCTGGCCAGCGCGGTGGAGCAGGAAATCCAGCGCCTGGGCATGCCCGGCGGGCGCTTCACCATCGAGTTGCACACCAACACCAGCAATGAGCTGCTGCCCAACGGCCTTGAACAGGTAGAACTGCTGGTCAGCGCGAACCCAGGCCAGCCACTCAAGGCACTGGCAAAGGTAGCTTCCGGCGGCGAGCTGTCGCGGATCAGCCTGGCGATTCAGGTGATCACCGCCCAGACCTCTCGCGTGCCAACACTGGTATTCGATGAGGTGGACGTAGGGATCGGCGGCCCGACTGCCGAGATCGTGGGCCAGTTGCTGCGCCGGCTGGGCGATCGCGGCCAGGTACTGACCGTCACCCACTTGCCACAAGTAGCCGCCCAAGGGCATCAGCACTTGTTCGTGCACAAGGTGCGAGGCAGCGATGCGACCCATACGGCCGTGTCCAAGCTGAACAAGACCGAACGGGTAGAAGAAGTGGCACGGATGCTCGGCGGCATCGATCTGACCAAGGAGTCCTTGGCTCACGCGAAAAAAATGGTGGTAACCGCGAAGGTCTGAAGCCTGGCTTACTGAGTATTTTCTTTCTATAGAAAGCACGAAGGCGACCCTAGGGTCGCCTTCGATCGTTTCGCAGAGCGAATCTGCGTAGCTTTCTTACTTTTTCTTACGTATGTAGAGAACCAGATTGTGGTCCACCAAATCGAATCCATGCTGCTCAGCGATCATGTGCTGGAGCTTCTCGATTTCCGGACTGGTGAACTCGATAACCTCATTGGTATCCAGGTCAACCATGTGGTCGTGATGACCGCCGTCGGCCAATTCGAACACTGCATGACCGCCGTCGAAATTATGACGAACCACCAGTCCTGCTGCTTCAAACTGGGTCAGAACACGGTAAACCGTGGCCAGGCCGACGTCCTCGTTAGACTCCATCAGCGCCTTGTATACATCCTCGGCACTCATGTGGCGCTGCTCAGCAGAATCGAGCATTTGTAGAATCTTGACTCGTGGCAGAGTCACTTTAAGACCGGCTTTGCGTAGTTCGCTATTTTCAACCATGGTTAGCTTTCTCGCGGATGCTGCTTCGCAGCTTCACTTAATACGGGTATGATCGGCGTTTACGTTGTCCCAGACAAGATAGTGGAATTCGCCCACCCATTCAAAAAAAC
>NZ_JBIUVK010000088.1:0-9365 GCF_044742865.1 Pseudomonas sp. NPDC087814 | reverse complement strand
AGGACGCCGGTTTAGCCGCGCCGGGCCATGGATGGCCCGTCGCGGCGGCCCGCGGAGCAATGCCGGAGTGAGGGAACGCCGAGCCTAGGCGAGGCAGAGCACTTTGGTTACTTTGCCGCTTTTGCAAAGTGACTCGCTGTAAGAGCGAAACCATAAGCAGCCGTTACCGAAGAAACGGATATGTACATCATCAAAAAATCAGGGTTTCACCCGCCCCTTGAGCATCCCATGATTCACCAAAAGCGTCCGCATGGCATTGCGCGTCACCCCCAACAACTCCGCCGTACGCAACTGATTAAACCCACAAAACGCAAACGCCTCCCGCACGATCAAATCCTCGATATCGTGCAACAACGAATCCCCCGGCACCTCGAACAACCGCAACAACTGCTCCCGCACCACCTCCTGCGGAATCCTCGGTGCCCCGCTGTTAACGCTGGCATGCATCGCACTCAGCCCCGCAGAAAACTTCAAGTGCGACGGCATGATCGGCCTGTCCCCAGCCACCAAAAGCGCCAGGTGCACCACATTCTCCAGCTCACGAATATTCCCCGGCCACGGATAATCCAGCAACGCCTGGGTCGCCGACTCCGACAACATCGGCTCAGCGATTTTCAGCCTGGCACTGTAGAGCCGCCGAAAATGCTCAACCAACGGCAGGATGTCCAGCGGCCGCTCACGCAACGGCAACACCTGCACCTGCGCGACGTTGATGCGATAGAACAGGTCAAGGCGAAAGTTGCCCGCCTCCACCGCCTGCTCCAGGTCGATGTTGGTGGCCGTCACCAGCCGGATATTGATCTTGATCGGCTTGCGCGACCCCACTCGCACCACTTCCTGCTCCTGCAATACCCGCAGCAGCTTCACCTGCAACGGCAGCGGCAAGTCACCGATCTCATCGAGGAACAGGGTGCCGCCATCGGCTTCTTCAAACCAGCCGATCCGCCGCCCCGAGGCCCCGGAAAACGAGCCGGCCTCATGCCCAAAAAATTCGCTTTCCGCAAGGTTCTCGCTGATGGCCCCACAGTTCACCGGCACAAACGCACCGGTGCGGCCGCTGGCGCTGTGGATATAGCGCGCCACCAGCTCCTTGCCGGTGCCGGTCTCGCCATTGATCAACACCGGCGCTTCACTGGGGCCGACACGTTGCAAATATTCGAGCAGTTGCAGGGAACGCGGGTCGGCAAAAACCAGCGCCTTGGCGCGAATCGACAACGGGTCTTTTTCGCCCTGGGGCAAAGTCAGGATCGGCGTGGGATGCCCGTGGGGACGGTTCATGAAGAGTATTTCCCGGCGACGAGGTGAAGGTACGTAAGGGAACTTTACTCAGTCACGCATATAACTAGAAATATTAAAAATTCATTAGTACATAACCGTTTATCGACGATGCGCCAGCGACCTCACGCAACGATCCCCCAGGCTTTGCACGCCCTGGACCAGCACCACCAACACAATCACCGTCACCACCATGATCTGGTTATTGAAACGCTGGTACCCATAACGAATCGCCAAGTCGCCCAGGCCGCCACCGCCAATCACCCCGGCCATGGACGAAAAGCCGATCAGCATCACCAGGGTCAGGGTCAACCCCGCAAGCAACGCAGGGAGCGCCTCCGGCAGCAGCACCTTGAAGATCACATGCCGAATATCTCCACCCATGGCAACGATGGCTTCGATGCGCCCCTTGTCCACTTCGTCCAGCGCGTTCTCGACAATCCGCGCAAAGAACGGAAAGGCGCCAATGGTGATCGGCACCACGGCGGCGGTGCTGCCCAGGGTGGTGCCGACGATCAACCGGGTCAGTGGAATCAAGGCAATTAGCATCACCACAAAGGGCAATGAGCGGCCCAGGTTGATCACCGCACCCAGCACACGGTTCACCCGTGGCAAGGGGAACAGCCCGCCGCGGCGACTGACAAACAGCAGCACCCCCAGGGGCAGGCCAATCAGCAAGGTAAAGACCGCCGCCAGCAGCACCATGTACAGGGTTTCGCCAGTGGCCGTGAGCAGCAGTTGCAGGATGTCGTTCCAGTCCGTTTTCATACCGCCCTCACCGCTGGCAGGCTGGGGGCCAGTGAGCGGCCCAGGCTTGAGGCGGGGTCGGCCTGCAATTGAATCAGGCTGCCGCTTTCCACCACGCGCCCATTGGCCAGGGACACCGCGCTGTCGCAGATAGCCTTGACCACATCCAGCTCGTGGGTGATCAACACGATGGTCACCCCCAGTTGCCGATTGATACTGCGCAGCAGTTCCAGGATCGACGCGGTGGTTTCCGGGTCGAGGGCGCTGGTGGCTTCGTCCGACAGCAAATAATCCGGGCGCGCCGCCAGTGCCCGGGCGATGCCGACGCGCTGCTTCTGGCCGCCGGACAGTTGCGACGGAAACGCCAGCGCCTTGTCACTCAGGCCGACCAGTTCCAGCAATTCCTTGACCCGGGCAACGCGCTCGGCCTTGGGCTGGCCGGCGATTTCCAGGGGCACCGCCACATTGTCGGCGACGTTGCGTGAATGCAGCAGGTTGAAACCCTGGAAGATCATGCCGATACGCTGGCGTTGCTGGCGCAGTTGCTTGTCACTGAGCAGCGTCAGGTCCTGGCCGTCCATGAGGATGCGCCCGGAAGTCGGGCGCTCCAGCAGGTTCAGGCAGCGCAGCAAAGTACTCTTGCCCGCCCCGCTCCGCCCCACGATCCCGAAGATCGAACCGTCGGCAATCTGCAATGACACGTTATCCAGCGCCGGCGGCTGGCCATCGGCGTAGGTTTTGCTGACCTGCTCGACGACGATCATTCGACAGCTACCGGAATCACCGAGCCTGCATATTTCTCGGTGATGAACTTGGCCACCTCCGGCGAATTCAGGTCCTTGGCCAGCTGTTTGATCCGTGGGTCGTCCTGCAATTTCGGGGTGGTCACGAGGATATTCGCGTAGGGATTGCCCTGGGCTTTTTCCAGCCCAAGGGCATCCTTGGCCGGTGACAGGCCGGCCTCAAGGGCGTAGTTGCCGTTGATCACGGCGAGGTCGACATCATCCAGGGCGCGAGGAATCTGTGGTGATTCGATCTCGAGGATCTTCAGGTGCCTGGGGTTCTCGGCAATGTCCTTGGGCGTTGCCTGGTCCTTGGCCGGGTCGTTGAAACCGGGCTTGAGCGTGATCAGGCCGTTGGCTTGCAGCAGGTACAGCGCACGGCTCAGGTTGGTGACGTTGTTGGGCACGGCCACGGTGCCTTTATCCGGCACCTGGGCAAAGCTGGTGTGGCGATGGGAGTAGATACCCAGCGGCTCGATATGCACGGTGGCCGCCACTGTGAATTTCTGGCCGAGAGCCTGTTCCTGGGAGTGCAGGTACGGCAAGTGCTGGAAGTAGTTGGCGTCCACATCACCGTGGGCCAGCAGTTCATTGGAGTTCACGCCGTTGGGGATTTCGATGATTTTCAGCTGCAGCTGCGGGTCGAGCTTCTGCACGTATTCGAGGATTTGCGCGTGGGGAATCGGGTCCGCCGCCACACGCAGGGCCTCGGCGGCCTGGGCGTCGAAGGAGGCAATCAGGACGGCCAGGGCCAGGGCTGTTTTCTTGAGCATGGTGATGTTCCTTATCAGGCGGACAGGGCTTGGGGAATCGTGGCATCGGCGTAAAACCGTTGGGCGACATCCGGATGGGAACGCAGGCGGCCCTTGAGGTAGTTCCAGCCGACGTCCCGCAGCAGCGGGTTACGCGGGTCACTGGTGGGGCCGTGGGCATCGCGCAGCAACTCGGGCGGCAACTGATACACCGGCACCACCGCGTCGAGTTGTGCACCGAGGAAAAACGCCAGGGACAAACGCTCGCTGCCCAGGGGCGGCGATTCGACCCGGTGCACCGTGGCACGCAGGTAGCCGTTGGTGGCCAGTTCCAGCAACTCGCCGATGTTCACCACCAGGGTGTCGGGGCGCGGCGAAGCGTCGATCCAGCGGCCCTCCTCCACTTCCACTTGCAGGCCGGCCTGCTGGTCTTGCAGGAGGAAGCTGAGAAAGCCGGAATCCTTGTGGGCACCGACACCCTGGCGACTCTGCTGGGCGTGGCGGCCGGGGTAGCGGATCAGCTTGATGTGTTCGTTGGGCTTGTCGCCATACAGCGGGTCGAAAGCGTTTTCCGGCAGCGACAAGGCCTGGGCAAAGGCGCGCAACAGGCGCAGGGACATCTGCGTCATCGCCTGCTGCCAGGCCAGTAACAAGGGCTTGAGTTCGGGCAATGCGGCAGGCCACTGGTTGGGGCCTTGGAGGCGCGACCAGGCCGGTGAGTCCGGGCCCTGTTGCAGCGGCTCACGCTCGGCGCCGAGGTCGAACTGTTCACGCAGGTCCGGCTGCCCCCGGGTGATCTCCGACGCGGCGCGGTTGTAGCCGCGAAAGTGCGGGGAGTTGATCATGCCGACAGCAAGCTTGTCGGCCTCCGGCAAGGCGAAAAACTGGCGCGCCTGCTGCTGCACCTGGGTGAGCAACCCGGCGTCGATGCCGTGGCCGGTGAGGTAGAAAAAACCGATATGCCGCGCAGCGTGGCGCAGGTCATCGAGAAACTGCCCACGCTGGGCCGGGCTGCCGTCGAGCAGCGCCAGGTCCAGCAGGGGCAAGGTGTTGATTGCCAGCGGGTGCGACATTGGGTGCTCACTCCATGAACAGGTACGTGGAGTGGTGAAGCTAAACGATCTAAAAACCCCGCAATAAATACCTTTTTGGCATTAGCTTAGGTTGGCGCGTTCGCCGCCCTGGCTTCTTCCAGCAGGGCCTGGATGACTTTCTCCTGATTGTCGTAGCGGCCCTCGCCGAAATGGCTGTAGCGCACTTTGCCGGTGGCATCGAAGAAGTAATGGGCCGGCCAGTACTGGTTATCGAAGGCGCGCCAGATGCGGTAGTCGTTGTCGATGGCCACCGGGTAATGGATGTCCAGCTTCTTGACCTGGCTGCGTACGTTATCCAGGACTTTCTCATAGGCGTTTTCCGGCGTGTGCACACCGATCACCACCAACCCGTCCCTGGCGTACTTCTTCGCCCACTGATTGACGTACGGCAGGCTGCGCTGGCAGTTGACGCAGTCGTAGGTCCAGAAATCCACCAGCACCACCTTGCCCTTCAGGCCCTCGGCCGTCAGCGGCGGCGAGTTGAGCCAGGCCACCGCGCCGTCGAGGGACGGCATGCGCTCATCGGACTGGCTGAAACTTTCGGCATCGACGTTGTTGATCAGGTAGTTCACCGCCTTGGGCACGCCGACCAAGGCAACCACCAGTGTCAACAGCAGCAGGCCTTTTGAGCGGCGCAGGTATCGGATGAAGTTCATGGGTGTCACCTCGTGGCCGGGGGTGTTTCAGCGCGTTTGCGAGCCGCGCCGTTTTGCGCCAGCGGCGTGTTCTGGAAGCAGGTTTCACTGCCGGTGAGTTTTTTCGCGGTAGCGGCGTTCACATCCGCCGCCACACCCGCCAGGGAAAACGCCAGGGCGCTGAGAAAGCTGTTGAGTGGGGTCATGGCCGGTCTCCTCAGCTGCCTTCAAGGCAATTGCTGGAAAATTTGCGGTAGTCGAGGACGTGGCGCTGGCCCTCGGAATCGAGGTAGGTCAGGTGCGAGTTGACGATGCCGCACAGCGCGCCACCGGACTCTTCGGAGATCGACAGCACCTGGTGGATATCCGGCTGGCTGGCGGTGGTTTCGGCATCGGCGGCAACACTCAGGCCAGTGAGTAAGGCAAACAGGCAACTGGCATAGGCAGCTTTGATAGTCATGGGTGGTTCCCCGGGGGTTCAAGTGGGCCGAGGCGGATTACCTCGATGGGCTCATTTGAACCTTGCGAGGTATCCGGATTGTGTCGGCCAGGCCGGGTTTTTTGCGTCGATGTGTATCTCGTCACCGCCAGATACACTGCAATACAAAGGGCACAAGGCAAGCCCGCCGCCAGTGGCTAGACTGCGCATCAATGACTAATCAACGAGGAAGGCAGCATGGATCACGTCGATCACATTCTGATTGTCGATGACGATCGGGAGATCCGCGAACTGGTGGGCAACTACCTGAAAAAGAACGGCCTGCGCACCACCGTGGTGGCTGACGGCCGGCAGATGCGCAGCTTCCTCGACACCACGCCCGTGGACCTGATCGTGCTGGACATCATGATGCCCGGCGACGACGGCTTGCAGCTGTGCCGCGAACTGCGGGTGGGCAAGCACAAGGCCACGCCGATCCTGATGCTCACCGCGCGCAACGATGAAACCGACCGCATCATCGGCCTGGAAATGGGCGCCGACGATTACCTGGTCAAGCCCTTCGCCGCCCGTGAACTGCTGGCCCGCATCAACGCCGTGCTGCGGCGCACAAGGATGCTGCCACCGAACCTGGTGGTGACCGAAAGCGGCCGGCTGATCCGCTTTGGCCGCTGGCGCCTGGACACCACCGCCCGCCATCTGCTGGACGAAGACAACACCCTGGTGGCCTTGAGCGGTGCCGAATACCGTTTGCTGCGCGTCTTCCTCGACCATCCGCAACGGGTGCTCAACCGTGACCAGTTGCTGAACCTGACACAGGGCCGGGACGCGGACCTGTTCGACCGCTCCATCGACCTGCTGGTCAGCCGCCTGCGCCAGCGCCTTTTGGACGACGCCCGCGAACCGGCCTACATCAAGACCGTGCGCAGCGAAGGCTATGTGTTCTCCCTGGCCGTGGAAATCCTTGGGGACCCGGCATGACCCTCACGTTCCGCTGGCCGCGCACCCTCGCGGCGCAACTGACGGTAATTTTCATCGTCAGCCTGCTGTGCGCCAACGCCCTGTCGTTCAGTGCGCAGTTCTATGAGCGCTACATGAGTGCCCGCAGCGTAATGCTGGGCAACCTGGAAAACGACGTATCGACGTCGATCGCGATCCTCGACCGCCTGCCCGCCGCCGAGCGTGCCAGCTGGCTGCCGCGGCTCGACCGCAACGCCTACCGCTACCTGCTGAATGCCGGCGAACCCGGCGAGCCGATGGCCAGCGACAACGTGCCCATGGCCGCGACGTCGATTTCCGATGCGTTGGGCGAGCACTACCCGCTGACGTTCCGCGACATCCCGGGCCTGCAAAAACACTTCCAGGCGCACCTGACCCTGGCCGATGGCAGCCCGGTCACGATTGATGTCTATCCCAAGCCGATCCCGTTTGCGTTCTGGCTGCCGGTGGTACTGGTGCTGCAACTGGTGGTGTTGCTGGTGTGCACCTGGATCGCCGTGCGCATCGCCATCCGCCCGCTGACACGCCTGGCACGGGCAGTGGAAACCCTCGACCCGAATGCCCGCCCGACGCCGCTGGACGAAACCGGCCCCACCGAGGTGGCGCATGCGGCGGCGGCGTTCAACGAAATGCAGAAACGGATTGCCGAGTACCTCAAGGAGCGCATGCAGATTCTGGCGGCGATCTCCCATGACTTGCAGACGCCGATCACCCGCATGAAATTGCGTGCCGAGTTCATGGAGGACTCGGTGGACCGGGAAAAGCTCTGGAGTGACCTGGGGGAAATGGAGCATCTGGTGCGCGAGGGCGTGGCTTACGCTCGCAGTGTGCATGGGTCGACCGAGGCCAGTTGCCGGATCGACCTGGATGCGTTTCTCGACAGCCTGGTGTTTGATTACCAGGACATGAACAAGCAAGTGAGTTTGACCGGTAAAAGCGCGGTGGTTTTGGATACGCGGCCCCATGCATTGCGCCGGGTGCTGGTGAACCTGGTGGACAACGCGCTGAAATTTGCCGGGGAGGCGCAGTTGGAGGTGGGGTCGACGGCGGCGGGTGAGCTTTCGATCAAGGTGCTGGACCGGGGGCCGGGGATTGCCGAGGATGAACTGGTGCAGGTGATGCAGCCGTTTTACCGGGTGGAGAGTTCGCGTAATCGTGGCACTGGTGGTACAGGGCTGGGGTTGGCGATTGCCCAGCAACTGGCGGTGGCGATTGGTGGGGAGTTGACGTTGAGCAACCGGGACGGCGGGGGGTTGTGTGCGCAGGTTCGGCTGGAGCTGTGACGGGCGGTGTGTATATCCATTATTTGGGTGATGGCTTGTATCGGTTCCGCTCTTACAGCGGCTCACTTTTGAACAGCCGGAATGCCGGCCCAGTCAAAAGTAAGCAAAACGCTCTTGCCCCACCACTCGGCTCCTCGCTTAGGCTCGGAGTGCCCTTGTAAGATTATTTTCACCTGCGTCAGACCGTAGTGCCCTCAGATTTCGAGATCGTGAGTGAGCAGGGGTCGAAGCAGGTTCTTTTCTAAACTAGTCCGAACGGTTGCCTGGGCGCAAAGCCCGATTCTGCAAGGTTGGACGTGAGGAAAACGCCATGAACAATGACTCTGCGTTCGTCGGAATTGATGTTTCCAAAAACAAGCTCGACTCATTCGTCAGCACTACTGGCCAAGTCGAGCAGTTTTTCAATACTCCAGAAGATATCCAGCGTTTAGCTAAGCATCTCAAGGCTCAGACGCCTGTTTTAGTGGTGCTGGAAGCTACTGGAGGATATGAGCGGCTTGCCGCTGCCGAGCTTTGCGCCGCTGGATTACCAGTCGTTGTCGTCAACCCCCGTCAGGTCCGTGATTTCGCCAAGGCGACCGGTCGGCTGGCTAAAACCGACGCTCTGGATGCCCAGGTGATTGCGGAGTTTGCTCAGGCGGTCAAACCCGAAATTAGGGAGATGCCAGATGAACACGCTCGTGAATTGGCAGATCTATTGACTAGACGCCGCCAGCTTATCGATATGATCGTGGCGGAAGAGTCTCGACTGAAACAGGCGGTATTCAAGGCACTTCGACGGGATATCAAGGCACATATCGTCTGGCTTCAAAAGCGCCTTAAAAGCACAGACGATGACTTGCACGAAGCGATCAAAGCATCGCCGGCCTGGAAGGCCAATTATGATTTGCTGCGCGAGGTCTCAGGTGTTGGCAACGTGCTCGCACTTTCGCTGCTGTCGATGGTTCCTGAGCTAGGCAAAGTGAATCGTAAACAAGTGGCTGCATTGGTTGGTGTGGCTCCTTTTAACTGCGATAGCGGCCAGTACAAAGGCCGTAGACGGATATGGGGCGGTCGAGCTGAGGTGAGAAGTGTGCTTTACATGGCTGTCTTGTCCTCGAAGCGTCACAACCCTGTGATCGAGAGGTTCTACAACCATCTGCTTGCAGCGGGGAAGACGAAGAAAGTAGCGCTGGTTGCATGCATGAGAAAGCTGCTGACGATCCTGAATGCCATGGTCCGCGATCAAAAACATTTCGCAGAAGTGGCTTGAATTTCGACACGGTTGCTCACTCCGGCTTTGGACCGTGGGCCGCCGTCATGGGCCATCCCTGGCCCAGGACGGCTAACCCGGCGTCCTGCCGGGTTACCCACGCTCCAAAG
>NZ_JBIUVK010000087.1:0-10125 GCF_044742865.1 Pseudomonas sp. NPDC087814 | reverse complement strand
ATCCGGGTGGACCAAAAAGATGATTTCGTAATGACGCATGAATGCTCCTTACGGGTTGTAGCCTGCCGCTCAAAAACGGTCAGACAAGGAGTGAATGACACTTATGGATCTTGCCGAAGGGAGGCACATGCGTGCCTGCCATGAAGGCAAGGGGCGCAATTGTAGAGAAGGGGGAGAAAGGGTGCAAGGTGATTGGTGATTATTTGAACAGCCCCCATACACCACAAAAACAAATGTGGGAGGGGGCTTGCTCCCGAAAGCGATGTGCCAGTCACCAAATGCACTGACTGATACACCGTATTCGGGAGCAAGCCCCCTCCCACATTTTGATCTGCGCCAGACTTGGTTATTTCTTGGCTTTAGCCTTGGCGCCGCGCTGGCGCTGGGCTTCGAACAGGCAGACGCCCGTTGCGACTGAAACGTTGAGGCTGCTGACGCTACCGGCCATCGGCAGGTGCACCAGGTAATCGCAATGCTCGCGGGTCAGGCGGCGCATGCCCTTGCCTTCAGCCCCCATGATCAGGATGGTCGGGCCGGTGAGGTCCTGGTCATAAATGCTGACCTCGGCCTCTCCCGCCGTACCCACGACCCACAGGCCGCGCTGCTGGAGTTTCTCGAGGGTGCGCGCCAGGTTGGTCACGGCCACCAACGGAATCACTTCCGCAGCACCGCAGGCGACTTTACGCACGACAGGCGTCAAGGTTGCCGACTTGTCTTTAGGCACGATCACCGCCAACGCACCGGCGGCATCCGCCGAACGCAGGCAGGCGCCGAGGTTGTGCGGATCGGTCACGCCGTCGAGCACCAGCAACAGCGGTGCGCCTTCGGTGCGGTCGAGCAGCTCGTCGAGCATCGCTTCGCCCCAGACCTGGCTTGGACTGACGTCGGCTACCACGCCCTGGTGAACGCCTTCAACCCAGACGTCCATCTCGCGCCGCTCGGCCTGGCCGATGGCAACTTTGTTCTGATTGGCCAGTTCGACCAGCGCTTGAACACGCGGCTCACTGCGGCCTTCTGCCAACCACACCTGCTTGACGCGTTTCGGGTGGTGACGCAGCAATGCTTCTACGGCGTGCACGCCGTAGATTTTTTCCAGACTCATGACTTGGCCTTAGGTTTGCGCGACCCGCCGCTTTTCGCGGGGGCCGAACCCGCTTTTGGCGGGCCTTTACGGTGTTTACTCGGCTTGCTCGACGGCTTTTCCGCCTCGCGGGACTTTCCCCCAGACGCCGCTTTACCACCGCTTTTGGCTTCGTTGAGCAACTGCTGCTTCAACTCGCGGCTCTTGCGCAGCTCGGCGTTTTTCGCCGCGGCATCGCTAGGGCGGTAGGCTTCGGGGGCCTTGTCCTTGGCAGACGAACGACGCGCAGGCTTGGCTGGCGCAGGCTCGGCGACCGCCGCTTTCGCAGGAGCGCCTTTGCCTTTGCTGGCCGGGGCTGCAGTTTCGCTGCCACGTTTTTTACGGCCAGTCGGTTCAGCCGGCTTGTCAGGCATACCGAAATCGATCTTGCGCTCGTCGAGGTCGACGCGCATGACCTGCACTTCCACGGTATCGCCCAGACGGAAGCTGCGACCGGTGCGCTCGCCCGCCAGGCGGTGATGCACAGGGTCGAAGTGGTAGTAGTCACCCGGCAAGGCGGTGACGTGCACCAGGCCCTCGACGTAGATGTCGGTCAGCTCGACGAACAAGCCAAAACCGGTCACGGCAGTGATCACACCCGGGAACGACTCGCCCACGCGGTCTTTCATGAACTCGCACTTGAGCCAGTTCACTACGTCGCGGGTGGCTTCGTCGGCACGGCGCTCGCTCATGGAGCACTGCTCGCCCAACTGTTCCAGGGCCGCTTCGTCGTACGGATAGATCCGTGCCTTCGGAATGGTCATGGCACCAGCACGCTTGACGTGCGGGGTGTTCTGCTTGGAATGGATCACGCTGCGGATCGCCCGGTGCGTGAGCAAGTCCGGGTAACGACGAATCGGCGAGGTGAAGTGGGTGTACGCTTCGTAATTCAGGCCGAAGTGGCCCTGGTTATCGGCGCTGTACACCGCCTGGCTCAGGGAGCGCAGCATGACGGTCTGGATCACGTGGTAATCCGGACGGTCCTTGATGCTCGCGAGCAGAGCCTGGTAGTCCTTCGGCGTCGGGCCGTCCTTGCCTTTGTGCAGGGACAGGCCGAGCTCACCGAGGAACGCGCGCAGCTTCTCCAGACGCTCCGGCGGCGGGCCGTCGTGCACCCGGTACAACGCAGGAATCTCGTGCTTTTTGAGGAATTCTGCGGTGGCCACGTTGGCCGCCAGCATGCATTCCTCGATCAGCTTGTGAGCATCGTTGCGCGTGGTCGGGGTGATTGCGGCGATCTTGCGCTCGGAACCGAAGACAATACGGGTTTCCTGAGTTTCAAAGTCGATCGCGCCACGCACGTGACGAGCGCCCAACAGCACCTTGTACAGCGCGTAGAGCTGCTTGAGGTGCGGCACGACATGCCCGTACTCACCGCGCAGGGCCTTGGCTTCGCTGGTTTTCGGCTGTTCCAGGATGGTGCTGACCTTGTTGTAGGTCAGGCGGGCCTGGGAGTGAATCACCGCTTCGTAGAACTGGTAGTCGGTCATTTCGCCGGTTTTCGAGATGGTCATCTCGCACACCATGGCCAAACGGTCGACTTTCGGGTTCAGGGAGCACAGGCCGTTGGACAGCTGCTCAGGCAGCATAGGGATGACGCGCTCGGGGAAGTACACCGAGTTGCCGCGCACCTGGGCTTCGTTGTCCAGGGCCGAACCGATCTTCACGTAGCTGGACACGTCGGCAATCGCGACGAACAACTTCCAGCCGCCGGAGAACAGGCGCAGTTTGCCAGGCTTGGCTTCGCAGTAGACCGCATCGTCGAAGTCGCGGGCATCTTCGCCGTCAATGGTGACGAACGGTAGATGACGCAGGTCGATGCGCTTCTCTTTGTCTTTTTCTTCGACTTCCGGCTTGAGCTTGGCGGCTTCTTTGAGCACAGCCTCAGGCCAGACGTGAGGGATATCGTAGGTGCGCAGCGCAACATCGATCTCCATGCCCGGCGCCATGTAGTTGCCGACCACTTCAACGATATCGCCCTGTGGCTGGAAGCGCGCAGTGGGCCAGTGGGTGATTTTCACCTCGACGAACTGGCCCACTTTGGCGGCGCCATTGCGCCCCGGGGTGATCAGCACTTCCTGCTGGACCTTGGGGTTATCCGGCACCACGAAGCCGATGCCGCCTTCTTCGAAGTAACGGCCGACGATGGACTCGTGGGCACGGGACACCACTTCGACGATCACGCCTTCACGGCGACCGCGACGGTCGAGGCCGGAAACGCGGGCCAGGGCTCGGTCGCCATCAAACACCAGGCGCATTTGCGCCGGGCTCATGAACAGGTCGTCGCTGCCATCGTCCGGGATCAGGAAGCCGAAACCGTCACGGTGGCCGGCGATGCGGCCGAGGATCAGGTCGAGCTTGTCCACCGGCGCGTAGGTGCCGCGGCGGGTGTAGATCAACTGGGCATCGCGCTCCATGGCGCGCAGGCGACGACGCAGGGCCTCGAGTTGGTCTTCGGTGGTCAGACCGAACTCTTCAACCAGCTGCTCGCGGCTAGCAGGCGAACCCCGATCGGCGAGGTGCGCCAGGATCAGTTCGCGGCTAGGAATGGGGTTTTCATATTTTTCCGCTTCACGAGCGGCCTCGGGATCGAGGGACTGCCAATCGGCCATTAGAGAGTTTTCACCTTGTCTATATGCGGGTTAGTTTGGCATACGCGTATTGAAACGGGAAATTTCAGGTGTCAACAAGCCCGTAAAAGCACTTTGTAGCCCTTGGAATGCACCTTGCGCGACCGTCGGCGAAATATTCCAGACTTTTTTCATGGCAGGGCTTTACAGCTCAAAACAGCCTCCGTATAGTGCGCGCCATCGACGACGGCAACGTTGTTGATGCTGCCCAGGTGGTGAAATTGGTAGACACGCCAGCTTCAGGTGCTGGTGATCGCAAGGTCGTGGAAGTTCGAGTCTTCTCCTGGGCACCAATTTCAAACTCAAGGTTATGCCTTGAGTCTCCAAAAACCCGCGAAAGCGGGTTTTTGCGTTTCAGGCCTTTGATTTTTAACAAGAATCTTGATTTATATTTTTGAATCAGGGGTTTACAGATCAAAAAGCCCTCCGTATAGTTCGCTCCATCAACAGCGCAAGCGTTGATAATGCCCAGGTGGTGAAATTGGTAGACACGCCAGCTTCAGGTGCTGGTGATCGCAAGGTCGTGGAAGTTCGAGTCTTCTCCTGGGCACCAAATTCAGATCAAACCCGCGAAAGCGGGTTTTTTCGTTTCCGGGGTTTGAAAACCTGACCGGTGATTTCCCCCCTCGTCCGCACTTGAGAAGTTTTATCGTTTATCCTTGTAAGGATTTGTTGCACTCAAGTGAGGAAAACCCCGGATGATGATCCGCGATACCCGTCTCAAGACATCCCTTCTGCGTGGCCTGACCATCACTCTGCTCGGCCTGACCCTGCTCTCGCCCGCTGCCTATTCTGCCGACAAGGTTGCACTGACCTTGTACAACGGCCAACACAAGGAGGTCGGCGATGAACTTGCCAAGGCCTTCGAAGCCAAGACCGGCATCCACGTCAATGTGCGCAAGGGCAGCAGCAACCAGCTGGCCAGCCAGGTCGTCGAAGAAGGTGACCGCTCCCCTGCCGACGTGATCTACACCGAAGAATCGCCGCCGCTGAATAAACTCGGCGAGCAAGGCCTGCTGGCAACCATCGACGCCAGCACCCTCGACGTCCTGCCGAAGGAATACGTGGCCGCCAACGGCGCCTGGATGGGCGTGACCGCACGCACCCGCGTCGTGGCCTTCAACCCGAAGCTGATCGCCGAGAAAGACCTGCCCAAGTCGGTACTGGATTTCGCCGGGCCCGAGTGGCAAGGCAAGGTCGGTTTCGTGCCCACCAGCGGCGCGTTCCAGGAACAAGCCGTAGCGATCATCAAGCTGCACGGTCGCGAAGCGGCTGAAGAGTGGCTGACCGGCCTGCGCGCTTTCGGCAAGGTCTACAGCAACAACATGGTTGCGCTCAAGGCCGTGGAAAATGGCGAAGTCGCCACTGTCTTGGTGAACAACTACTATTGGTTCGCCCTGAAGAAAGAAAAAACCAACCTGGATTCGCAGCTGCACTACTTCACCAACGGCGATGCCGGTGGCCTGATCACCGTGTCTGCCGCGGCTGCACTGAAATCCAGCAAGCATCCAAAGGAAGCCCAGCAACTGCTGGCATTCATGGCCAGCGAAGAAGGCCAGCGGGTGATCACCAACACTTCCGCCGAATACCCGTTGCGCAAGGGCATGGAATCCAACCGTGGCCTCAAGCCTTTCAGCGAGCTGCAACCGCCGAAAGTCACCCCTGCCGACCTGGGCAACGCCGAAGAAGCCCTGGAACTGGAACGTGACGTTGGCTTGAACTGATGAACCCATCGCTCCCCGCCCCCGCCTTGCGCGGGGGTTTTACGCCGAGACGCAAACGCCCTTCGATCTGGTTGCTGCTACCAGTCCTGCTGCTGGTAGGCCTGAGCCTGTTGCCGCTGGCATATGTCGGCCTCAAGGCCTGGCAGGCAGGATGGGCCGAGGCGGTGCATTTGCTGTGGCGACCCTATGTATTCGGGTTGCTGCGCAACACCCTGGCGCTGATGGTCGGCGTCACCGTGGCCTGCGGCGTGATCGGCTTGTCCCTGGCCTGGCTGCTGGAACGCAGCAACCTGCCGGGGCGGCGGATCTGGGGAGTGATCCTGTGCCTGCCGTTCGCGGTGCCGGCGTTTGTCAGCAGCTTTACCTGGGTTTCGTTAAGCGCCAACTTTGAAGGGTTGGGCGGAGCGATCCTGGTGATGACCCTGTCCAAATACCCGCTGGTGTTTCTGCCGGTGGCGGCAACCCTGCGCAATCTTGATCCATCCCTGGAAGAATCGGCCCGCACCCTCGGACTGAATCGCTGGGGCGTATTCTTTCGCATCACCTTGCCGCTGCTGTGGCCGTCGCTGCTGGCCGGGGCACTGTTGATTGCCCTGCATATGCTGGTGGAGTTCGGCGCGCTGTCGATCATCGGCTTGCAGACGTTTACCACCGCGATCTACCAGCAATTCGAGCTGGAGTTCAGCAACGCCAATGCGGCGATGCTCTCGGCGGTGCTGCTGGTGATGTGCCTGACGCTGCTCTGGCTGGAGCTGCGGGTGCGCGGCAAGGGCCGACACGTGCGTACCGGCCAGGGCGCGGCGCGGCATGCCGAACAGGTTCGACTCGGCAAATGGGCGGCGCTGGGGCAGCTGTATTGCCTGCTCCTGGCGATCATCGGCAGCGGCATTCCACTGGGCATGCTCGGTTATTGGCTGGCAGTGGGCAGTTCGGCGGCATTTCCGATAGCCGAGATCAGCGAGGCGCTGCTTTCTTCGTTGGCGCTATCCCTGGGCGGCGCCGCGCTTTGCCTGTTGTTTGCCGTGCCGGTGGGCTTGCTGGTGGTGCGCTACAAGGGCCAGCTCGCACTGTGGGCCGAGCGCCTGCCGTACCTGCTGCACGCCCTGCCCGGCCTGGTAATTGCGCTGACACTGGTGTATTTCGCCCTGCATTACGTGCCGGCGCTGTATCAAACGTCGGCATTGCTGCTGATCGCTTATGCGCTGCTGTTTTTGCCCCTGGCCCAGGCGCCGATCCGCACGGCGCTGAACAAGGCAGCACCCCAGCTGGAAGAGGCGGCGAGAACGCTGGGCGCGTCGTCGTTCAGTGCGTTTTGCCGGGTGACGCTGCCGATTATTTTCCCGGCATTGGGGGCGGCGTTTGCGCTGGTATTCCTGGATGCAATGAAGGAATTGACGGCGACGTTGCTGCTTAGTCCGACCGGGCTGAATACCTTGGCAACTGCCGTGTGGGCGCACACCTCGAATGTGGAATTCGCGGCAGCGGCGCCCTATGCGGCATTGTTGATTTTGGTGTCGGGACTGCCGGTGTATTTGCTTACGACGCGGATGTACCTGAGCCGCTGAAATAGCTTTCGCGAGCAAGCCCGCTCCCAAATTTGCTCGCATTCCAGAAGTGGAACTCGGTCGAATGTGGGAGCGGGCTTGCTCGCGAAAGGGCCGCACCAGGCGACATCAAGCCCGGAACTGCCCCAAGCTCGCCTTCAACTGCGCAGCCAACCCATCCAGCACTTTGCCACTGGCTGTAGTCTCTACCACCGCCTGCGCCGCTCGCTCAGCCTGGGCATGAATGATCTCGACTCGCCCACGCACCGCATGCGCACCCTGCGCCTGATGCTCAGCCGCCCGCGTCGCCAGGCCAATCGCTGCATGCACCTGCTCCACCGAGGCCTGCACCGACTGCTGCAGGCGCACGCTGTCGCGCAACACCAGCAAACCTTCGCTGGCCTGGCGCCCGGCCTTGCCGATGGTTTCCACGGCCTCACGAGCGCCTTGCTGCAAGGCCACGATGTGGGCCTGGATGTCGCCGGTAGAACTCTGGGTTTTACTGGCCAGGGCGCGAACCTCGTCCGCCACGACCGCAAAGCCGCGCCCGGTCTCACCGGCTCGCGCCGCCTCAATAGCCGCGTTGAGCGCCAGCAGGTTGGTTTGCTCGGCAATCCCGTGGATCACCGTTAACACCACCTCGATCTGCTCGCTCTGCTGCGCCAGCCGCTCGATCACCTTGGAACCGGCCTGCACCTGCCCCGCCAACGCCTCGATCAAGCTGCCGACTTCGGCTGAAGTGCGGGAATTTTCATCAGTCGCCTGGCGAATATCCACCACCTGCTGCAAGGCCGCCTGCATCGCATGGCTTTCCGCCTGGGCCTCATCCGCCATTTGCGACAGCGCCCGCAGGCTTTCGGCAACCTCATCACGCTGCAAGCCGGCGGCCGCATCGGCACCCGCATTGCGCAGGGTCATCGCGCCGATTTCCACACCGGTACGCTGGGCCACATCACCGGCTTCACGCACGATCGGCTGCAACTTATCCACAAAGCGATTGACCGCCGAGGCCATGTCGCCGATTTCGTCCCGGCTGTTGATCTGCACACGCTTGGTCAGGTCGCCCTCGCCTGCCGCCAGATCGTCCATCGCTGCAATCAGCAGCTTCAGGCGATTGACCACCCGACGGCCGAGCACTACAGCAATCAACAGCAATACACCAAAACCTACCACCGCCAGGCCCATGCCGATGCGCCAGCGCAAGGTGCCCGCCGCCTCTTGCACGGCGCTGGTGGTATTGGCGGTCATCTGGGTGGCGGTGGCTTGCGCCGACTGCAAACGCGCGCCCATGGCCGCCGCGCTGTCAGCCGCGGCACCCTTGAGGCTGTCGCCCACCAACTGGTCACCGCTGGCAATCAGTGCAGCAAAACGCTTGTCCAGCGCGGCCAGGTCAGCCTCGACCGAGGCAGTCGAAACCCCCATGCGGACCTTGCCGATCTCTACGCCATTGGGGCTGATGGACGCTTCGACGTAGAACACCGAGGGATCATTCTTCGCCGCATCCAGCACTTTATCCAGGGCACGTTCGCCCTTGCCCTTTTCCAGCAGCGCCTGGTTGATCGGGTTTTCACGATTGAGGTAACGGGTCAGGTGCTCACCAGCCGCGTCGTCATACACCACAAACAACACGTTGGGATTGCGCTGGGCTCTGCGGGCAAACTCAGACAGCGTCGGCACGTCGCTGTCCCACATGGCGCGCGGCGCCACCGAGGCGAGCAGTTGCGCCATGTCATTGGCAGAGTCCTGCAGGTCTTTTTCCAGGGTCGCACGCAGTTGCTTCTGCTCTTCCTGCAGGCGCGTGGAAAGCCCCGCCGTCAGACGCTGGCGCGTGCTGGAAGACAGACTGTCCAGGCTGGATGTCACTTCCTTGCCGGCTTGCGCCAACTCGCCGGACAGTTTCTGGCTGTCGACGCCCAGGCGATTGCCCAAATCAGCTTCCAATGCAGTGACGGTGCTTCGCGTCAGGGCGACGGCCACCAGTACCTGCACCAAAAGAGCGATACCTAGGGTAACGAACACCGGCCGCAACAGCCGGCTTTGTAACAATGAGAGAACGGCAGACACTGGGAATCCCTCCACCACGGGTGCCATTAATTTGATAGCACCGCGAAAGAAAGAACCATAGCAAGGGTCGTGCCGTTTACCAGGCGGAAACGACAAAGGGCTCCCGAAGGAGCCCTTTGCTTTTTACATCAACAGCTTATTAAGCGAACGGGTGACGCAGAACGATGGTCTCGTTGCGGTCCGGGCCCGTCGAAATAATGTCGATCGGCGCACCGATCAGCTCTTCGACGCGCTTGATGTAAGCGCGGGCGTTGGCTGGCAGTTCTTCCAGGGTCTTGGCGCCCACGGTCGATTCGGTCCAGCCTGGCACTTCTTCGTACACAGGCTGCAGGCCTACGTAGCTGTCCGCGTCAGTCGGGGCAACGTCCTTGCCTTCCGCATCCTTGTAGCCGATGCAGATGTTGATGGTTTCCAGGCCGTCGAGTACGTCCAGCTTGGTCAGGCAGATGCCCGAGATGCTGTTCACATCGATAGCGCGACGCAGGATAACGGCGTCGAACCAGCCACAACGGCGGGCACGGCCGGTCGTCGCGCCGAACTCGTGGCCTTGTTTGGCCAGGTGCGCGCCGACGTCGTCGAACAGTTCAGTCGGGAATGGACCCGAACCTACACGCGTGGTGTATGCCTTGGTGATGCCGAGGATGTAGTCCAGGAACATCGGGCCAACGCCCGAACCCGTCGCAACGCCGCCAGCGGTGGTGTTGGAACTGGTGACGTAAGGGTAGGTGCCGTGGTCGATGTCCAGCAACGAGCCCTGGGCGCCTTCGAACATGATGTCTTTGCCGGCGCGACGCAGGTCGTGCAACTCGGCAGTCACGTCCAGCATCAGCGGCTTGAGCAGCTCGGCGTATTCCTTGCACTCGGCCAGGGTCTTTTCAAACTCGATGGCCGGCTCTTTGTAGTAACCCACCAGCATGAAGTTGTGGTAATCCACCAGTTCACGCAGCTTGTCTTCAAAGCGCGGCATGTTGAGCAGGTCGTCATATCGCAGGACAAGACGTGGAAACTTGTGTTAGTTGTCTTGTTCTATTATGCGTTATGTT
>NZ_JBIUVK010000086.1:0-10545 GCF_044742865.1 Pseudomonas sp. NPDC087814 | reverse complement strand
GAGGCCGAACGCAGGTATTGCGCAGCGGGTAAACCGGCAGGACGCCGGTTTAGCCGCGCCGGGCCATGGATGGCCCGTCGCGGCGGCCCGCGGAGTAACGGATATACACCCCACCCTAACCCCGCGCAGCAAACACCCCCCGAGCAATCGACCGAGCCACACAATCAGCCGCCGCCGACCCAATCCGCCCAATCTCCACCTGCCGCCGAGGCCCATCCGCCACCTCCACTGCCCCCGAAGCCAACGCAAAAACCGTATCCCCATCAAACGGCAAATGCGCCGGCCGCACCGCCCGGGCAATCCCGTCCTGCGCCATGATCGCCACCCGCTTGCACTCCGCCACCGTCAACCGCGCCGTACTCGCCACCACCACCAGCGTGGTATTGGCCCCCGCTTGCAGACGCCCCATGGAATCCAGCCGCGACAACTCCGGCATCGGATCACTGCAATCCATCTCCGTCACCGGCCGCGCCCCACCAAACTCCCCCGCCACCTCCCAGGGCCAGGCCCAGAACGTCTCGCCATCCGGCATGTAGACCGAACCAATCGGGTTAGCCACCACCAACGCGGCAACCACCAACCCATCGCCCAAATCCAGGGACGCCGTCCCCAGCCCGCCTTTCAGCACCCCGGCCATGGCCCCACGCCCGGCCCCGACAGAGCCCAGCTCAAACTCCGGACCGGCATTGGCCAGCGCCTCAAACCCCAGCCGCCGGTAAGGTGGCTCCAGGCCCCAATCCTTGTCCCCGCCATTCGCCAAATCATGCAACACCGCCGCCGGCACGATAGGAATCGCCGGCGCACCCGGCTTCAAATGCAACCCCACCTGGTCCTGGGACAACTTCGCCGCCACCGCATCCGCCGCCGCCAGGCCAAACACCGAGCCACCGGCAAACACCAGCGCGTGCAGCTGGCCCACCATGTTCTCCGGCTCCAGCGCCGCGGTTTCGCGACCACCTGGGCCTCCACCGCGAATGTCGATACTGGCAGTCCAGAAACCATCCGGGCGGATCACCGTGACGCCGGTGTCGGCGTACAGGTCTGTGGCGTGGCCAACCTCCAGGCCGGGAATATCAGTGAGGGCGTTGCGCGGGCCAGGTCTAGGCATACAGAAAAGCTTCCTTGGGTTTAGGTATGGCGTGGGGAGAGCAAGGGGTGTGCCAAGGAGGCGCTCCCCCGGCCCAGCGTACGCTAGCAGCTTCGCGAAAAAATCCCCTGCACAAAAACCAACACCCTGCCCTCCCGCCTGTTAGAAAAACACCACCCGCCCCGCAACCCCTCCAACAACTCCTTGTTATCCAAGACTTTTCAGCGATGGCACAGCCTTTGCTCTCCTGCCTCCACCAGAGCTTGAACTTAACAAGCCGTCCTCGAACAAGGCCCGTTGCCTAACCACACTGGAGTGTTGCACATCATGAATCCATCACGCGCCGCAGGCCGCCGCCAACCCGGCAAGGCTTTCGCCCATACCCTGTTGTTCCTCGCCGTGTGCGAGGCCGTCAGCTACAGCAGCCTGACCCTCGCCGCCGACGCCCCGGCCAGCGATAACCCCCTGGACACCGTCGTGGTCATCGGCAACCGTGGCCAGGCCCGCACCCTGGCCGACAGCCCGGCGCCGGTGGACGTGATTTCTTCCAAGCAGTTGCTCGCCACCGGCCAGGGCGACCTGACCCGTGCCTTGAGCAAGGTGCTGCCGTCCCTCAACCAGCCGGCCTCGTCGGGCTTCGGTTCGACCTCGATCGTGCGCCCCATCAGCCTGCGCGGCTTGAACGGCGACCAGGTGCTGGTGCTGGTCAACGGCAAGCGCCGCCACAACAGCGCGCTGCTGAACAACGCCACCTCCCTCAACTCCGGCTCGCAACCGGTGGACCTGGACATGATCCCCACCGCCCTGGTGGATCACATCGAAGTCCTGCGTGACGGCGCCTCGGCGCAATACGGGTCGGACGCCATCGGCGGCGTGATCAACATCGTGCTCAAGCAAACCGACCACGGCGGCAGCTTGTCCACCACCTACGGCCAGAACTATGAAAACGGCGACGGCGAAACCGTGCGTCAAACCGGCAATGTCGGCCTGGCCCTGCCCAACGACGGTTTCATCAACCTCGCCCTGGACGTGAAGAAACAGGACGTCTCGGACCGTTCCGATGCGGCGCCGTACACCGACAGTGCCGGCAACACCAGCCAACGCCACACCTACTACGGCACCGGCTTGCCCGAGGCGAAGAACTTCAGCCTCGGCTACAACGCCGAGCTGCCGGTCGCCGACGCGCTGACCCTGTACTCGTTCTCAACCTACACCCACCGCAACTCGGAAAAGCCCCTGGCATTCCACCAGCCGCCGTCGTTCAACGGCATCCAGACCCCGTACCCGGAAGGTATCGAAGACAACCTGCGCTTCATCGAAGACGACTTCCAGGTGGCGTTTGGCGGCAAGGGCCAGGCCGCCGGCTGGGACTATGACCTGTCGAGCACCTACGGCCAGGACCATGCCCGGGCCACCCTCACCGACACCTACAACCTGAGCTACGGCCCGAACTCACCGACCTCGGTCGACACCGGCGTAAAAACCTTCAGCCAATGGACCAACAACCTCGACCTGACCCGCGCCTTCGACCTCGGCCTGTACAAGCCGACGCAGATTTCCTGGGGCCTGGAACAGCGCTACGAAGACTACAAGATCGGCAAGGGTGACCTCGCCTCCTACGCCAGCGGGCCGTTCGACACCGGTGCCAACGGCGCGATCATTCCACCCGGGACCATTTCCGGTGCCGGTACCACCCCGGCCGACGCCGCCGAAAAAAGCCGCATCAGCCTCGCGGGCTACGGCGAGATCGGCCAGGACCTCACCGACAAATGGCACGTGGACCTGGCCGGGCGCTACGAGCACTACAACGACGGCTCGGGCACCACCACCAACGGCAAGTTCTCCACCCGCTACCAGCTGACCCCGATCCTGGCCTTGCGCGGCACCGTCAGCACCGGGTTCCGCGCACCGTCCCTGGCCCAGCAGATCTACAGCTCCACCTCGCAAACCAGCGTCAACGGGCAACTGTTCGACTACCGCAACGTGGCGGTGAACTCCGATGTGGCCAAGGCCCTGGGCGCGACCACCCTCAAGCCTGAAAAGTCGACCAACTACAGCATCGGGCTGACCCTGCAACCCACTGACAACACCAACATCACCCTGGATGCCTACCAGATCGTGATCAAGGACCGCATCGCCCAGACCGGTTACCTGGGCGGCACGCCGCAAATCAGCGCGATCCTCGCCGCCGCCGGGCTCAACCCGAACCAGGCGGTGACCTACTTCACCAACGCCCTCGACACCACCACCCGCGGCGTCGACCTGGTGGGCGACTACCGCCAGGACATCGGTGCCTATGGCAGCCTGAAATACAGCGCCGGCTTCAACTGGAACACCACCCAGATCGACTCGATCCACGCCTCGACCGTGGCCGCCCAGGCCCTCGGCCCGGACGGTGGCTATGACCGCCAGCGCCAGGGCAACCTCAAGTACGGCTTGCCGCAATCCAAGCTGCTGCTGGGCACCACCTGGACCTACGACAAGGTTGAAACCAGCCTCAACCTGACCCGCTACGGCTCCTACACCGAGTACGGCACCGCCGAGATCTACGACCGCAACTTCGCGCCGACCTGGATCACCGACCTGAACATCGACTACCACCTGACCAAGGCCGTGACCCTGAATGCGGGGGCCAACAACCTGTTCAACAAGTACCCGAAACGCACCGACCTGGTAAGCAGTTCCGGCGGCTTCCCGTACGGTACCTTTTCGCCTTACGGCACCACCGGTGGCTATTGGTACACCGGCGTGACGTACGCCTTCTGACCCAGCCCGCGGGGCCGGTTCGCCGGCCCTGCGCCTGACCTTTTGCGGGAGCCTGCCCATGACCCGACGTACCGATCAACTCAAGCTGGGGGCCTTCCTGGCCAACAGCGGCCACCATGTATCAGCCTGGCGCCATCCCCTGGCCCAGGCGGATGCCAGCCTGGATTTCGAGCACTTCAAACACATCGCGCAAACTGCCGAACGCGGCAAATTCGACGCCTTGTTCGTCGCCGACGTGGTCGCCCTGTGGGGCCATCATCATGACGCCCTCAGCCGCACTGCCCGCGCCGAACACTTCGAACCCTTGACCCTGATGGCCGCTTTGGCAGCCGTCACCAGCAACATCGGCCTGATCGCCACCGCCACCACCAGCTACAACGAGCCGTACCATATCGCCCGCAAGTTCGCCTCCCTCGATCATCTGTCCAAGGGGCGCGCCGCCTGGAACCTGGTGACCTCGGTGGTCTCGGATGAGGCCTGGAACTTCGGCCGCGAAACCCATATCGACCATGGCGACCGCTACCAGCGCGCCGAAGAATTCCACGACGTGGTCAAGGGCCTGTGGGACAGCTGGGACGACGACGCCTTCACCCGCGACAAGGCCAGCGGGGAGTATTTCGACCCGGCCAAACTGCACACCCTGAATCATCGCGGCGAACATTTTTCCGTACGTGGCCCACTCAACGTCGCCCGCCCTCCACAGGGCCATCCGGTGCTGGTGCAGGCCGGTGCGTCGGAACCCGGCAAGGCCCTCGCCGCCCGCGTTGCCGAGCTGATTTTTGCGGTCAACCATGACCTGGCCGGCGCCCAGGCTTTCTATCAAGACATCAAGCAACGCGCCGCCGCCTTTGGCCGTGACCCCGACCACATCAAGATCCTGCCCGGTGTCACCCCGTTTATCGGCGAAACCCGCGAACAGGCCCAGGCGCTGTTCGAAGAGTTCCAGGCCCTGGTGGACCCGGTGCTGGGCCTGCGCTTCCTGGCCGACACCCTGGGCGATGACATCGACCTGTCGGGCTACGACCTCGACGGCCCGCTGCCGGAAACTCCGGTAGGCCAGCGCGGCAGCCGTCGCGACAAACTGCTGGAACTGGCCCGCAGCCAGAACCTGAGTATCCGCCAGCTGTACCTGCACCTGACCGCCGGCAACCCGATAATCGGCACCGCCGAAGACATTGCCGACTTCTTCGAGCAGTGGTTCGAAGCCCGTGCCTGTGACGGGTTTAACGTGTTCTTCCCGTACTTCCCGGGTGGCATCGACCTGTTCGTCGAGCAGGTGATTCCACTGCTGCAGCAACGCGGGCTGTTCCGCACCGAATACGAAGGCACCACCCTGCGGGAAAACCTCGGCCTGCCGCGCCCGGCCAATCGCTTTACCCAGGGAGTTACACCATGAAGCGCAGCGCATGGATGCTGGCAGTCGGCAGCCTGTTCGTCTCGAAGGCCTTTGCCCTGAACATTTTGCTGAGCAACGACGACGGTTATCAGCACCCCAATATTCGCGCCCTGTACACCGAGCTCAAGGCCCAGGGGCATACGGTGCGGATTGCCGCACCGCAGGCCGACCAGAGCGCACGGGGCGGTGCGTTTTTCTTTGGTCGCGAAGTCACCGTTGGCCATGACGACGACCCGGCCTACCCCGACAGTTACTACATCAGCACCACTGAAAACGGCGTGTGCCAGAGCCCCGAATGCGCCGGCAAAGACGTGCAGATCGAAATCAGCGGTACGCCGGTAATGGCCCTGCTGATGGGCCTGAAAAAAGTCATGCCCCACCCCGACCTGGTGATCGTCGGCCCCAACCCCGGGAATAACCTGGGGGCGATCAACAGCGCTTCCGGCACGTTCAACGTCGCTAGTGTCGCGGTGCAGGCGGGCATTCCGGCGCTGGCAGTCAGCACCGATTTGAAGGAGGCAGGCCCACAACGCGCGGCGCAACTGGTGGCGAAGCTGGTCAATGCCCTGGACCAGCATCGCCAGCCCGACGGCGCGCTCTTGCCCAAGGGCCTGGGCCTGAATATCAACCTGCCAAAAGACCCACGGATCAAGGGCGTGAAACTCACCCGCATCGGCAGCTACGTGGGCTTTGAAGCGGTGTACACCGACGACCTCAAGCAATTCAAGCTGCCGGGCAAACCCGGCATCGGCTTCCAGTACAGCCCCGCCGCCACCGCCGAGCAGCAGAAGCAGGATGAGGCGGTATGGCTCAACAAGGGTTACCTGACCATCAGCCCGTTCAGCGGCCTGCCGGAGTCGATCAACGCCGGCCCCGCGCTGCAAAAACAACTGGCCCGCGAGGTGCAGCCATGAGTTCGCGTTTTTCCCTGGGGTTTCTCAGCCGGGTCTACAGCCCCGGCTTCGAGCCCAAGGTCTACCGCGACACCGTGGAGTTGTTCAAGGTCGCCGAAGAGCTGGGCTTTGACAGTGGCTGGGTGGCGCAGCACCACTTCGCCAGCGAAAACGGCCGCCTGCCCTCGCCCCTGGTATTGCTTGCCGCCATCGCCCAGCGCACCCGGCGGATCAGCCTGGGCACCGGGATTATCGTGTTGCCCCAGGAAGCGCCGCTGCGCCTGGCGGAAGACGCCTCGGTGCTGGACCTGTTGAGCAATGGCCGGCTGGAGCTGGGCCTGGGTGCGGGTTTTGATCCCGACACGTTCACCGCATTCGGTCGTGAGCCTGAGGCGCGCCACCGCGATTATGAGCAGCACCTGCAACAGTTGATCCATGCCCTGGGCAACGCCCCCCTGACCGACAGCGGCTCGCGCCTGTTGCCACGGGCAGCCGGCCTTGGGCAGCGAATCTGGGAAGCCACCTCACGGGTGGAACGGGTGGCCGAGCGCGGCCACGGCCTGATCATGGCGCCCAACCCGCACCTGCCGCCCGAAGCCGGGGTAGAACTGGTCAACCGCTATCGCAACGCCTGGACCGGTGACAACGGCACCCCGCCCCGTGTCACCCGGGTACAGGCGCTGATCCCGAACCCGGACGCCGCCACGCGCAACGATATCCAGGCCTACGTGCAACGCCAACAGAGCATCGGCGTGTACAAGGCGCCGGTGGATGATGATTTCGACGCCACCCTCAGGCGCCTCGGCATCCTGCACGGCCCGGTCGAGCAGATCATCGAGCAGTTGCAGCAAGGCCCGAGCCTGACGGCCAACGACCACCTGGTGCTGCAAGTACAGACCGCCAGCACCCCGCTGCGGGAGGCGATCCGCGCCCTGGAAATCATCCGCGAACAGATCGCCCCGGCCCTGGGCTGGCAACCGACACTGCCCCAAGGAACCCTGACATGAGCTTCAAACTGGGCTTTCTCAGCCACGCCTTTGGCGACGATCCACAGCAGGTCTACCGCGACCTGATCGAACAATTCGAAGTCGCCGAAGCCCTGGGTTTCGACGGTGGCTGGATTGCCCAGCACCACCTGAGCAATGGCTTTGGCCGGCTGCCGTCGCCGCTGGTATTGCTGGCGGCGGTGGCCGAGCGAACCCGGCATATCGAACTGGGTACCGGGGTGATCGTGCTGCCTTTCGAAGACCCGATCCGCCTGGCGGAAGACGCCAGTGTGCTCGATGCACTCAGCGGCGGCCGGGTGCAATTGGGCCTGGGCAGCGGCGGCGCCAACCTCGACAATTTCAGCGCGTTTGGCCGTGATGCCGTGCAACGCCAGGTCGATTTCAGCGACCACCAGCAGCAGGTCCAGCAGTTACTCGACGGCGAGCCATTGACGCCCCACAGCGCGCTGACCCTGCAACCGCCAGCAACCGGCTTGAGCAGCCGCTTGTGGCACTCTCACGGCAGCCTCGAAGGCGCGGCATACACCGCCAGCCAGGGCAACGGCTTGCTGCTGGGCACCGCCACCCACGATCCGCTGACGGTGCAAAAACCCCTGGCCGATGCCTACTTGAATGCCTGGACCCGCACCGATCGCCCACCGAGAATCGGCGTGGTGCGGGCAATTTTCCCGGCAGCGGATCGCGCCAGTGCCCAAGCGGAACTGGCGGTGGATATCGAGCGCCACATCCCGCGCCTGCAACGCGAAGGCCTGATCGATCAAGCCGTGGACCTGCAGGAGCACCTGCGCCTGATGAACGTGCACCACGGCCATCCCGACGAAGTGATCGCCAGCCTGCAACAGGACCCGTCCCTGCTGCCCTATGCTGACTACGTGATCGCCGTGGTCCAGGCCGAAAGCTCGACCCAGGCGCAGATCCTCAAGCGCCTGGAAATCATCGCCCGGGACATCGCCCCGGCCCTCGGATGGCGAGGACGAGAGTAGGATGATCAAACGCCCTGAAAGCGTCAGCTCCCGTAGCAGCTGTCGAGTGAAACGAGGCTGCGTAGCGGTGTGTCAGATACACCGCGAACGCAGCCTCGCCGGGGCTCGACAGCTGCTACGACGACGCGTGATGCTGATGCCAAACTATGGAGCCCGTGTATGCCCCTTGAATTCAGTTGGTTGATGCCCCTCTGTACCCCCGACTGGGCGGCGCGGCCGGGGCAGTGGATCCAGCTGGCCCAGGCGGTGGAATACGCCGGCATCGACGGCCTGTGGATCCCCGGCGGCGCGCTGTGTGCCGACAGCCTCGGGGTGGCGGCGGCGTTGTGCGCCCACACCCGCCGGGTGCAATTGTCGGTGAGCGTACCGCCGGAAGTCATGCTGCCGGCGGCCCTGGCCACCACCCTGCAAAGCCTGCAATCGATCAGCAGCCACCGGGTGCGCCTGCACTTGCCCGACGGCGAACAAGGCAGCCTGCGCAGTGCGTTTGGCGAATGGCTGAACCGCGACCAGCGCAGCGAACGCATCGGCGAATACCTGGAGATTCTCCAACAACTGCTGGCACCGAATGACGGCGGCCTGGATTATCAAGGCCGCTATTTCCAACTGGAAAACGCCGGCGTCGCCCGCCGCGAACTGCCCGCGCCGCCACTGGTGCTGGACGACAGCCAAAGCCACGCGCTGGTGGCCGGCCACGCCCAGGTCTGCCTGTTGCGGCCTGGGCATCCGCAGTGGCTGGCCCAGGAAATACAACGCTGGCGCCAGCTTCAGCCGGGCCTGGCCTTTGCCTGTACCTTCGGCCTGGTCATCGGCGACAGCGAGGACCTGGCCTGGGAAACCGCCGCCGCCCTGCTGCCGACCCAGGACCTGCCCAACCACCGCATCGCCACCGTGCCCCGCGACCGTCACCCGTTGCGCCAGTGGGAGATCCACCCGAACCTGCTGCAACTGCACCCTGGCCAACCGTTGATCCTGGTGGGCACGCCCCGCCAAATCGCCACGCGCCTGCAGGAACTGCACGGCCTGGGCCTTGGCCACATCATCCTGCAAGGCGGCCCGGCGGTCGGCGAAGTGCTGCGCTTTGGTGAACAGATCCTGCCGCTGCTTTTTCGACACGGCCTGCGCAAGGAGCGCCTGCACCATGAACACTGAGGTTCGCCCCCCGATCCAGCTCGACTGGTTCCTGCCCACCAATGGCGACGGTCGCCACCTCACCAGCAGCGGCCTGCCCAAGGTCGGGCTGTTCCAGCAAGGCGAACGTGCCCCCACCCTCGATTACCTGCGCCAGATCGTGCGGGCTACCGAACAGGCCGGGTTCGACGGGATCATGGTGCCCACCGCCAGCGGTTTCGAGGATCCGTGGCTGATTACCGCGGTGCTGGCCCAGGAGGTGCGGCGGCTTAAATTCCTCCTGACGTTGCGACCAGGCATGGAGCTGCCGGCCTATACCGCCCACCGTGCGGCGACCTTGCAATTGCTCAGCGAGAATCGCCTGGCGTTGCATGTGGTGACGGGGTCCAGCCGTTTTGAGCAGCGTTCGTTGGGGGACTTTCTCGAACACGATGAGCGTTATGCGCGTACTGCGGAGTTTTTGCAGGTGTTCCAGGCGGTGTGGGCTGGAAAGCAGCCGGCGCATCCGGGGCGCTACTACCGCAGTGGGATCAACACGCCGGTGGCGCCTGGGGCCGAGGTGCCGGCGATCTATTTTGGGGGTGCCTCCGAGGCTGCCGAGCAGGTGGGGGCTGCCCATGGGCAGACGTACCTGATGTGGTGTGAGCCGCCGGCGATGATTGCCGAGCGGGTGCTGCGGATGCGTGAGTTGGCCGCGATGCAGGGGCGGACGTTGCGCTTTGGGTTGCGCTTGCACATCTTTGCCGATCGCACTGACGAGGCGGCCTGGGCGCATGTGGAGCGGCTGTTGGAGGAGATTCCCAAGGACGCCATTGACCAGGCGCAGCGGCAGATGGCCAAGTATGAATCGGTGGGGCAGAGTCGCCAGACCGAGTTGATGAAAGGCCGTGGGCGTGGGGCGCGGGAGCTGGAGGTTTCGGCCAACCTCTGGGCCGGTGTGGGCCTGGTACGGGGCGGGGCCGGGACGGCGCTGGTGGGGAGTTATGAGCGGGTGGCGGAGCGGATCGAGGAGTATCACCAGCTTGGGGTGGACAGCTTTATTCTCTCGGGGTTTCCGCATCTGGAAGAGTCGATTCATGTGGGGGCGGAGGTGTTGCCTTTGTTGCGCAGGATTGGGGCTTCGGGGAGGGATGTAGAGGTGGGTCGGGGTTGATTGAGTACATATCCGTTTCTTCGGTTATGGCTGATATTGGTTCCGCTCTTACAGCGGCTCACTTTTGAAAAGCGCAAAAGTAAGCAAAACGCTCTTGCCCCACCACTCGGCTCCTCGCTTAGGCTCGGA
>NZ_JBIUVK010000085.1:0-10783 GCF_044742865.1 Pseudomonas sp. NPDC087814 | reverse complement strand
CGTTGAGCGCAATCGCCTCATGATTCTGATGCGCGATTCGTTTCGCCTCCACCAGGAGACTCTGGTTGGTTGGGATATTGTTATCGTCGCGCGCAAAGGCTTGGGGGACGTAGAAAACCCCGAATTGATTCAGCATTTCGGCAAGCTCTGGAAACGTTTGGCTCGTACCAACAAGCCAGCACCAGCTGTCAGCACCGAAACTGTAGGGGTAGACAGTACTGATGCGTAAACTGGCCCTCGTTCCGATCCAGTTTTACCGCTATGCCATTAGTCCCCTGATGGCAAACCACTGTCGTTTCTACCCCAGTTGTTCCTGCTACGCGTTGGAAGCCATAGAAAATCATGGCCTTCTGCGCGGTGGCTGGCTGACCTTTCGTCGTTTAGGTCGCTGTCATCCGTGGAATCCCGGTGGTTATGACCCGGTTCCGCCTATCCCTACCTCCCGTTCTTCTTCGATGGCCGAGTAATCATGGATATTAAACGCACGATCCTGATCGTCGCCCTGGCAATCGTGTCCTACTCTATGGTTCTTAAGTGGAACCAGGATTATGGCCAAGCTGCCCTGCCGACTCAGAATGTTGCTACCAATCAGTCGGCGCCGGCTATTCCGGATACGCCACTGGGTAACAATGCTGCCGCCAGTGCCGATGTACCCAGCGCGAATGCCGATACCAGTACCCCGGTAGAAACCCCGGTCGTCACCAATAAAGACCTCATCCATGTAAAAACGGATGTACTGGACCTGGCAATCGACCCACAGGGTGGTGATATCGCCCAGCTGAAGCTGCCGCTGTATCCACGTCGCCAAGACCATCCGGACGTTCCGTTCCAACTGTTCGATAACGGTGGCGAACGTGTATACCTGGCGCAAAGTGGCCTGACCGGTACTGACGGTCCGGATGCTCGTGCTACCGGTCGTCCGGTTTATTCGACCGAACAGAAGACTTATCAACTGGCCGATGGCCAGAACCAGTTGAACGTCGACCTGAAATTCAGTCACGACGGCGTCAACTACATCAAGCGTTTCAGCTTCACCCGCGGTTTGTACGATCTGAAAGTCACTTACCTGATCGACAACGAAAGCGCGAAGCCGTGGACGGGCAACCTGTTTGCCCAGCTCAAGCGTGACAACAGCGCCGATCCTTCTTCCAGCACCGCCACCGGCACCGCGACTTACCTGGGCGCAGCCCTGTGGACAAGTAGCGAGCCGTACAAAAAAGTGTCGATGAAAGATATCGACAAGGGCGCGCTGAAAGAAACCGTTCAAGGTGGCTGGGTTGCCTGGTTGCAACACTACTTCGTGACCGCATGGATCCCGAACAAAGGTGATGCCAACCTGGTTCAAACCCGCAAAGACAGCCAAGGTAACTACATCATTGGCTTTACTGGCCCGACGTTGACCGTCGCGCCGGGTGCCAAGGCTGAAGCCAGCGCCACGTTGTACGCCGGTCCGAAGAGCCAGGCAGTCCTCAAAGAGTTATCCCCAGGTCTGGAACTGACTGTGGATTACGGCATTCTGTGGTTCATTGCCCAGCCGATTTTCTGGCTGCTGCAACATATCCACAGCATTGTGGGTAACTGGGGCTTCTCGATTATCCTGCTGACCATGCTGATCAAGGGGATCTTCTTCCCACTGTCGGCTGCCAGCTACAAGTCGATGGCGCGTATGCGTGCCGTGGCCCCGAAACTGGCCGCGCTGAAAGAACAACATGGCGATGACCGGCAGAAAATGTCCCAGGCCATGATGGAGCTGTACAAGAAAGAGAAGATCAACCCGTTGGGTGGATGCTTGCCGATTCTGGTGCAGATGCCGGTATTCCTGTCGCTGTACTGGGTACTCCTGGAAAGCGTGGAAATGCGCCAGGCGCCGTTCATGCTGTGGATAACTGACCTGTCGATCAAAGACCCGTTCTTTATCCTGCCGATCATCATGGGCGCGACCATGTTCATCCAGCAGCGTCTGAACCCGACTCCGCCGGACCCGATGCAGGCCAAGGTAATGAAAATGATGCCAATCATCTTCACCTTCTTCTTCCTGTGGTTCCCGGCTGGTCTGGTGCTGTACTGGGTGGTCAACAACTGCCTGTCGATCTCCCAACAGTGGTACATCACACGTAAAATCGAAGCGGCTACCAAAAAAGCCGAGGCGTAATTTACTCTGTGGATAACACCACTCAAGACGCCCCCTAGTGGGGCGTTTTGCTTTCTGTCACTTTTATCCGGGTACCCGCCATGAGCGCTCCTCGTGAAACCATCGCCGCTGTCGCCACCGCTCAAGGTCGTGGTGGTGTCGGTATCGTTCGTATTTCCGGGCCGCTCGCCAGCGTGGCGGCCCAGGCCATCAGCGGGCGGGAACTGAAGCCGAGGTATGCGCATTACGGGCCGTTTTTAGGTGCTGATGAAGAAGTGCTGGATGAAGGTATCGCCCTTTATTTCCCGGGGCCGAACTCCTTTACCGGCGAAGACGTCCTGGAGCTGCAAGGCCACGGCGGCCCGATCGTTCTGGACATGCTGCTGCAGCGTTGCCTGCAGTTGGGTTGCCGCCTGGCACGTCCGGGTGAATTCAGCGAACGCGCGTTCCTCAACGACAAACTCGACCTGGCCCAGGCCGAGGCGATTGCCGACCTGATCGAAGCCAGCTCTGCACAAGCTGCGCGCAATGCGTTGCGCTCGTTGCAGGGCGCGTTTTCCCTGCGTGTGCATAACCTCACCGAGCAATTGATCAGCTTGCGCATCTACGTGGAGGCCGCGATTGATTTCCCGGAGGAAGAAATCGACTTCCTTGCCGATGGCCATGTCCTGGCGATGCTGGATAAGGTTCGCGATGAGTTATCCACAGTGCTGCGCGAAGCCGGGCAAGGTGCCTTGCTGCGTGACGGTATGACCGTGGTGATTGCCGGCCGTCCCAACGCCGGCAAGTCGAGCCTGCTCAATGCCCTGGCCGGGCGAGAGGCCGCGATCGTCACCGAGATCGCCGGCACCACGCGGGATATCCTGCGCGAACATATCCACATCGATGGCATGCCCCTGCATGTGGTGGACACCGCTGGACTGCGTGACACCGATGACCAGGTGGAAAAGATCGGGGTGGAACGCGCGTTGAAGGCCATCACGGAAGCTGACCGCGTGTTGCTGGTGGTGGATGCCACCGCGCCAGAGGCTGCAGACCCGTTCGCACTGTGGCCGGAATTCCTCGAACAACGGCCGGACCCGGCCAAGGTCACGCTGATTCGCAACAAGGCTGACCTGACGGGCGAGGCAATTGCCCTGGAAGTCAGTGAAGATGGCCACGTGACAATCAGCTTGAGTGCCAAGGCTGCAGGAGAAGGGCTGGAACTGCTGCGCGATCATCTGAAAGCGTGCATGGGCTACGAGCAGACTTCGGAAAGCAGCTTCAGCGCTCGTCGCAGGCACCTGGAGGCACTGCGGCATGCCAGCGCCGCCCTCGAGCATGGCCGTGCGCAACTGACGCTGGCAGGAGCCGGTGAGCTGCTGGCTGAGGATTTACGCCAGGCGCAGCAGCTGTTGGGTGAGATCACCGGCGCATTCAGCTCCGATGATTTGTTGGGGCGGATCTTTTCAAGCTTCTGTATCGGGAAATAGGCGGTTATCCACAGCTGGCTGGTTACCAGTTGTAGGAAACAGTTCCGAGTAGCGTCCGGCTTTCACCCCAGTAGCAGCGGCCCGCATCGTTGCAGCCGGACACATACTCCTTGTCGAACAGGTTCTTCGCATTCACGTCTACCGACCAGTGCTGGTCAATCTGGTAACCAATGGCGGCATCCACCAACGTCACGCTTCCAGCATCCAGCTTCCCGTATAGAGAAGGCGCGGTGTAAGCGAAAGTGCTGTCGAAGTAGCGCACGCCGCCGCCGACGGACAAGCCCTTGAGCTGGCCATCAAGAAAGCGGTATTTGCCCCAGACCGAAGCCTGATTACGCGGAACACCGGTCATCTGGTGACCTTCCACGAGCGACGTTGCCGAATCCTTGGTAATCCGAGCATCGGTGTAGGTGTAGGCCGCAGTCACGTTCAAATTAGGTGTGAGGTTGCTGTTGACCTCCACTTCCACACCCTTGGCCCGGCTTTCGCCGACCTGGCGGTAGGTATTGGTCGTGGCGTCGAGGTACGTGTCGTCCTGCTTGCGCAAGTCATAGACCGACAACGTCATCGCCGTGTCCCAGCCGATCGGCTCGTACTTGAGGCCTACTTCGTATTGACTGCTGGTGATCGGGTCCAGCGGTGTGCCGGCATTGGAGATCTGCTGTACCGGAACGAACGCGGTCGAGTAGCTGACATATGGCGTCAGGCCATTGTCGAACTGGTACATGATCCCGCCCTGATAGGTGAACTTGCGGTCTTCAGAGCTGATGTTGCCGGCCTTGGCCACCTTGTCGCGAAAATCACTGTCGACCCAGTCCTGCCGCCCGCCGAGCAAGAATAACCAGTGGTCATACTTGCTCTGAAGCTGTGCATAAACACCTTTCATTTGCTGTTCGAGCAACGTGTTTTGCACTGCGAGAGGCGTCAATGGGTCCCTCAGGTACACCGGGTTATACACATTGATCGTGCCTGCAAATCCGGCATTCCAATCCTGGCTGAACGAGGTACGGTCATAGCTGGCACCGAACAGCACGGTATTTTCCAGCCCGCCTACCTGGAATTTGCCTTCCAACTGGTTATCCAGCGAGTAGACCATCGATTTGTTGTAGCGGTCGTAGGCATTCATGTTCAGCTGTGTGCCGAACCCCGCATTATTCAGGTTGCCTGGCCAGGTTTCATGGCGGGTGATTCGCGACTGCATGTAGCGCGAGTTCTGCCGAAACTGCCAGTCATCGTTGAAGCTGTGGCTGAACTCGTAGCCGGTGCTCCAGGTTTCCCGTTCGAAGGTGTTCCAATCCGGGTCACCGAGCATGGTGTGCTTGGAGAGCTTTCCGTTGGGGTTGGTCAGTAACGTGCCTGCTGCAGGTAGGCCAAGTTCAAGATTAGTGTGGTCTTTCTGGTAGTTGGCCAGCAGCGTCAGGGTGTTGTAGTCGTCGAAATTGAGGGTCAGGGACGGTGCGATATACAGGCGGTCATCGGGAACGTGATCGGTCTGGGTGTCGGACTTCCTGCCGAGCATCACCACCCGTCCAAGGATATTGCCGCTGTCGTCCAAGGGACCGGAGATATCCACACCCACCTGGCGCCGGTTATTAGAACCGTAGGTCAGCTGAACTTCGCCTTGTGGTGTAGCTGTCGGGTGTTTACTCACCAGGTTGACCAGGCCACCGGGTGCGTTTTCGCCGTAGAGCAGGGAAGAAGGGCCACGGAATATCTCCACCCGTTCCAGGCCATAAGGTTCGCTGGTGGTGTCATACCGGTTGCCTTGGACTCGCAAGCCATCGCGCAGCAGGCCGTAGCCATAATCCGTGGCGTTGAAACCGCGAATGAAGAACAAGTCACCGGCCAGCCCGTCGCCCGCAGCGAAGGGAGGGGCAAAGATTCCCGGCACATAGCCCAGCACTTCGGTGAGCGTCTGGGATTTTTGATCCTTGATGCGCTGGCCGGTCACCACCGACACCGAGCGCGGGGTTTCCGACAATGGTGTGCTGGTCTTGGTACCGATTCGGCTGTTTTGCGCCTTGTAACCTACGTCCCCGGCAATTTCCTGATTGAACCCAGTCTGTTGATAAGTGCTTACAGTAGTGGGGGCCAGCATGAGCTGTTCTCCGCTCGCGGCCGGCTGCAGCGCGTAGCTGCCGGGGCCTTGAACCGCCGCCTGCAATCCCGAGTTTTGCAGCAATAACGCAAACCCTTGCTCCACCGAGTAGTCACCCTCCAGCCCAGGACTTTGCAGGCGCGCCGTCTGCTGCGGCGAGAATGACAGAATCACATTGGCCTTCGACGCGAATTGGCTCAAGGCATTGTCGAGTGGCCCGGAGGCGATCACGTAATGTTGCACTGGGCTGGCAGCAATGGCCCGAGTGCATAGCAAGGTGCTGGCAGTCGCGGCCGTGGCCAGCAGCAAGCCATACGTGATGCCGTGATGGGAGAGACGCTGGCGAAGTTTTGTAGGAAGGCGCATGTGTGAGTAAGCCCTGAAGGTAGCATCGTGATTACCTGTAGGGCCGCGCCAGGTAAAAAAAAGATAACCCCCGTTGAGAGTATTTTTTCAGTATCAAGCTGTAAGCGTGACGGAGACCCAATAGCGCGTGAAATACTTCACGTGGATCGGCAGCGTGACCTGCAAGTTGGCCAATACGGCGTCGGTGGAATCCAGACGGAAAGTGCCGGACACCCGCAGCCGCGCTGATGCGGCATCGCACTGCATAACGCCCGGCCGATAGCGCGCCAGTTCGTCGATGACATCCCCCAGTCGCGCATCCAGAACGATCAGTTGGCCGTCGACCCATGCGGCTTGGTTCCCGCGATAAATATGGCTGGGGCCTACGTCTTGCGTGCCGAAGTCGACACTCTCACCAGGTCCGAGCACTCGGCTATGGGCCGGCTGGTCGACGGGTTGCACGCTGACCCGGTCTTCCAGCACACCAACCCGCGTCGACCCTTGCAGTTGGCGAACAGTGAACCGCGTACCCAAGGCTTGAACACGACCCTCATGGGTTTCGACATAAAACGGTGTTTGCCGGCCCGACTTTCCGGTGTGGATAAGTACTTCCCCCTCACGCAAACGGACCAGTCGCTGCTGCCCATCGAAAAGTACGTCGATAGCCGTGTTCGTATTGAGGTCAATTTGAGTGCCGTCGGCCAACCCGATTCGCCGTCGTTCGCCGACCTTGGTCCGATAGTCAGCCCAGAGGTTGCCCAGGGATGTGTGTTGTTGAACGTTCCACCCCAAGTACCCGGCGGCACCGAGCATCAGCATCAGCTTGAGCACTTGCCGCCGTTGTTGACTGGCCGAGAGCGCACGACGGGTGAAGTCCTTGGGTAGCGCACCGAGGCCACGTTGCAACTGCTCCATCTGGTTCCAGGCCGCCTGATGGGAGGGGTCGCCGTTGAGCCATTGCTGCCAGGCACTTTGTTGCGCGGGTGTCGGTGGCTGCGATTGAAATTGCACGTACCAACTGGCGGCGGCTTCGAACGTCTTGCGATCCGGGGCAGCCATTACATGCCCGCCATGATCAAGGCGCATTCAGTCAGGGCCCGAACCATATGTTTCTTGACGGTGGTCAGCGAGACACGCAACTGATCGGCGATCTGTTGATAAGTCAGGCCTTCGACCTGGGACAGCATGAAAATTCGCCTGGCCCGCTCCCCCAGCCCACACAAGGCTTTATCCACAGCAACGAGGGTTTCAATGATGATGGCCTTGTCTTCTTCACTGATTGCGATCGCTTCGGGCCGGTCTGCCAGGGTTTGCAGATAGGCCTGCTCAATGGCGCGGCGACGATAGCGGTCAATCACCAGTCCCCGGGCAACTGTGGCCAGATAGTCCCTGGGCTCGAGGATCTGCGTCGCATTGCGGCCCCCCAGGATCCGCACGAACGTATCGTGTGCCACGTCAGCTGCATCGCAGGCGTTATGCAACTTTCCCTTGAGCCAGCTGTGCAACCACGAATGGTGCTGCTCATAGATGTGTTGGACTGCAACGGTATGCGAGGGAAGGGCCATGAGAGGTGACGAGGCAGGTTAATGATAATAACTATTATTAACTGCCGTGACGCTTTCTCACAATAGGCGTTCCATCAACCCGTTTCACAAATGCAAATGAACTGTTTCCTGCCTGACCGAGGATTTTCGGAGGCATCTGCCTGCCTGAAACTTATCGGGATCCGTATTTTCTGTGGATTAAGCCCTGTGAATAACCGCCCCTGTGCCCGGTTGATAACCAGGCTTGAAACCTGAGTAAAAACCCCTCTGTGGATAACCACCCGTTTAATCCACAGGCTTAAAGCACTTATCCAAGGACCTCATTGGCACCTAACCACAGACTTTAGAATCTCTGTACATATCGTAAATAAAGGCCTGTAGAGATCTATCCACAGAAAAATGCCTCAGTAGAAATAAACATAAAAACAAAGATTTAATAAATTTCTCTCTTTTAATTTCTATTGTTCGTGATTCATCCACAGCTGGTTAAATTTTGTGCAAAGGGTTCTTTAGGAAGGGCGAAGTCCCTATACTTGCCGACTCGTTCGAAAACCTGATCTCGAACGCTCATTCCTAATTACCTACAGAAGCAGGCACGAGGTGCGTGGTGGATTTCCCTTCCCGTTTTGAAGTGATCGTCATCGGCGGCGGTCATGCCGGTACCGAGGCAGCACTGGCGTCAGCACGCATGGGGGCAAAAACCCTGTTGCTGACGCATAACGTGGAAACCCTCGGCGCCATGAGCTGCAACCCCGCGATTGGCGGGATTGGCAAAAGCCATCTGGTCAAGGAAATCGATGCCCTCGGCGGCGCGATGGCCATGGCTACCGACAAAGGTGGTATTCAATTTCGCGTATTGAACAGTCGCAAAGGCCCGGCCGTACGAGCCACACGTGCTCAAGCCGACCGCATCCTGTACAAGGCCGCTGTCCGCGAAACCCTGGAAAACCAGCCGAACCTGTGGATATTTCAACAGGCAGCCGATGACCTGATCGTCGAACAAGACCAGGTACGCGGTGTTGTCACGCAAATGGGCCTGCGTTTCTTCGCAGAATCCGTGGTGTTGACCACCGGTACCTTCCTCGGCGGACTTATCCACATCGGTATGCAGAACTATTCCGGTGGCCGCGCCGGTGATCCACCGTCAATCGCCTTGGCTCAGCGCCTTCGCGAACTGCCACTGCGTGTTGGTCGCCTGAAAACCGGCACGCCGCCGCGAATTGATGGCCGGTCTGTGGATTTCTCGGTGATGACCGAGCAAGCCGGTGATACACCGATCCCGGTGATGTCGTTCATGGGCTCCAAGGAACAGCATCCGAAACAGGTCAGTTGCTGGATTACCCATACCAACGCCCGCACCCACGAAATCATTGCTGCGAACCTCGACCGTTCGCCGATGTATTCCGGGGTGATCGAAGGTATTGGCCCGCGCTACTGCCCGTCGATCGAAGACAAGATCCACCGCTTTGCCGACAAGGAAAGCCACCAGGTCTTTATCGAACCGGAAGGTCTGACTACCCACGAGCTGTACCCGAACGGGATTTCAACTTCCTTGCCGTTCGACGTGCAAATCCAGATCGTGCAGTCGATTCGCGGTATGGAAAATGCGCACATCGTGCGTCCTGGCTACGCCATCGAGTACGACTACTTCGACCCGCGTGACCTGAAATACAGCCTGGAAACCAAGGTCATCGGCGGTTTGTTCTTTGCAGGGCAAATCAACGGCACCACCGGTTACGAAGAAGCCGGCGCCCAGGGTTTGCTGGCCGGAACCAACGCGGCACTGCGTGCTCAGGGCAAAGACAGCTGGTGCCCGCGTCGCGATGAGGCGTACATCGGTGTGTTGGTCGACGACCTGATCACCCTCGGAACCCAGGAACCGTACCGGATGTTTACGTCCCGGGCCGAATACCGCCTGATCCTGAGGGAAGACAACGCCGACCTGCGCTTGACCGAAAAAGGTCGCGAGTTGGGCCTGGTCGACGACGTGCGTTGGGCGGCCTTCTGCAAAAAACGCGAAAGTATCGAGTTGGAAGAGCAACGCCTGAAAAGTACCTGGGTTCGCCCGGGCACCGAGCAGGGCGATGCGATTGCCGAAAAATTCGGCACGCCGCTGACTCACGAATACAACTTGCTGAACCTGCTGTCCCGGCCGGAAATCGACTACGCTGGTCTGATCTCGGTCACCGGCGCTGGCGCAGAAGATCCACAGGTTGCCGAGCAGGTCGAAATCAAAACCAAATACGCCGGTTACATTGACCGTCAGCAGGATGAGATCGCTCGTCTGCGGGCCAGCGAAGACACCAAGCTGCCTGTGGATATCGATTACACAAACATTTCCGGGCTGTCGAAAGAGATCCAAGGCAAGCTGGGGATAACTCGACCGGAGACCCTGGGCCAGGCGTCCCGTATTCCGGGCGTCACGCCGGCAGCCATTTCGCTATTGATGATTCATTTGAAAAAACGCGGCGCGGGCCGTCAGTTGGAGCAAAGCGCTTGAGTTCGTTGGTCACCTCGCAACACGCCGAAGAGTTATCCACAGGTGCTCGCCAGCTTGGCGTCAACCTGACCGAAGCCCAGCACGAGTTGCTGCTGGGTTATCTGGCCCTGTTGATCAAATGGAACAAGGCTTACAACCTCACTGCGGTGCGTGACCCGGACGAAATGGTCTCCCGCCATCTGCTCGACAGTCTCAGTGTGATGCCGTTTATCGAAAACGGCCGCTGGCTCGACGTTGGCAGCGGCGGCGGCATGCCCGGCATCCCGCTGGCGATCCTGTTTCCGGAGTCGCAAGTGACCTGCCTGGACAGCAACGGCAAGAAAACCCGCTTCCTGACCCAGGTCAAACTCGAACTCAAGCTGGATAACCTGCAAGTTATCCACAGTCGCGTCGAAGCCTTTACGCCTGAACAGCCTTTCAACGGAATTGTTTCCCGGGCGTTCAGCAGCATGGAGAACTTCAGCAACTGGACCCGCCACCTCGGCGACCGCGATACCCGTTGGCTGGCAATGAAGGGCGTTCATCCAAGCGACGAGCTGTTAGCATTGCCGGCAGACTTCCACCTCGATAGCGAACACGCCGGGGCCGTACCCGGTTGCCACGCCCAACGCCCGCTGCTGATACTGCGCCGCTCGGCATGAGGGGGAACACAAGGAAGACGGGCTAAGGTCTGCGCGATCGCGACCCAGACAG
>NZ_JBIUVK010000084.1:0-11513 GCF_044742865.1 Pseudomonas sp. NPDC087814 | reverse complement strand
CCGAGCCTAGGCGAGGTGCCGAGTGGTGGGGCAAGAGCGTTTTGCTTACTTTTGCGCTTTTCAAAAGTGAGCCGCTGTAAGAGCGGAACCAATAGTCGCCGTTACCTAAATAACGGATATGTACCCAACACCGCGGCGTTACAAATTCCGGCTATGCCGATAATCACTGACCGCCTCATACACCGCCTTACGCAACCGGTTAATCCCCCCAATCGGCCGATGCGCCTCCACCCCAAACCACGGATTAAACGACTGATTATCACAAGCCAGATTCAACGCCGGCGTATCAAAATCCTGCGCCGGAATCACCACCTTGGCCACCGTCTCAAACGGCGCATCACTCTCTTTCCATTCAATGCTGGTGTCCTCGATCGGCATGAACTTCTGCGGATTCTGCCGCTGAATCTGCAACACAAAACACGCCGCCACCCGGTCCGTCGACAATTGCTGATTCAACGCACTGCGCAAAAAGTTCGGCAGGTCCTTATTCTGTTCAGGCAGCACATACGCAGGACACCCCTGGGGATCCGGCGCCACCCGAAACTTCGCATTCGCCGCCCCGAACTTATACGGCGACACCGAGAAATACGTCGTCTGCGTAGGACTCACCGGCGGCGGCGCCAACGTCGCCAGCGCGATAAACAAATGCCGCACCTGCCAACTGCGCGGATCCACCCCGGGGAAAAACGCCATGACTTTCTTGCCATCGGCCTGAGCCGAAATGTTCTGCGCATACTCCGCCACATCACTGACGAAAAAGTTCGGATGGCTGAACATCACAAAGTCCTGCTCACCCCGCGCCTGCTGATCCGCCAGCAGCTGTTTGCCTGGCACGTCCAACAACTTGATCGCCATCCCCCGGGCATCCCGGATGCTGTCGAACTGCGGATACGCATTGCCGTTGGACAGTCGCATCATCGCCTGCCAGGTCTTGCCCGGCTCGGCGAACACGCCCTGGCGCAGGGCCGGGTCGAGGTCCGCCAGTACGCTGACCTCGGCCTTCACGCAGCCATGGGCCTTGGCATGCGCATCCCGCAGGTAACGCGTGCCTTCGCGGTGCTGGTCGACGATGCGCACGGCGGTCTGGATGATGCCCTGGGTCATGGCCGCTTCACCCGGCGGGATCTGTTCATCCGGCGATACCGGGCCGCTGTGCTGCCAGGCAAACCACAGGGTGGACAGCAACCAGCCCAGCAGGCCCAGGCCCACCAGCCACAACAGGGTCTTGCCGAGAAACGCGCCGAGGCGCAGCCAAAGTCGAGCGAGCATTTAAAAATCCTTTTCTGCGAAGTCGGTTGGGTCAGGGCAGTTGCTGTTCCAGCGGGCCGCCCAGCACTTTCAAATATTCCAGCAGCGCCCAGCGTTCCTGGGGCAGCAAGCCTCGGCCAATCACCCCGTTGCCACGCTGCCCGGCACGGAATTCGTGGCCGCTGTTGTGGTTGCCGGTGATGCGCGTATCGAACAGGAACGCGTTGGGGAACGCGGCGGTTTGATAGCCCAGGTGGCGCGGGTCGTATTCGAAGGTGCCTTTATAGAAGGTCGGGCTGCGCTCGTCCTGAGGCGAGAGCAATTGGTAGATCGTCGGCACCGAGCCGTTGTGCAGGAACGGCGGTGTCGCCCACACCCCGGCCAGGGGCCGTGCCTTGTAGGCACGCAATTCGCGTACGCCGATCGGCAGGCCGAAGCCGTCCAGGCGCGGGCGTTCGGCAGGTGTCACACCGGCGGCACGGTAGGCGTGGTCTTCGACAAAGGCGGTGATGTAGGCCAGGCCTTTGGCTGAAGAGAGGCTGCGCAGGTCCAGCGGCTCGGTGGGCGTGGGGTGCAGTTCGACGTTCATTTTCGCCAACTCCGCCGGGTCCCATTGCAGGGCGCTGAGGTCGAAGCGGTGGTCAGCGATATTGTTGGCAGTAGCGGGGTCGGTGCCGATCACCTCCACCGGGAGCATTTTCAACTGGCGCACCGGGCGGCCATCGACCTGGGACACCGCTGGCACGTGGCAGCCGGCGCAGTTTTCCGCGAACAGTGCGCGACCCTGGGCGGCCAGCGGTTTGTCGATGGCGCCGAACAGGTCTTCGGGCCAGGTGGGTGGCTTGAGCCGTTGCAGGGTTTCTTCGATGGTATTCAGGTCGCGAACCCGCACGCTGGAGGCGTAGCGCGCATCGCCCTGGAGCGGCTGGCCGGCGCTGTCGAAGAAGTCCAGGGTGGCGCCGACGCCCAGGGCTTCGCCGATATTGCGGGCCATGGGTTGTTGGGCCGAGCCATTCCATTGCACCCAGTCGAAGGTCCAGATGTCCCACAGTTGCGGGTAGTCCACCGGGGCGTTGGCGATGCGGTAGTTGTCGGGGGAAATGGCGTCGCCAAAGCTGGCGTTGGCGATACGGCCAAAGGCGTCGGTGCGGCCCGGGCCTTCTTCGGTGGGGTAGAGGCCACGGTGGGTGTCGTTCCAGGCAACTTTGAGGAAGTTGTTCAGGGACTTCTTGAAATCCTGGCGCAGTTGCGCTGCGGTCTGGTCGTTGTAGTCATGGCCCAGCACGGTGCGGGCAAAGCGCTCGAATTTCCACGGGTTGTAGTAGGTCGAGGCCAGGCTGGCGACCAGTGCCTGGCCGAAGCTGCCGCCGCGCAGGGTCGGCACGCTGGACGGCAGCACATGTTGCGCCGGGCCACCGTCGACCCGCAGGCCCTGGCCTTTGAAGTTCAACTGGCCGGTGTGGCAGGCGGCGCAAGTGATGTCGAGAAACTCATCATTGCTGCCAGTATTTTTATGCCGGGCGAAACCCACCGGCAGGTTGCCGGGATTTTGTGCAGTCGGCACTTGCCTGGGATCTACCAGGAAACCGAAGCGCGCCAGGTACTCGGGCGTGGCGAAACGCTGTTCGGAGAACGGCAGCTCCAGTGCGGTAAACCAGGCATAACGCAGGCCCTTGACCTGGGTGCCCTGGGGCGTGAAATAGTAGGTCTGGCGATCTGCGGCGCTCCATTGATCCTGATAGTGCACCTGTTCCACCGGCACGTAGACCGGCAGCTTCGGGTTGACCACGTAATAGAGCACCACCGCCAGGACCAGGCCCAGCAGTATGAAAATCATCAGCAAAACACGGGAAAAAATGCGCAAGATAACTATCCTTGTCGAGTTGTAGCGTTCTTATGCCATCAGGCCAGCAGTGCGGCAAGTGGCCATGAGTCTCGTTCCAGCGCTGCTGCCGTCCGTTGCAGGGCCCTGGATTGAATGAAAATGCTTTTAAACACGTGAACTTATCAGAAGTTTCCTGCTCACATGCCGGTAGCCATTGGTCGTGGCCGCCTGATAAGCTCGCGACTTTACTCGAATGCCCTTTTGGCACACGAACAAGGAAATAGCATGAAACAGCATCGGTTGGCGGCGGCGGTGGCCCTGGTTAGCCTGGTACTTGCGGGTTGTGATTCGCAAACCAGCGTAGAGCTGAAAACCCCGGCGCAAAAAGCTTCCTACGGTATCGGCCTGAACATGGGCAAGAGCCTTGCTCAAGAAGGTATGGATGACCTGGACTCCAAAGCGGTAGCCCAAGGCATCGAAGATGCCGTCGGCAAGAAAGAACAGAAGCTGAAAGACGACGAGCTGGTCGAAGCCTTCGCCGCACTGCAAAAACGTGCTGAAGAGCGTATGGCCAAGATGAGCGAAGAGTCGGCAACCGCCGGCAAGAAATTCCTCGAAGAAAACGCCAAGAAAGACGGCGTTGTCACCACCGCTTCCGGTCTGCAATACAAGATCGTGAAGAAAGCGGACGGTGCTCAACCCAAGCCTACCGACGTAGTGACTGTTCACTACACCGGCAAGCTCACTAACGGCACCACCTTTGACAGCTCCGTGGATCGCGGCAGCCCGATTGACCTGCCGGTCAGCGGCGTGATTCCAGGTTGGGTCGAAGGCCTGCAACTGATGCACGTTGGCGAGAAGGTCGAGTTGTACATCCCGTCCGACCTGGCCTACGGTGCCCAGAGCCCGAGCCCGGCGATTCCAGCCAACTCCGTGCTGGTATTCGACCTGGAACTGCTGGCCATCAAGGACCCGTCCAAGGCAGACGCTCCTGACGCACCGGCGGCTCCTGCTGCCAAGAAGTAATCAGCGCCTGAACACACAACGCCCCGTCTCGACGGGGCGTTGTTGTTTCTGGCCTGTGCGATCGTATGCGATCGTTCCCGCGCTCTGCGATCGTTCCCACGCTCTGCGATCGTCCCCACGCTCTGCGTGGGAATGCATCCCGTGACGCTCTGCGTCACCATTGCGCATAGCTCAAGCCTAGCGCTAACAGCAAGCGCGGAGCGCCACAGGCGGCATCCCCACGCAGAGCGTGGGAACGATCAGCTGAATCCAGGGCAAATTCAACCGAACCCATGCGGGCTAGAGCAGTCTGATAAAAGACCCGAGTACGGGTAGACGCAGATTATCTCCAAGTCAATGAATTCTTGGGTTTTTTTTATGTGCGCAAAAAACGCCCGATCTGACTGTAGGCCTTGTATTACGTGGCTTTCAGCCTGGAAAATAGGCTCTGTTCACAAGGTTATCCACAATTTGTGTGGATAACCTTTTCTGTCGCCTGGAACTGGAGTGACGATGAAAGCCCCGTTTAATTTCACCCGCTTCCTGCCCATGGCTGCTCGCCTGCTTGGCCGTGGGCGCTTGCCGACGTTGCTGTTCGCGGTCGCCGCCAAAGGCTCGAGCCAGGGCAACCGGCTGGGCAAGCTCAAGGACGACCTCAAGCTGCTCCAGGCCTTGTGCCTTGCCTACTGGCGCGGCGAGTACCGGGCCATCAGCCCCAAGGCGCTGATTTCGGTAGTGGCAGGGTTGATGTACTTCCTGAGCCCGATTGACGCGATCCCGGACTTTATCCCGGTGTTCGGCATGCTCGACGACATTGCTGTGCTGGCGTGGGTCATGAAGACCCTCGACGGCGAACTGAGCGCCTTTCGCGCCTGGCGCGAGCGTCAGCTCCCCGAGAAACTTGCGGTGGTTGAGCGCCTTCCTGCGACGCCTCAGCTGCTTGCGCAAGAACACCTGAAAAAAAACTGAACCTTGGGAATATCCCCCTGCGCTCTTTGTGGCTGTTAGGATTACACTCCTAAGGAAAGTACTTACGAAGTAAGTGTTGTGATCCTACGGGGCAGTCATGGATATTCAGATAATTACAAAGGATGGCGAGCCCGAATATGCGGTTCTGCCATGGGCTCAGTATCAGGCGCTGTTAAAAGCTGCCGGTCAGCAACAGCCAACGCCTCCCGCTTCGACCATTAGCCAAGCCACTGCCGAACCGGATCTGCGCCCCCTGGAGCAGCTGCGAAGCCTGCGCGAGGCCAAGGGCCTGGCCATCGAGGTTCTGGCGCGCACGGTGGGCATCAGCCCGTCTTACCTGGGCCTGATCGAAAGCGGTGAACGCCAGCCGGACGCTGCCATCCGCCGCAGCCTGGCCTGGGAACTTGGCGTTGCAGGTTGGAGGGACGAAACGTGAGCGTACGCATCAGCCGTCAACATTGGGATGGGTTACTCAACGAGCTGGACCAGGCGCGCCGACAGCGCCACCTCTTGACCTACCGCGCCTTGCTGGAGCGCCTGCAATTTCCCACGCCGGCCATGCAGACCCTGACGGCTGCGCTGGAGCACCTGGCGGCGCTGGATGCCAAGGCCGACCAACCACTGCGCAGTTCCCTGGTGATCAGCCAGGGCGCCAGTCGCCTGCCACGTACCGGTTTCTTTGAATGTGTGGAGCGTCTCGGGCGCTTCTGCGGGCCGTCCGATGGCGTGGCCGCAGCGTCGTGGCACGCATCCGAAGTGGTTCGAGTATTTGAATACGATTATCCCGAGTCAGCGGAGGCGTAGTGTTCTGGAAGCTCAAGGCGTATGCCAGTTACTGGCTGGCGCGCAAGTTGTTTCATTGGTCCTGGTTCGTGCGACAGCCGCGTGGCTGGCAGTGGCTTGAAGGCCAGTTCGCGCGCATGGCCAATCTGGGCGACGTAGGAGCACAGAGTTTCTACGGACATATCCTGACGTTTCGTGGCAAGGGCCTTGGCGCCCGTGAAGAAGGCGTGCGACTGTTGCGGCTGGCGGCCCTGGCCGGCGACGGCAAGGCGGCCTACCAGATTGGGGTGTTGAGCTTTGCGGGCAGCCTTGGCAAGGCGCCTGATCCGCTGGAAGCGGCACGCTGGTGGAAAATCGCCGCCCGAGCCGGGCACCCGTTGGCGCAGATGCGCCTGGAGCAACTCTGATCTAGAGCGGCTGCGGTTCTGCCTGGCCCAACTCCAGGCTGTCAATCACATGAATGCTGTAGCCCGCCACGTTCTTCGCGTGGTGCTTGGCTTGCGAGGCCAGTTCCGCCAACTGGCTGGCATCGAGTTGTCCACAGGCCTGTGGATACAAATGCACCACGCCGATGGACAGCGACAGCAGCGCAAACTCCTGGCGCACGCCCTGGCGGTTCAGTGCAACGAAACAGCCCGCGTCCAGATGCTCGCTGCGATAGAAGCGCCGGCACTGGGTGTGGAAGTCGTCCAGCAGTTGGTTCAGCCGCTTGCGCCAATCCTGCGGCCCCAGCACCAGCAAAAAGTCATCACCGCCGATATGCCCGACGAAGTCGCGGCTGGGGTCTACCCGGTCGTTCAGGCATTGCGCCAGGCACAGCAGCACTTCATCGCCCCGGCCATAGCCGTAGATATCGTTGAATGGCTTGAAACTGTCGATATCGACGTAGCAGATCACAGACTCGCGTTGTTGCTGCAACAGCCGCGTCAGGCACTGCTGGATGGGGACGTTGCCCGGCAGCAAGGTCAGCGGGTTGGCATAGCGTGCCTGCTGGATTTTCAGCTCGGTAATCAGCTTGAGCACATCGATCACCCGGCCCAGCCCCAGATAATCGCCGTTGAGGGTGATGATGAAATCTTCCTCGATCCGCTGGCGTGCGCGACTGGTGAGCAGGCGGCTGACCTGCTGCAAGGACTGGCTCAGTTCCACCGCGAGAAAGTCATCACTCATCAAGCGGCTGATGGGCTTGCGGGCGAACAGATCGGTGGCGAACGGCTTGAGTAGCGCATCTGACAGCGAGTGCCGGTGCACGATGCCAATCGGGTGGCCACGCTCATCCAGCACCGCCAGGGAATTGAGGTTGGCCTGGCGCCGGAAGGCTTCCAAAACCTGCGCCGTGGCGGTGTGCTGGCCCACGGCCGGTTGTTCGTTGAGCAGGGCGCTGAGGTCGCTGCCTTCGTCGTTCAGCGCGACGTTGGCGTTGTCGGGCTTGGGCAGCATCAACCGCGCTTCCTGCGGCGGGTGTTCCTGGGGGCGGCAGAGCAGGTAGCCCTGCACTAGGTCAACGCCCATTTCCGTGAGCACCGCCAACTCTTCCGGCAACTCGATGCCTTCGGCGATGACCTGGGCCCGGGAGGCCTTGGCGATTTGCAGGATGGAGCCGACAAACTCGCGCTTGAGGGCGTCCTGGTGGATGCCGTCGATAAAGTGTCGATCGATCTTCACGTAGTCCGGGCGCAGCTCCGACCACAGCCGCAGGCTGGAATAACCGGCACCCAGGTCATCCAGGGCAATCGAAAAGCCCATGGCGCGGTAGTGGTGCAGCGCGGTTTGCAGCAGTTGAAAATCGTCGGTCGGGGTTTGCTCGGTCAGTTCGATCACCACCTGGCTGGGCGGGATGCCGAAGTCGCTGAGCAGTTGCAGGGTACGGCCGGGCTGGTGGGCGGTCTCCAGCAGGGATTCGGGTGAGACGTTGAGAAACAGCTTGCCCGGCAGTTTCTGCTCGCTGAACCGCCGGCAGGCACTTTCCCGGCAGACCATCTCCAGCTCACTGAGACGCCCGGCGTGACGGGCCACGGAGAACAGTGCGACAGGGGAGTGCAACGGGCTGTTGGACGGGCCGCGACTGAGGGCTTCATAACCGATGACGCGTCGTTCAGACAGGGAAATGATGGGTTGGAACAGGCTGTGCAAACTGCCTTGAGCCAGGATTGAGCCCAACGCATTCAGCTGTTCGGTCATGGTCATGATTTTCTCGGGTCGAAAAAAAAGGACCTGCTTTGGCAGGTCCTTCATTTCACGACAGAATGATGTCTATTTGATGACACTCCGAGGAGCGTTCACATTAAATCGCCATCATTTACTGCTTGGCCACCGTCTTGCTGATTTTCAAGTAGTCCAGCAGGATGCGCCCGGTCTCGCTCAGGTAGGCATCATCTTCCGGCTTGGTTTTATCAGGCTCGGCGGCGATCGCGTCTTCGTCTTCTTTCTTCAGCTCCTTGAGTGGAGCTTCGCCTTTGGCCTTGCGGCGGGCGTTCTCCAGCACCAGTTGCTGATTCTCGATGTCGGTGTGCTGCGCACGACGGTCGGCTTCGTTCAGGCTGACGGTTTTCTCTTCCATCAACTTCTTGGCCAGGGCCAGTTTGTCGCGGATGAAGATGAACTCGGCATCCTTGGCGGAGCGGGCTTCGTGATCAGCTTTCAACTCTGCGATGTACGGTTTGAACGGGTCTACCGCAGGCTTGATCGCAGGACGGATGGTGTCCCACGGCATCGCCTCGGGCAGGGCGCTCTCGCCGATTTCCTTGGTGTCGATGATCGACGGGAAATCGACGTCCGGCAGTACGCCCTGATGCTGGGTGCTCTGCCCGGAAACCCGGTAGAACTTGGCCAGGGTCAGTTTCAGCTCGCCATGGTTCAGCGGCTGGATGGTCTGCACGGTGCCTTTGCCGAAGGTCTGGCCGCCGATGATCAGCGCACGGTGGTAGTCCTGCATCGCGCCGGCAAAAATCTCCGAGGCGGATGCCGAGAGGCGGTTGACCAGCAACGCCATCGGCCCTTTGTAGAAGGCACCCGGGTTCTCGTCTTCCAGCACGTCGACACGGCCGTCAGCGTTACGCACCAGCACGGTCGGACCCTTGTCGATAAACAGGCTGGTCAGCTCGGTGGCCTCCTGCAGGGAACCGCCGCCGTTGTTGCGCAGGTCGATGACCACGCCGTCGACTTTTTCCTTCTGCAATTCTGTGAGGATTTTCTTAACGTCGCGGGTGGTGCTCTTGTAGTCCGGATCACCGGCGCGGAACGCTTTGAAGTCCAGGTAGAACGCCGGGATCACCACCACGCCCAGCTTGTAGTCCTTGCCATCCTGCTTGAGGTTGAGGACTTGCTTCTGGACGGCCTGGTCTTCGAGTTTCACCGCTTCACGGGTGATGGACACGATCTTGCTGGTCTGGTCGTTCGGTGCGTTGGTGTGCGGAATCACTTCCAGGCGCACCACGCTGCCCTTCGGCCCGCGGATCAGCTTGACCACTTCATCCAGACGCCAGCCGACCACGTCGACCATCTCTTTGTCGGCCTGGGCCACACCGATGATCTTGTCGGCCGGGGCAACCTGCTTGGTCTTGTCGGCCGGACCTGCCGGCACCAGACGCACGATCTTCACCTGGTCGTTATCGCTTTGCAGGACGGCACCGATGCCTTCCAGCGACAGACTCATGTTGATATCGAAATTTTCCGCGTTATCTGGCGACAGATAATTGGTGTGCGGGTCGTAGGACATTGCGAAGGTGTTGATGTAGGCCTGGAAGATATCTTCGGCACGGGTCTGATCCAGACGTGCCAACTGATTCTTGTAGCGCTTGGTCAACAGTTCCTGGATGGCCTTCGGCTCTTTGCCGGCGATCTTCAAGCGCAGGACTTCATCCTTGACGCGCTTGCGCCACAGGTCGTCCAGCTCGGCTTCGGTGGTCAGCCAAGGAGCGTCCTTGCGGTCAACCAGCAAGGTCTCTTTCTTGGTGAAGTCGAACTTGTCGACACCTTTGTCCAGCTCACCAATGGCGAAGTCCAGACGCGCTTTGACGCGGTCCAGGTAGCGCTTGTAGATGGTGAAGCCGGGCTGCAGGTCACCGCTCTTGAGGAAGTCGTCGAACTGCGTCTTCCACTTGTCGAACTCGGTGATGTCGCTGGCCAGGAAATAGCTGCGCGAGGGATCCAACAGCTTGAGGTAGCTGTCGTAAATGATCACCGAACGAGCGTCGTCCAACGGCGGCTTGCTGTAATGGTGGCGCTTGAGCAACTCGACGACGTTAAGGCTGGCAATCACCTCATCGCGATCAGGCTGAAGGTTGTCCCAGCTGTTGGCTGCGAACGTATTGCTCGACAGCGGCAAAAGGCCGATACCGATAAAAAGAGCGAGGGCGGTGCTGGGGAACAAATGCTTCATGCTGATTCGACGCGGGGGCAATTGATAACGCATATTAGGCCGTCTTTGAAGTCGCCGGTTCCATATGGGCCGGTCGCATAATGCAAAAAGCCCGACGCTACAGCAACGGGCTCAGTCCAGACTCACTATGGAGGCACTGTGAAAGCATTGCAAGGCGTTGAAGGTCATGTGGAGTGGCAAGAAGAGCCAAGTCCTACATGCGATGTAGGCCAAGTACGCATTCGCGTGGCGGCTGCGGGCCTGAATCGCGCCGATTTATTACAGCGTTCGGGGCTTTATCCGCCACCTCCCGGTGCCAGCCAGGTGCTGGGCCTGGAGTGTTCCGGGGTGATCAGCGAAGTCGGCGCCGGTTCGTCGTGGCAAGTGGGGGATCGGGTTTGCGCCTTGCTGGCTGGCGGCGGGATGGCTGAAGAAGTGGTGGTGGATGCGCGGCATGTGCTGCCGGTGCCGGAGGGCGTATCCCTGGTCGAAGCGGCCGGGTTGCCCGAGGTATACAGCACCGCGTGGTTGAACCTGTTCCAGTTGGCGGGCCTCAAGCCCGGCGAGAAGGTGTTGTTGCATGCCGGTGCCAGTGGGGTGGGCTCGGCGGCGATTCAGTTGTGCAAGGCGTTTGGCAGCCCGTGTTGGGTCAGCGTGGGGTCGGCGGATCGCCTTGCGTACTGTGAAGCGCTGGGGGCTCAGGGGGGTGTGGTACGTACTGACGGCATCGAGGGCTTGAGGGATTTTGGACCGTTCGATGTGATTCTTGACCCGGTGGGGGGGAATTACGCGGCGCTGAATCTTAAGCTGGTGGCGCGTGATGGGCGCTGGGTGTTGATTGGGTTGATGGGGGGGCGTGAGGCGCAGATCGATCTGGCGCAGGTGTTGGCCAAGCGTGTGCAGGTGTTGGGGTCGACGTTGCGCAGTCGGGATGATCAGTTCAAGGCTGACTTGTTCAGTGACTTGAGCCAGCATGTTTGGCCGTTGTTTGCCGAGGGGCGCTTGAGTCCGCAACTGGCCAGGACGTTTCCGATCAAGGATGCCGAGGCTGCGTTTGCGGAGCTGGCGACTAATCGGATTTCCGGGAAGCTGGTGTTGGTGATTGACGAGAGTCTGACCTGATTTCAGATGCGACATTTGTGTTGGGGGGGAGTTGGGCTGGGTGTATATCCGTTATTTTCGTAACGGCGACTATTGGTTCCGCTCTTACAGCGGCTCACTTTTGAAGAGCGCAAAAGTAAGCAAAACGCTCTTGCCCCACCACTCGGCTCCTCGCCTAGGCTCGGAGTGCCCTCACTCCGGCTTTGGACCGTGGGCCGCCGT
>NZ_JBIUVK010000083.1:0-12292 GCF_044742865.1 Pseudomonas sp. NPDC087814 | reverse complement strand
CCGAGCCTAAGCGAGGTGCCGAGTGGTGGGGCAAGAGCGTTTTGCTTACTTTTGCGCTGTTCAAAAGTGAGCCGCTGTAAGAGCGGAACCAATAGCAGCCGTTACCCAAATAACGGATATACACCCAAAACTTCCCTAATCGTGCAAAGCCTTAGCCGCCCCCAACAACCCCCGAAACTTCAAATATCGCGCCTGCAAAACAGCCTGTTGAGCGCCGTCCGGGAAAAACCGTTGCTTCACCGGCATCCCCGCCTGCAAGAGCGCCGCACCCTGGCCGCTCGACAGGAACCCCAACTTCGCTGCACCAATACACGCCCCCAACTCACTGCCATGCAACGTATAAATCTCCCGCCCAAGAATATTGGCCAACAACTGCGCCCAATACTCACTGCGCGCCCCACCACCCACCAACGCACAAGCCCCCACCGTGGCCCCGGCCGACTGCACTGCATTCAATGCATCCAGCAACCCGAACCCAACCCCTTCCATCACCGCATACCCCAGCATGGCCGGCGTGCAGTCATGCCCCAGGCTCATGAAACCACCCCGCAACAACGGGTCGTTATGGGGCGTGCGCTCCCCCGCCAAATACGGCAAAAACAACGGATTGGAAACCGGCACGCCCTGCCCGATCGGCCACTCGGCCTGCACCCGATCCAGCAACGCCTGCTCATCAACCGACCCCGTCAACCGCGTCACCCACCGCAAGCAACTGGCCCCGGCCAGCATGGCGCCCATGGTGTACCAGCGATTAGGCAACGCATGACAAAAACTATGCACCGCACTCGCCGGATTCCCCGCCGAGTGATCAGTAATCGCCACGATGGCCGCACTCGTACCGAGGGTGATAAACGTATCCCCCGCATTCACCGCCCCTATGCCCACCGCCGCCACCGGGTTGTCCCCGCCACCGCCGGCAATCACCAGGCCCTCGGCCAAGCCCAGTCGCCCCGCCGCAGCCGCATTCAAACAAGCACTGGCCGCGCCACCTTCTACCAGCCGTGGCATCTGCGCCAACCGCAAACCCGTGGCCTGCAGCATCGGTTCAAACCATTCACGGTTGGCCACATCCAGCCACAGCGTCCCCGCACCATCGGACACATCACTCACGCGCTCACCACTCAAGCGCAGGCGCAGGTAATCCTTGGGCGACAGCACGCAATCAATGGCGCTGAATACCGCCGGTTCATGCTCCTGCAACCACAGCAGCTTGGGCGCCGTGAGACCGGCCATCGGCAAGCTGCCGGTGACGTCGGCAAACTCACTGCCCAAGGCTTCTGCCTGGGCCATGGCACGGGAGTCATCCCAGAGAATCGCCGGGTACAACACCCGGTCGTCTTGCCCCAGCAACACCGCCCCGTGCATCTGCCCGGACAACCCGATGCAGCCGACACGGCCGTAGGCATCCGGCTGATCAGTGCGCAGTTGGTCCAGGGCCTTCAGGCATGCTTGCCACCAATCCTCAGGCGCCTGCTCGGACCAGCCTGCATGCGGGCGCGAGACCGTCAGCCGCGCGCCCGTATGGGCGAGGACGTTGCCTTGCGCGTCCATCAGGATCGCCTTGAGTTCCGAAGTGCCGAGATCAATGCCAAGGGAAACCGCGTTGTTCATATCAGGGGCAGCCGCATGAGTTACGAATCTTCAGGGTGGGCGCGAGCCGCACGCTGTGTGTTTTACGCTTGGGCGACGCCATGCGCTCAAGCAGCAGGTTGACCGCCCGGGCGCCGAGTTCCTGGACCGGCTGTGCGATCAGGGTCAGGCGTGGCACGAAGAAATCCGCCCAGTCAAAATCATCGAAGCCCACCAGGGCCATCTGCCCGGGCACGTCGATATTCGCATCACGCAAGGCGTGCATCGCACCCAGGGTCATCAGGTTGTTGCCCGCCATGATTGCCGTGGGCGGTGTTGCCAGGGCCAATAACTGCGCGGTCGCTTGCCGTGCCGGCTCGCTGCTGGAACCACCGTTGACCAGCAATTGCGGGTCAAACACCAACCCTGCCGCCTGCAACGCGGCTTGATAGCCGGCCACGCGCTCATCGGAAGTGCCCAGCCCCGCCCGCCCGGAAATAAAGCCGATGCGCCGGTGGCCATGCTCGATCAAGTGCGCCACCAAAGCCTGGGTAGATAGGGTATTTTCCACCCCGACCTGATCGAAACGATCACACATCATCCGGTCCACCAGCACCGCCGGCACTTGATTGGCCTGCAGGTATTCCAGGGCCAGCGAACCGGTAGACGGCGCCAGCAGAATGCCGTCCACCCGCCGATGGTGCAGCGCCGTGACCACACGCAGTTCCTGTTCGGGATCGTCGTGGGTATCGACAAACAACATCATGTAGCCGTGCTTGGCGCACTCGGTTTCAATCGCGTGCACCGTTTCACTGAAGTAGTGGTTGGACAGCGCCGAGATCGCCACGCCAATCGTATTGGTGGTGGACCGCGCCAGGGAACGCGCCAGCGTGTTGGGGATGTAGCCCACCTGCCGGATCGCGTCCTGCACCGCTTGCACCGTGTCCGGGCTGACCTTGCGGGTGCCGTTCAAGACGTGGGAAACCGTCGACGTCGACACCCCTGCAATTCTTGCCACATCCTCCATGGTTGCCACGGTGCTCACTCCTGGGTGCTTTTAATGCTTGCTTGACCAACCGGCGTAGGAACCGACGTTATCGCGGGTTATCAATTTTGGCGCCAGCAGGGTAACCGCTTCGGCGGGTTGTTTGTCATTGAGAATGTCATTGCCGACATTGACGGCGGTCTGGGCCATGGCCCATGGGTCCTGGCTGGCGGAGGCCTGGATCAGGGTGTCGGTCTTCAGGGCATTCTCGATGTCCGGCGCGCCGTCCACGGAGGTGATGATGATGCCGCTGCGTTTCAGTTGCTTGGCCGCCAGGTCGCTGCCGATGGCTTGCGGGTCGTTGATTGCGAACAGGCCGTCGATTTTCTGGAAGCGCGTCAGGTAACCCTGCATCACGTTCAAGCCACCTTCGCGGGAGCCCTTGCCGTCCTGGTCGTCCGACAGCACCTTGATCTCCGGGGCGCTGGCCAGCGCGGCTTGGCAGCCTTTGACCCGATCGGTCACGGCGGTGACCTGCGGGCCGTTCTGAATGATCACATTGCCCTTGCCCGACAGTTTGTCGACGATGAACTGGCAGGCGAGCTTGCCGGCCTCGACGTTGTCGGTCTGCACCGTGGCATTCACGCCCTTGGCGTCGACGTCCACGGCCACCACCACGATCCCGGCATCACGGGCTTTCTTGATCGCCGAGGCCATCGCCGACGGGTCGACGGCGTTGAGCAGGATCAGGTCGACCTTGGACGAGATGAAGTTGTCGATCTGCGAGAACTGCTTGCTCAGGTCATAGTCGGCCGACACCGAGGTGACTTTCACCGCCGGGTTCAGCTCCTTGGCCCGCGCCGTGGCACCGTCGGCCAGGGTCACGAAATACGGGTTGCCCAGGGACCCCATGCTGATGCCGATGGCTTTCAGTTCACGGGCTTGCACCGCCTGGGACATCAACACGGCAACGCCCAGGGAGGCGACAACAGGAAACATGCGTTTGAAGTTCATGATGACTCTCTTGTGATTGTTGTTTGAGTGAAATCAGGTCCGCGCACCGGACTGGCGATAGCGATCCAGCGCTACCGCGCCAATGATCACGATGCCCTTGATGATGTACTGCCAGATATCCGAGACGCCCAGCAGCACCAGGCCGTTGGTCAATACCGCGATGATCAGCGCGCCAATCAGCGTGCCGCCGATGGTGCCGACGCCGCCGGTAAAACTGGTGCCGCCGAGGATCACTGCGGCAATCGCATCCAGCTCATAGGATTGCCCCAGCTGCAGGCCATTGGCGGCGAACAGGCGTGACGCGCTCATCACCGCGCCCAACCCGGCCAACGCACCGGACATGGCATAGACGAACAGCAGGACCTTCCACACCTTGATCCCCGACAGCCGCGCCGCTTCCGGGTTGCCGCCCACGGAGTAGATTTGCACCCCCATCACCGTGCGCCGCAGGATGAACCACGACAGCGCAATCACGGCTACCGCGATGATCACCAGCCAAGGCACGCCCAGTACTGAGTCGTTGCCAATAAAGGCAAACGGCAAATCAGGGTTGAACACGGTCTTGTCGTCGGCCAACAGACGAGCCAAACCGCGCATGGCGGTCAGCGCGCCGAGGGTGACGATAAACGGCGGCAGGCGCATGAAGGCGATCAGGCCGCCGTTGACCAGGCCCAGCAACAGGCCGAAGCCAACCCCGGCGGCAATCCCGAACATGCCGAACTGCGGTGACATCGACGCTTGCAACGCAACCACAGCCGAAGCCGCAAGAATCGCTCCCACCGACAAGTCGATGCCCGCCGTGAGGATCACAAAGGTCATCCCCGCCGCCAGCACCACGTTGACCGACGCCTGCTGGGTGATGATCGACAGGTTCTGCACCGTCATGAAGTTTTCGCTGGCCAGGGCAAAACCCACCAGCAGCAGCACCAGCACCGGCAACATGCCCACCGTGCGCATCAGTTCGCGAATACGCTCAGCCTTGCCGATCGTTGCCACAGTCATGGTGTTGCTCCCGCTTGTCGTTGAATTAGCCATGGGCGGCCACCTGTTCGCTGCCGGTGGCGAGGTCGATGATCGCCTCCTGGGAAATATCCAGCCCCGATGCCCCGCCCACTTCGGCCACCAGTTGCCCTTCGCGCATGATCAGCACGCGGTCGCAGGTGCCGATGATTTCCGGCAGTTCGCTGGAGATCACCACGATGCCTACGCCGGCCTTGGCCAACTGGTTGATGATGCGGTAGATCTCGGATTTGGAGCCGATGTCCACGCCACGGGTGGGCTCGTCGAGGATCAGCACATGCGGCTTGACCTCCAGCAGCCGTGCCAGCAGCACCTTCTGCTGGTTGCCACCGGACAACGCGCCGACGTTGACCTTGCCCGACGCCACGCGGATCGACAGGGACTTGATCGCATCGCGTGAGCGTTGTGCGGCGTGGCCACGGTCGAGCACGCCACCGGCATGGGCATCCGGCACACACGCACAGACGTTGATGTTGTCGGCCACGCTCATGTCGAGAAACAGACCCTGGGCCTTGCGGTCCTCGGTGAGGTAGACGACACCGGCACGAATCGCATCCGCCGGGTTGCGCAGTTGGGTCACGGTTTTGCCGACCACCTCCAGGGTGCCGGAGGTGCGTGGGTCGGCGGCAAAGATCAGCCGTGCCAGTTCGGTACGCCCGGCGCCCACCAGGCCGGCGATGCCCAGCACTTCACCGGCGTGCAGGTCAAAGCTGCAGTTGCGCACGCGCTTGCCGTCGGCCATGTCGCGCACGCGCATCACCACCTGGCCGGGGTCGTAGGCCGCATGTTCCTTCTTGTAGAAACCTGACAGGTCGCGGCCCACCATCATCTTCACCAGCACTTCGGCCGACAGCACGTCCCGCGCCAGTTCGCCGACGTACTCGCCGTCCCGCAGTACCGAGACCCGGTCCGACAGCTCGTAGATTTCCGCCATGCGGTGGCTGATGTAGATGATCGCCAAGCCCTGGCTGCGCAGCTGTTTGATCAGCGCGAACAGGCGGTCGGTCTCCCGGGAGGACAACGGCGTGGTGGGTTCGTCCATCACCAGGATTTTTGCGTGGGCATGCAAGGCCCGGGCGATTTCCACCAGTTGGCGCTCGGCGATGGACAGGCTGGCGACGCGGGTGGTGGGCAGGAACTCCGCACCGAGCCTTGCCAGCACCTCGGCCACCCCGGCTTCCATGCCCTTGCGGTCGATGGTCCAGCCACGGCGCAGTTCACGGCCCAGGTAAATGTTCTCGGCCACCGTGAGGTTCGGACACAGGCTCAGTTCCTGGTAGATCACGGCAATGCCGAGGGCTTTGGCGGAGGCTGGGTTGTAACTGGCGACGGGCTGGCCATCGATGCGGATGGTGCCGCCGTCGTCGGCCTGGTAAGCGCCGGAGAGGATCTTCATCAAGGTCGATTTGCCGGCGCCGTTCTCACCCATCAAGGCGTGGATTTCACCGGGGTAGACCTTCAGGCTGACGTTCTTGAGCACCCGCAGACCGTTGAAGGTCTTGCTGATGCCCTGCATTTCAAGCAAGGGTTCAAGGCTCACGACTGAGCTCCTGGTTTTATTATTGTTGTGTTCGGGCGTTTGCCGATGGCAGTCATCGGCATACCTGATTGCTGCCGACTCTAATCAGATACATTTGCTTACGCAAGCGCTTGCGTCAGCCGTTTATCGTTTGATTAAACGTTTCACCTGATGAATAAATGTTCATACAGCGACCTGGAGTGACTAATTGCAGATAAAACCGCCGTTTTTCCACCTTCACCTATCCGATTGAGTGTTTTTCAAAAAATAACACCGCGTTTGGCCACTACGATCCCTGTCGGTTGCGGTTTATCTGCTATCGTCCAAAGACCTCATCTCCTCCTCATCGCGCCTGCGCGATCTTCTGTGAGCATGCTCTGCGGCGCCGCCTTTGGCAGCGTCGGGCCTGAAGTTCACGGAACACTGCACGATGGACAACTCTTCAGTCGACAGCCCGGCGGAGCCGCAATCCCGGGCTGAAAAAATCGTCGAATTCAAACGCCAGAAAACCCTGCTCAAGGCCGGCGCCTTGCAAGATGCGATCTTCAACAGCGCCTACTTCTCCAGCATCGCCACCGACGAAAAAGGCGTAATCCAGATTTTCAACGTCGGCGCCGAACGCATGCTTGGCTACGCCGCCGCCGATGTGCTGAACCGCGTCACACCGGCCGACATTTCCGACCCCGCCGAGCTGATCACCCGCGCCGCTGCCCTCAGCCTGGAACTGGACACACCGATCACGCCGGGCTTTGAGGCCCTGGTGTTCAAGGCCTCCCGGGGCATCGAAGACATTTACGAACTGACCTATATCCGCAAGGACAACAGTCGCCTGTCGGCCATGGTGTCGGTGACCGCCCTGCGCAACCGCAACGACGCGATCATCGGCTACCTGCTGATCGGCACCGACAACACCGCGCGCAAGCAGGAAGAGGCGCAACGCAAAGGCTTTGAGCGCGCCCTGGAAGAGAAGAACCTGGAGCTGGAACACGCCAGCCACATGAAGTCCGAATTCCTCGCCACCATGTCCCACGAACTGCGCACGCCGCTGAATGCGGTGATCGGTTTTTCCGAGGCGCTCAAGGACGGCCTGGTGGGCGACATGAGCGATATCCAGCGCGAGTACATCGGCGATATCTTCACCAGCGGCCAGCACTTGCTGTCGCTGATCAACGACATCCTCGACCTGTCCAAGGTCGAGGCCGGCATGATGGACCTGGAACTGGAAGCCGTGGAGCTGGCGGGTTTGTTGGCCAACAGCCTGCTGATCGTGCGGGAAAAGGCCGCATTGCAGCGCATCCAGTTGAAACTCGAAAGCCCGGACGACTTCGGCGCGCTGGAACTGGACCTGCGCAAGACCAAGCAGATCATCTACAACCTGCTGGCCAATGCGGTGAAGTTCAGCGAGCACGGCGGCTCGGTGACGCTCTCGGTGCGCGAGGTGAATCGTGGGCAAGTGGGGCAGATTCCCGGCGACTGGCCCACCCACGGCTTTGCCCTGCAGCCCAGCGAACATCAACAGTTCCTGGAATTGAGCGTGAGCGACACCGGCATCGGGATCGCCCGGGACGACATGAGCAAGCTGTTCAAGGCCTTCAGCCAGATCGACAGCAGCCTGGCGCGCAAATTCGAAGGCACGGGCCTGGGCCTGGCGATGGTCAAGCAACTCACCGACCTGCACGGCGGCAGTGTCGCCGTGGCCAGCCGCGAAGGCGAAGGCGCGCGGTTTGTGGTGTGGCTGCCGCTGCACCGTGCCGCAGATGCGGAGGCCCCATGGCCGAAATCCTGATCGTCGAAGACAACGAGGCCAATATGCGCCTCGCCCGCCTGTTGCTGGTGAACGCCGGCCACAGCGTGTTGTGGGCCGCCGATGCCGAGACCGGGCTGACCCTGGCCCGGGAAAAACAACCGGCATTGATCCTGATGGACATCCAGTTGCCGGGCATGGACGGCCTGGCAGCCACGTCACTGCTCAAGCAGGACCCTCATACCGCGCACATCCCGGTGATCGCCCTGACGGCCATGGCCATGAAGGAAGACCGTGACAAGACCCTGCGGGCCGGCTGCGATGCCTACATCATCAAGCCCCTGCGCTACAAAGAGCTGTACCAGGTGATCGACACGCTGCTGCAAAAGAACATTACTCCCTCGACTTGAGTCCTCTCCATGGCCAGCCAACCCGCAACGCTGTTGATCGTTGATGATGAAATCCAGGTGCGCAAGCTGCTGGAAACCCTGCTGCGCCACGAGGGTTACCAGACCGTGAGCGCCGCCAGCGGTGAAGAAGCCTTGCAGTTGGTGGCGCAACGGCCGCCGGACTTGATCCTGCTGGACATCATGATGCCGGGGATGGACGGCTATGAAGTGGCCAACCAGCTCAAGGGCAACCAGGCCACGGCGAACATTCCGATCATCATGCTTTCGGCATTGAGTGAGTCCAGCGCGCGGCTCAGTGGCCTGGAAACCGGTGCTGAAGAATTCATCAGCAAGCCGGTGGAGCGGGTCGAGTTGTGGCTACGGGTACGCAACCTGCTGCGGCTCAAGGCCCACGGCGATCGGTTGAAAAACCATAGCCAGTTGTTGGAGCAGCAACTTCAACACCACCAAAATGAGTCCTCGCGGTTGAATGTGCATGATCTGGCGCGCCTGGACCTGGAAAAAGCCCTGCGCCTGGCTGTCGAGCGCGAAGAATTCGTGCTGCATTACCAACCCAAGGTCGAACTGGCCAACGGTCAGGTGTGCGCCCTCGAGGCCCTGCTGCGCTGGGACCGGCCCGGTTACGGCGCAGTCTCTCCGGCGGTCTTCATACCGATCCTGGAAAGCCAGGGCTTGATCGTCACGCTCGGGCGTTGGGTGATCGACAACGTGTGCCGCCAGATCGCTGCCTGGCAATCCGGCACGGTGGGCGCGGTGGAGGTATCGGTCAACGTTTCAGGGCATCAATTGATCGAGGGTGACCTGATTGCCGATATCGCCCAGTCCCTCGCCCAGGCCGGCGTGGAAGCGCATTGGCTGGAAGTTGAATTGACCGAAGGCTCGCTGATGGAGAACACCCAGCACACCATCGCCAGCTTGCAGCGCCTGCGGGCGATGGGGGTGAAGATCTCCATCGACGACTTCGGCACCGGCTATTCCAGCCTGGCCTACCTGCGGCGGTTCCCGATCGATACGCTGAAAATCGATATCGCGTTTATCCGCGAAGTCACCAGCAACCCGCAGGACGCGGCTATCACCCGCACCATCATCGAACTGGCCCACAGCCTGAAGCTGCGAGTGGTGGCCGAAGGCGTGGAAACCCAGGCGCAGTTGGAGTTTCTGCGGGAAGCCGGCTGCGATCAGATCCAGGGGTATCTGTTCAGCCGGCCTTTGCCGATGAAGGAGTTGGAGCGCCTGCTGCTGGATAAGCGCAGCCTGGTCAGGCCGCAGCCTCACTGACTTCGAACAACCCCACCAGCTTCTGCAACTTGTTGGCATTGACCCGCACGGTTTCCGCGCTGGTCTGCAACACCCCTACGGTCAGGCGCATTTGCTCCGAAGAGTGGCTGACCTGCTTGATGGTCTTGCCATAGTCGAGGCTGCGGGCGTTGAGCTGCTGGATGATGCTGAACATGCTCTCCACCGCCTGGTGCAGGTGCACGTTCTCCGAGGAGGCGTCCTCGGCCAGGCGCAGGCTGCTGTCGACGTTGGTCACGCCGTTTTCCATGAAGCCTACGGCCTTGCGGGTTTCGCCTTGCAGGCCCTCGACCATCTGGCGAATGTCTTCCGCTGCCTTGGAAGTGCGTGACGCCAGGGTGCGGACTTCGTCGGCCACCACCGCAAAACCGCGGCCATGCTCGCCCGCCCGCGCCGCTTCGATGGCCGCATTCAGGGCCAGCAGGTTGGTCTGGTTGGTGATGTCGCTGATCAACCCGGTGATGTTGCTGATCTGTGCCATGCGGCTGTCCAGCAGTTGCACGCTTTCCGAGGAGCGCTGCACCACATCGCGAATCGACTGGGTGCCGACCTGTACCGCGAGGAATTGCTCGCGGGCCCGGCTGACCACCTCGTCCATGGCCTGCTTCATTTGCTCGGCGCTCACCGAGGCTTGCTGGATTTCTCCCAGTTGCTCTTCAACGATGATCATCATGCGGTGGGTGGCGTCGGCCACTTCATGGGACATCAACCCGGCCGCCTCGCTGCGGCCGAGCATCAATTGGTTGGTGTTGCCAACGCTGTGGCTGGCCTTGACCACCTGGCCGACCACCGAATCCAGGCGGTCGATGAAGCTGTTGATCCAGCGGCTCATGTCGCCGGTTTCGTCGTTGACCATGCGCCCGCTGTCCAGGCGTTGGCGCAGGTTGCCCTCGCCTTCGGCAATGGTGCGGATGACCTCGGTCATTTCATTCAGGCGTGCGGCCAGGCGCCTGGGGCCCAGGCGGCTGAACAGCAAGGCCGCGACGACCATGCTCAGCACCTCGCACGCATCGGTCCAGGCGGCGGGCAAGCCACTGTAGTGACGGACCAGGAAGTTGCAGGCAAACAGGCCGGCCATGGTCGCCAGATAGGGCTTCATCAAGCCGTGGCTCAGGGAGCGCCGGCGGTAGACCTCTTCCAGGTCGGCCTCGCACATCATGCCCCAGCGATCCGGCGAGCCCGGCAGTTCGAAGGTCACGCCCTTGCCCACCACCGGGATGTGACGGTAGTCGGAATAGCCGGGATAGGTGACAAACAGGTTCGAGCCCTTGCGGATGGTTTCCCGCACGCCGGGGTGCAGTTGTTGGGTGGCGGGGTCGATAAACCGCAATTCCAGCTCGGTGTGGCGTTGGATCTGTACGGTTTTCCAGGGTGTGTGCACGCCGCTCTTGAGATTTTCACCGTGGGTGAAGGTGCCGTCCTCGAAGCGTGAGCGGGACAGCGCAATGCCCGGCTGCAGCGCCGGGTCGAAGCGCGATTGCACCATGAACAGGTAGTTATCGCCGGACTCGGGGAAGATATGCCCGGCCTCGCGCTGGATCAAATCCCCGAGTATGTCGTTGGGCACCCGACCGCAGAGGCAGCCGACCACCCTGCCCTCGCGGGTCAATGGTTGGTAGAACATCAGGGTCACTTCGTCATGGAAGCGCGAGGACGAAGGGCCGATCTGCAAGGTCAGCGGGTCGCTGTAGGGACCGTGGAGGAATGGCGCCTTGAGCCCGGCGGCCAGGGCTTGTTGATTGAGCGCGCGGTGACTGGCCTGGCTCCAGGTACTCGCCAGTAGTTCGCCCTTTGGGTCGACGATAAACAGCTCGGAGAAATCCCCGGCCTGGTGCAGTTTTTCCAGCAGCAGGCTGTTGTCGGTCAGCACGGAATCGCGGGCCAGTGTCGTCGCCAGTTCGTTGAGGTGTTCCCATTGTTCGCGGGTCCAGGTTTGCAGGAGTTTGACCCGGGTTTCGGCAATGGCCTCGAAGGTTTGCTCCATCACCGGGTACACCGCGCGGTTGAGGTGGCAGGACCAGCCCATGGCGAACTTGCCGGTCTTGCCCCACCAGGGCAGCCAGCTTTTCTCGGCGGAAGATAACTGCATCGTGCTGCTCGACAGGCTGCTCATGGCGGACTCCGGGACTGATGTCTAATTGCCATATTTCAAGGCAATTAATGCGCCAATTAGCTAGCTTGCTATTGATTAGGCTGTTTGGCCTGCCATGCGGGTCAACGGGAGCGAGCTTCCTCGCTACAAAAAGCTGCATGCAATCAAGAGCATGCACCAGCGGGTGGCAGTGAGATCGCTTGTCGGGTGGGATGTCCCAAGGGGACCGTGCCGGGCTGACCATCTCACTAGGGCTCTGCCCCGCCTGTCGGCGCATCGCTGTGGCTCGGCGTTCCCTCACTCCGGCATTACTCCGCGGGCCTAAACCGGCGTCCTGCCGGTTTACCCGCTCCGCAATACCTGCGTTCGGCCTCGGGCTTATTGGGGCAGTCAGAGCAAGAGCAAGATCAAAAGCAAGAGCACGGCGGCCTGAGAGCCGACTGAGTGTTAAAAGCCAAATCAAAAACCAGAGCGAAAGCAGAGCTGCTCTTCTGTAGGAGCTGGCTTGCCGGCGATGCAGACACCTCGGTCTTCCAGACACACCGAGGTGATGCCATCGCCGGCAAGCCAGCTCCTACAGTGGACCGTGCCCGCTTTAGCTTTTGATTTTGCACTTCAACACTCAAGCCGGCCGGTAGGCCGC
>NZ_JBIUVK010000082.1:0-12979 GCF_044742865.1 Pseudomonas sp. NPDC087814 | reverse complement strand
CAACGGTTGTGTCGGCTGCCACTCGCAGATGATCCGCCCGTTCCGCGCCGAAACCGAACGCTACGGCCACTACTCGGTCGCCGGTGAAAGCGTGTGGGACCACCCATTCCTGTGGGGTTCCAAGCGTACCGGCCCGGACCTGGCCCGGGTCGGCGGTCGTTACTCCGATGACTGGCAGCGTGCGCACTTGTACAACCCGCGCAACGTGGTGCCCGAATCGAAAATGCCGGCGTACCCGTTCCTGGTCGAAAACAAACTCGACGGCAAGGACACCGCCAAGAAGATGGAAGTCTTGCGCACCCTGGGCGTGCCCTACACCGACGAAGACATCGCCGGCGCGGCAGCGGCCGTGAAGGGCAAGACCGAAATGGACGCACTGGTGGCCTACTTGCAAGGCCTTGGCACCATCATCAAAAGCAAACGGTGATCTGGATGGATATCGGGATGATTCGAGGCCTGGGCACCGTTGTCGTGATGGTGGCCTTTATCGGCCTGGCCTTGTGGGTGTTCAGCCCCAAGCGCAAGTCGGAGTTTGAAGACGCGACGTTGCTGCCCTTCGCGGATGATCCCGAAGCCATCAAGCACGTCGTGGAAGCGTCTAGGAGTAACAAAGAATGACTACGTTCTGGAGTCTGTACGTCACAGTCCTCAGTCTGGGTACCATTTTCGCCCTGACCTGGCTGCTGCTGTCGACCCGCAAGGGCCAGCGCGCCGAGCAAACCGATGAAACCGTCGGCCACTCGTTCGACGGCATCGAGGAGTACGACAACCCGCTGCCCAAATGGTGGTTCATGCTGTTCGTCGGCACCATCATCTTCGCCCTCGGTTACCTGGCGCTGTACCCTGGCCTGGGCAACTGGAAAGGCCTGCTGCCGGGCTACAACTACCTCGACAACGACAAGCAAACCCCATTTGCCAATGGCCAGACCGGCTGGACCGGCGTGCACGAATGGGAAAAGGAAATGGCCAAGTCGGACGCCCGGTTCGGGCCGATCTTCGCCAAGTTCGCCGCCATGCCGATCGAAGAAGTGGCCAAGGACCCGCAAGCCTTGAAGATGGGTGGCCGCCTGTTCGCCTCCAACTGCTCGGTCTGCCACGGTTCCGACGCCAAGGGTGCCTACGGCTTCCCCAACCTGACCGACGCCGACTGGCGCTGGGGCGGCGACCCGGCCACCATCAAGGAAACCATCATGAAGGGCCGCCACGCGGTGATGCCGGCGTGGGCCGAAGTCATTGGCGAGCAAGGCGTGGCCGATGTGGCCGGCTTTGTGGTGACCAACCTCGATGGCCGCAAATTGCCGGAAGGCGCGAAGGCAGACGTGGCCAACGGCGAGAAACTCTTCGCCGCCAACTGCGTGGCGTGCCACGGCCCCGCCGGTAAAGGTACACCGGCCATGGGCGCGCCTGACCTGACCCACCCTGGCGCGTTCATCTACGGTTCGAGCTTCGCGCAACTGCAGCAGACCATCCGTTATGGCCGTCAAGGCCAGATGCCTGCGCAGGAGCAGTTGCAGGGCAATGACAAGGTGCACTTGCTGGCGGCCTATGTTTACAGCCTGTCCCATGGAGACAAGGCAGCTGAGGAGCAGTAAGCATTAAAACCAAAAAGCCCCGCGCAGCCAATGCTGCGCGGGGCTTTGGTAATGGGGCATTGGTGGAACTCAACTTACCCCGAGGACGAGGCGTTAACGTTCTTCATGCACTTGGTCCATTCTTTTAATAGCAGCGTTGATCGCCCCCCGATCAGCCGATTTAGACCAATCCGTCAGTCCTAACTGTGCCACTAACTCAGGACGACTCAAGATTTCCCGCGCGACCATCGCTTCATCTGGGCCGCGATCATGACGCGTCCCATCCGCGATGTTCTTCAGTGAAGCGTAAGTCACACCCTCCCTGCGATCAATTCCACCCCAACCGCGCTCCGGGTAATAGGTGTCATATTCATTCAGGAGCTTTTGCGCCAGTTCTTTATCACTCATCGTGGCCAGGGGAAACCCCATATTCTGACCCACGGTTATGATACTTTCACGATCGATTTTGCCATCGTGCTTATGCTTTCCGTACCCATCGAGTTTCTCCATGAGTACAGGATTTTCCAGCAGCGAACGGGCAAAATTCATGTCGTCACTGCTGTAGCCACTCTGCGCAGAGGCATACGCAACCTGTCGTAGAGAGTCGCGGGTGATGTAGTCTGGTTGCGCAGGGTCGGCATACTTATCAAAGTTTCTGAGTAGACGGTCGGCCACCCGATAATCATTCCAACTACTGAATTGCTCTACGCTGATGCCAGAGGATACTGGCAGCGTCGAAGCCGATGGTGGAACGGCTCCAACATTATGCGTGTCATTAGCACGTTGAATGGTCATTGGTTTCCTCGATTTGAATAACGTCAAAACAAAATAAATTTATCGTTGCGCAAGAGACCTAGGCATAACGTTCAACAATTGCTCATCAAAGGTTTCATCGTGGTAACGCTGCGCGCTGCTACAAAACATTGCCGAACACTGATCCAGACTTGATCTCAACGTCGGCATTTCCTGCGTGGCAATAACGCGATCAGCGTTCCTACAACAAACGTTTCATTCTGTGTAAACAAAGGCTCGTTTGGGCCTAAGAACTGATATCGCAGAAGCGTCAGCTTCCTAACCAATCGTTGTAGGTTATTTAACAGCGCAAAAAGCAGTTATAAAAACGCCACCACACCGGCCCGTAGACCTCTCCTGATTTACTTACTCAACACCAGGAAGTCGCAAGGGAAACGGCAAGGTGCACTTGCTGGCGGCGTATGTTTCGGACTGTCCCATGGGAACAAGCCGCCAGACGCCGTGTGAGGAAAAGCGGTGAAAAAAAACGGCCCCGCCAGTGGAGATTGGCGGGGCCGTTTTGTTTTCAAGTCGAAAAAGTCGTCACCGCCAGCAACGCATCTACATTTGAGATTGATCAAGAAAACCGCAGGTAGTAACGTGACTACATTCGTACTCCATACGGAGGTTAGCCCCCATGACCATCACCACCATTTCCAGCCGTGAATTCAATCAAGACACAAGCGGTGCCAAAAAAGCCGCCCGCCAAGGCCCGGTTTTTATCACTGATCGGGGCAAGCCTGCCCATGTACTGCTAAGCATTGAGGACTACCAAAAACTGACTGGCCTCAATGCCGACATCGTTGACCTGTTGGTGATGCCAGAAGCGGCAGATATCGAGTTCGAAACCGAACGCGCCGTGATCATTCATCGACCCGTGGACTTCTCTTGATGTATCTACTCGACACCAATGTCATCTCTGAACTGCGCAAACCCCAGGCCGATGCCAAGGTCGTCGCCTGGGCCAAAAGTGTCATCGCGCCACGGATGTATATTTCAGCCATTACCTTGAAGGAACTGGAAACAGGAGTCCTGCGAATGGAGCGGCGTGATCCCGCCCAGGGGAAGGTTTTGCGCACATGGCTCAAGCGCCATGTCATGCCGGCGTTTGATGCCAGAATCCTGCCGATTGATGCAGCAGTTGCCCTGCGCTGTGCCAGCTTGCATGTGCCAGACCAGGCCAACGAAAGTGACGCGCTGATCGCTGCAACCGCGCTGGTTCATGGGCTGACAGTGGCCACGCGCAACACTGGCGACTTTCAATCCAGCGGCGTCGCGCTGATCAATCCATGGGACGAATGACCGGTAAGGCTGCGAAAACCGTCCATACTTCACAAGTCAATTGACCCAGATCACGTACACCATCAATTGATTTCCCCCAACGCGACCAAAGGTCGCACCCGTCGAAGGGTATCAGGGGCGTATCATTAGGCCACTGCAACACCCCTATTTTGACCCCGGCCGGCACGTACTGGCCGAGGCAAATCTCCACTGCCGTGGGATGCAATGATGAGCAACCAGATTCCGGTACATGACGTTACTCCGCCTGCCAAAAATTCGAATAACACCGTCGATCTCTACGCATCGCGGGAGAAAATCTACACCCGTGCCTTCACCGGCTTGTTCCGCAATCTGCGGATGCTCGGGGGTGCCGGTTTGTTCCTGCTCTACTTCGGCACCGTGTGGCTGAACTGGGGTGGCCACCAGGCTGTCTGGTGGAACCTGCCGGAGCGTAAATTCTTCATTTTTGGCGCGACTTTCTGGCCCCAGGATTTCATCCTGCTGTCGGGCATCCTGATCGTGGCGGCGTTTGGCCTGTTCTTCATCACCGTGTATGCCGGCCGCGTCTGGTGCGGCTACACCTGCCCGCAAAGCGTGTGGACCTGGATCTTCATGTGGTGCGAAAAGGTCACCGAAGGCGACCGCAACCAGCGCATCAAGCTGGACAAGGCGCCGATGAGCGCCAACAAGTTCCTGCGCAAGTTCGGCAAGCACAGCCTGTGGCTGATCATCGGCTTCGTCACCGGCATGACCTTTGTCGGCTACTTCTCGCCGATCCGTGAACTGGTGTTCGATTTCTTCACCGGCCAGGCGGATGGCTGGTCGTATTTCTGGGTCGGCTTCTTCACCCTCGCCACCTACGGCAACGCCGGCTGGCTGCGCGAGCAGGTGTGCATCTACATGTGCCCGTATGCGCGTTTCCAGAGCGTGATGTTCGACAAGGACACGATGATCGTTTCCTACGACCCGCGCCGTGGCGAAGTCCGTGGGCCGCGCAAAAAAGGTATCGACTACAAGGCCCAGGGCTTGGGGGACTGCATCGATTGCACGATGTGCGTGCAGGTGTGCCCTACCGGCATCGACATCCGTGACGGCCTGCAGATTGAATGCATCGGCTGCGCGGCCTGCATCGACGCCTGCGACAACATCATGGACAAGATGGAATACCCGCGCGGGCTGATCAGCTACACCACCGAGCACAACCTGTCCGGGCAGAAAACCCATAAGCTGCGCCCGCGCCTGATCGGTTATGCCCTGGTGCTGCTGGCGATGATCAGCCTGTTGGTGGCCGCCTTCTTCGTGCGCTCGCTGGTGGGTTTCGACGTCAGCAAGGACCGCGTGCTGTACCGCGAAAACGCCGAGGGCCGGATCGAAAACGTCTACAGCCTGAAGATCATGAACAAGGACCAGCGCGACCACACCTACGTGCTTGACGCCGCAGGCCTGCCAGACCTCAAGCTGCAAGGCCGGCGCGAGATCAAGGTAGCGGCCGGGGAAATCTTCAGCATGCCGGTGGAGTTGTCGAGCGCACCGGAACAACTGCCGTCGAGCACCAACGAGGTGAAATTCATCCTCAGGGATGCCGATGACGACAGCGTCCACATTGAAGCCAAGAGCCGATTCATCGGCCCACAAGTCCGTTAATAGAGAGCCGAACAATGCCCGCAGCTACTGCCGCAAGCCCCTGGTACAAGCACCTCTGGCCCTGGATCATCATTGGGATCCTGACCTGCTCGGTGACGTTGACCTTGTCCATGGTGACCATCGCGGTGAACAACCCCGACAACCTGGTCAACGACAACTATTACGAGGCCGGCAAAGGCATCAACCGTTCCCTGGACCGCGAACTGCTGGCCCAGACTCTGCAACTGCGGGCCAAGGTGCACTTGGACGAGTTGACCGGCGAAGTCGAATTGCACCTGACCGGCAACAGCGGGCCCGGCACCCTGGAGCTGAACCTGATTTCGCCGACCCAGCCGGAGAAGGATCGCAAGATCATCCTGACCCGCAGCGACAGCGAGCCCGGCCGCTACATCGGCCAGGTGACCGACAAGGTCGAAGGCCGCCGCTTCGTCGAGCTGCTAGGGGTGGAAGGCGACCGGACCTGGCGTATGTTTGAAGAAGAACAGGTCAGCCATGACAAGGACTTGCTGCTGGGCGACGAGCCGCTGCAGGGTGCTGAAGACCTGAAAAAATAGAGCGTCACCTGTTTGATCGTTCCCACGCTCTGCGTGGGAATGCACCCCGTGACGCTCCGCGTCACAAGAGCGGACGCGGAGCGTCCAGCGAAGCGTTCCCACGCAGAGCGTGGGAACGATCATCGGAACTGAGCCATGACCACCCCGACCCCTTGCTACCACTGCGCCCTGCCCGTGCCGCCCGGCAGCCGGTTCACTGCCGTGATCCTCGGCGAGCCCCGCGAGCTGTGCTGCCCGGGCTGCCAGGCGGTGGCCGAGGCAATTGTCGCCGGTGGCCTGGAAAGCTATTACCAGCACCGCAGCGAAGCCTCGGCCAACCCCGAGGCGCTGCCGGTGCAACTGGTGGACGAGCTGGCGCTGTATGACCGTGCCGATGTGCAAAAGCCTTTCGTGCGCCACGACGGTGACCTGTCGCAAGCCACACTGTTGATGGAAGGCATCAGTTGCGCCGCCTGTGGCTGGCTGATCGAAAAACACCTGCGCAGCCTGCCCGCCGTGGCCGAGGCACGCCTGAACCTGTCCAACCACCGCCTGCACGTGCGCTGGGCCGACGGGCAATTGCCCCTGAGCCAACTGCTCGGCGAATTGCGTCACATCGGCTACGCCGCCCACCCGTACCAGGCCGACCGCGCCGCCGAACAACTGGCCAGCGAAAACCGCCTGGCCCTGCGTCAACTGGGGGTGGCCGGGCTGCTGTGGTTCCAGGCGATGATGGCGACGATGGCCACCTGGCCGGAATTCAATATCGACCTGAGCCCGGAGCTGCACGTGATCCTGCGCTGGGTCGCGATGTTTCTGACAACGCCCATCGTGTTCTACAGCTGCGCACCGTTTTTCAAGGGGGCGATGCGCGACCTGCGCACCCGCCACCTGACCATGGATGTTTCGGTGTCCCTGGCCATTGGCGGTGCCTACCTGGCCGGAATCTGGACCGCCATCACCGGCACCGGCGAACTGTATTTCGATGCAGTCGGCATGTTTGCCCTGTTCCTGCTGGCTGGGCGCTACCTGGAGCGTCGCGCCCGGGAACGTACGGCGGCAGCCACCGCGCAGTTGGTCAACCTGTTGCCAGCCTCGTGCCTGCGCATGAGTGCCGACGGGCAAAGTGAACGGATCCTGCTCAGCGAACTGGCCCTGGGCGACCGGGTACTGGTGCATCCGGGGGCGGTGCTGCCGGCAGACGGCATCATCCTCGACGGCCAGTCGAGCATCGACGAATCGCTGCTGACCGGCGAGTACCTGCCGCAACCACGCCAGGTCGGCGATGCCGTCACTGCCGGCACCCTCAACGTCGAAGGTGCGCTGACCGTCGAAGTCCGCGCCCTGGGCCACGACACGCGCCTGTCGGCCATCGTGCGCCTGCTGGAGCGGGCCCAGGCGGAGAAACCCCGGCTGGCGGAGATCGCCGACCGCGCCGCCCAATGGTTCCTGTTGTGCTCATTGGTCGCCGCTGCGGTCATCGGCCTGGTGTGGTGGGAGCTGGATTCGTCACGGGCGTTCTGGATCGTCCTGGCGATGCTGGTTGCGACCTGCCCTTGCGCCCTCTCACTGGCAACACCCACCGCCCTGACGGCAGCCACCGGCACCCTGCACAAACTCGGCCTGCTGCTGACCCGCGGCCACGTGCTGGAAGGCCTGAACCAGATCGACACGGTGATTTTCGACAAGACCGGCACCCTTACCGAAGGTCGCCTGGCGTTGCGCGCGATCCGCCCGTTGAGCCTGCTGGGCAGCGACGAGTGCCTGAGCCTTGCGGCGGCGCTGGAGCAACGTTCGGAACATCCGATCGCCCGCGCATTCGGCCGCGCGCCGTTGGCGGCGGATGAAGTGCTCAGCACGCCGGGCCTGGGCCTGGAAGGCCGCGTCGGTGACCGCCGGTTGCGCATTGGCCAGCCGGGTTTTGTCTGCGAGCTGAGCGGCTGCGCCCTCCCCGCCTCGCCGAAGGAAGCCGGCCAATGGCTGCTGCTGGGCGACACCGACGGCGCCCTGGCCTGGTTTGTCCTGGATGACCGCCTGCGCAGCGACGCGCCCGCCTTGCTCGCCGCCTGCAAGGCACGCGGCTGGCGCACGTTGCTGCTGTCGGGAGACAGCTCGCCGATGGTTGCCAGTGTCGCCGCCGAGCTGGGCATCGACGAAGCCCATGGCGGCCTGCGCCCCGATGACAAGCTGCAAATGCTGCAACAGTTGCACAAGGAAGGCCGCAAGGTGCTGATGCTCGGCGATGGCGTCAACGATGTGCCGGTGCTGGCCGCCGCCGATATCAGCGTGGCCATGGGCTCGGCCACCGACCTGGCCAAGACCAGCGCCGACGCGGTGTTGCTGTCGAACCGCCTCGACGCCCTGGTGCAAGCCTTTACCCTGGCCCGGCGCACCCGCCGGGTAATCATTGAAAACCTGCTGTGGGCCGGGCTGTACAATGGCCTGATGTTGCCGTTTGCCGCCCTCGGCTGGATCACTCCCATCTGGGCGGCGATCGGCATGTCCCTCAGTTCGTTGACCGTGGTGCTCAATGCCCTGCGCCTGACTCGCATGCCGAGCACGCCAGCCGTGAGCCCCGCCCCCGTAACCCGCCCGCTGCCGGCTTGAGCCGCACGGGCATGGAGTGCAGATGCCAGCTCTTTACGTGATGATCCCGGCGGCGCTGTTGATCGTTGCCATCGCCATTTACATCTTCTTCTGGGCGGTGGACAGCGGCCAGTACGACGACCTCGATGGCCCGGCCCACAGCGTGCTGTTCGATGACCAGGACCCGAACCACCTGGCGGCCGTCGATGAAGCCAACGGCCCTGAACAACCGCCCAAGCCGAAAGATCCGCCCCATGCTTGAACTGGCGCCCCTGCTGGTCTCGGCAGTGATCCTCGGCCTGCTGGGCGGCGGCCATTGCCTGGGTATGTGTGGCGGCCTGATGGGCGCGCTGACCCTGGCGATTCCCAAGGAGCAACGCAGTCGGCGCTTTCGCCTGCTGCTGGCCTACAACCTGGGGCGCATCCTCAGCTACGCCACCGCCGGCTTGCTGATCGGCCTGGCCGGCTGGGCCGTGGCCAACAGTCCGGCAGCGATGTTCATGCGCATCCTCGCCGGGCTGTTGCTGATCTGCATGGGCTTGTACCTGGCTGGCTGGTGGAGCGGCCTGACCCGTATCGAAAGCCTCGGGCGCGGCCTGTGGCGGCATATCCAGCCGGTTGCCAACCGTTTGCTGCCGGTGTCCAGCCTGCCCCGGGCGTTGCTGCTGGGTGCGCTCTGGGGCTGGTTGCCGTGCGGGTTGGTCTACAGCACGTTGCTGTGGGCGGCCAGCCAGGGCAATGCGCTGGACAGTGCGGTGCTGATGCTCGCGTTCGGCCTTGGCACCTGGCCGGTACTGCTGGCCACGGGCTTAGCCGCTGATCGAGTCACCGCGTTATTGCGCAAACGCAGCGTGCGGATGGCCGGTGGCCTGCTGGTCATGCTGTTCGGCATCTGGACCTTGCCCGGGCCGCACCAGCACTGGCTGATGGGCCACTAGATCGCCATGTGGCATAGCGCCGCTCCCCGTTGATGCAAATCAAGATGGCTTCCCCACCCAGCCCCTAGACTCGGCCCACTAGCCTATCCGGGGGAACGCCCGCATGCTCGACGCCATTCGTTGGGACACTGATCTGATTCACCGCTACGACCTGGCGGGGCCACGCTACACCTCGTACCCCACCGCCGTACAATTCGACAGCCAGGTCGGCACCTTCGACCTGCTCCACGCCCTGCGCGACAGCCGCAAGGCCGTACGGCCCCTGTCGCTGTATGTGCATGTGCCGTTTTGCGCCAACATTTGCTACTACTGCGCCTGCAACAAGGTCATCACCAAGGATCGCGGCCGGGCTCACGCCTATCTGCAACGCCTGGAGCAGGAAATCCAGTTGGTGGCGTGCCACCTCGACCCCAAACAGCCGGTGGAGCAGCTGCACTTCGGCGGCGGCACCCCGACCTTTCTCAGCCATGACGAGCTGCGTCAGGTCATGGGCCGCCTGCGCCAGCACTTCAACCTGCTGGACGATGACTCCGGCGACTACGGGATTGAAATCGACCCACGGGAAGCCGACTGGGCGACCATGGGCCTGCTGCGTGAACTGGGGTTCAACCGCGTCAGTATCGGCCTGCAGGACCTGGACCCCGAAGTGCAGCGTGCGGTGAACCGCCTGCAAAGCCTGGAAGAAACCCGCGCAGTGATTGACGCAGCGCGCACCCTGCAGTTTCGTTCGATCAATATCGACCTGATCTACGGTTTGCCCAAGCAGACACCGCTGAATTTCGCACGCACCGTGGAAGAAGTCATCAGCCTGCAACCGGACCGCCTCTCGGTGTTCAACTACGCACACCTGCCGGAACGGTTCATGCCCCAGCGACGGATCAACACCGACGACCTGCCCTCCCCGGCGGAAAAACTGCTGATGCTGCAAACCACCATCGAGCAGTTGACCCGGGCGGGCTACCGCTACATCGGCATGGACCACTTTGCCCTGCCGGACGACGAATTGGCCGTCGCCCAGGAAGAAGGCACGCTGCAACGCAACTTCCAGGGCTACACCACCCATGGGCATTGCGATTTGATCGGGCTTGGGGTGTCGGCGATCAGCCAGATCGGCGACCTGTACTGCCAGAACAGCAGCGACCTGAACCACTACCAGAACGCCCTCGCCGGCGCGCAACTGGCCACCAGCCGTGGGTTGTTATGCACCACGGATGACCGGTTGCGACGGGAAGTGATCCAGCAGTTGATCTGCACGTTCAGCCTGAATTTCGAGAAGATCGAACAGGCTTTCAACATCGATTTTCGCGGCTATTTCGACGAACTCTGGCCGCAACTGGAGGCGATGACCGAGGACGGACTGATCGAACTCGACCCACAGGGCATCCGCGTATTGCCGGCGGGGCGCCTGCTGGTACGCTCGGTGTGCATGGTGTTCGATGCCTATCTGGAGCACCAGAATCGGCAACGATTTTCGCGAGTAATCTGAACCTGTCCTACTTCGCCAGCAGGGCCATCGCTTCCAGCTGCGACTCGGGAGACTCGTCCTTCAAGGCCTTGGTCAACTGCGATTGGGCCGTCATCAAGCCGGCCTGCAATGTCGCGATATCACTCTGCAAGGCGGCCACTCTGGCCTGCCTTGCCTGCGGGGTCTTTGAGGCGTCGGACATGGCAGCTGAGAGCTGAGCCATCTTCTCGGCGAGCTGTTTTCTCATCTCGCGAATCATTTTCAACAGCTGCTTGATGTTGTCTTTCAGGTTGCTGTCGTCAATGTCCTTGTTGGAGTTGGTGCTGGCCTTGGAGGCTTTCAGCCCCGCCCCCGAGATATCCACCACCAGTCCTTGGGGCTTGGTGTCAGTGGCCCGATCGGTAGAAGACGCTTGGTCTTTATCGTCTGCAGCGGGGTCTTTTTTCGCATCAGGCACGGTTAGCGAAGAAACAATGGCAGGGTTGGTTGCGCCAATGGAAAGCATGATCTGAGCCTCCAGCTCTAGGAGTGACAATCTTGTATCGACCTCGATACAAAATTCTTTATACCGCTGCTGCTTTTCTGTACACGCTGGCCTGATTGCCCCCCGGTGCGTTACCCTTACGTCTTATGTGTGTTTTCCCACAAGGATTTAAGAAATGTCCGAGCCAGTTAAACTGCGCGCTCATAGCCAGGCTCATTGCAAGGATTGCAGCCTGGCCCCCCTCTGCCTGCCACTTTCGTTGAATCTGGAAGACATGGAAGCGCTGGACGAGATCGTTAAACGCGGTCGCCCACTGAAAAAAGGCGAGTTCCTGTTTCGCCAGGGCGACAAGTTTGACTCCGTTTATGCAGTACGTTCTGGCGCGCTGAAAACCTTCAGCCTGAGCGATGGCGGCGAAGAACAGATCACCGGCTTCCACCTGCCGAGCGAACTGGTCGGACTGTCGGGCATGGACACTGAGATTCACCCCGTGTCGGCCCAGGCCCTGGAAACCACATCGGTGTGTGAAATCCCGTTCGAACGCCTGGATGAACTGGCCCTGCAGCTGCCGCAATTGCGTCGCCAGCTGATGCGCGTGATGAGCCGGGAAATCCGCGACGACCAACAGATGATGCTGCTGTTGTCGAAGAAAACCGCCGACGAGCGTATTGCCACTTTCCTGGTCAACCTCTCCGCACGTTTCCGCGCGCGGGGTTTCTCGGCCAACCAGTTCCGCCTGAGCATGTCGCGCAACGAAATCGGCAACTACCTGGGCCTGGCGGTGGAAACCGTGTCCCGGGTATTCACCCGCTTCCAGCAGAACGAGTTGATTGCGGCCGAAGGCAAGGAAGTGCATATCCTCGACCCGATCCAGCTCTGCGCATTGGCTGGCGGTTCGCTCGACGGTTGATCCAGACGCTTGCGGCCGAGCCAATCGGCTGGGCCGCAGGTATACTTCGAGTCCGCTTTCCTCCCCAGGACTCCTCGACGATGGTCTTCGATTCGTTCGACATCAAATCCCTGATTCGCCCAGTCATCGACTTCCCCAAGCCTGGGGTGATCTTTCGCGATATCACGCCGCTGTTCCAGTCGCCCAAGGCCTTGCGCCTGGTAGCCGACACCTTCGTACACCGCTACGTCGAAGCCGACTTCACCCACATCGGCGCGATGGATGCCCGGGGCTTCTTGATCGGTTCGATCATTGCCTATCAGTTGAACAAACCGCTGATCCTGTTCCGCAAGCAAGGCAAATTGCCGGCTGACGTGCTGGCCGAGAGTTACCAGACCGAATACGGCGAAGCCTTCCTGGAAGTGCACGCCGACAGCCTGTGTGAAGGTGATTCGGTGCTGATGTTCGATGACCTGATCGCCACCGGCGGCACGCTGATCGCAGCGGCCAACCTGGCGCGGCGCATGGGCGCACGGATTTTCGAAGCGGCGGCGATCATTGACCTGCCGGAGCTGGGTGGGTCCCAGCGCCTGGAAGACATGGGCATTGCGACGTTCTGCCTGACGCAGTTTGCCCTGACAGACCAATAACCCGGGATTCGTGTGGCGAGTGAGCTTGTGTGGCAGGGAGCTTGTGTGGCGAGGGAGCTTGCTGTGGCGAGGGAGCTTGCTCCCGCTGGAGTGCGCAGCGCTCCCAAAGATCTTGGGGCCGCTACGCAGCCCAGCGGGAGCAAGCT
>NZ_JBIUVK010000081.1:0-13314 GCF_044742865.1 Pseudomonas sp. NPDC087814 | reverse complement strand
GATGGTCGAGATCGGTGGCACCGTGGGTGACATCGAGTCCCAACCGTTCCTCGAAGCCATCCGCCAGTTGCGTTTCGAAGTCGGCGCCAAGCGCGCGATGCTGATGCACCTGACACTGGTGCCGTACATCGCCACCGCCGGCGAAACCAAAACCAAGCCCACCCAGCACTCGGTCAAGGAACTGCGTTCCATCGGCCTGCAGCCGGACGTGCTGGTGTGCCGCTCCGACCACGCGATCGACATCGCGTCCCGTCGCAAGATCGCCCAGTTCACCAACGTTGAAGAACGTGCGGTAATCGCCCTGGAAGACGCCGACACCATCTACAAGATCCCGGGCATCCTGCATTCCCAGGGCCTGGATGATTTTGTCGTCGAGCGCTTCGGCCTGCAGTGTGGCGGCGCCGATCTGTCCGAGTGGGAAGCCGTGGTCGACGCCAAGCTCAACCCTGAGCATGAAGTCACCATCGCCATGGTCGGCAAGTACATGGAGCTGCTGGACGCCTACAAGTCGCTGATCGAGGCGATGAGCCACGCGGGCATCAGCAACCGTACCAAGGTCAACCTGCGCTACATCGACTCCGAAGACATCGAGAACCAGGGCACTGCGCTGCTGGAAGGCGTTGACGCCATCCTGGTTCCGGGCGGCTTCGGTCTGCGTGGCGTGGAAGGCAAGATCACTGCCGTCCAGTACGCTCGTGAGAACAAGGTGCCGTACCTGGGTATCTGCCTGGGCATGCAAGTGGCGGTCATCGAGTTCGCCCGTAACGTAATGGGCTGGAAAGACGCCAACTCCACCGAGTTCGATCGCACCAGCGGCCATCCGGTCGTGGGCCTGATCACCGAGTGGGAAGATGCCACCGGCGCCGTCGAAACCCGTACCGAAGCCTCCGACCTGGGCGGCACCATGCGCCTCGGCGCGCAGGATTGCCTGCTGGAGCCGGGTTCGCTGGTTCACGATTGCTATGGCAAGGACGTGATTGTCGAGCGTCACCGTCACCGCTACGAAGTGAACAACAACCTGCTGCCGAAAATCATGGAAGCCGGCCTGAAAATCTCCGGTCGTTCCGGTGATGGCGCGCTGGTTGAAGTGGTTGAAGCACCGGATCATCCATGGTTCGTGGCTTGCCAGTTCCACCCGGAGTTCACCTCGACCCCGCGCGACGGTCACCCGTTGTTCAGCGGCTTCGTTAAAGCAGCACTGACGCAACATCAGAAGAAGGCGTAAACCTGATGGCCCAGAAGATCATTCGCGTAGGCGACATCGAGATTGCCAACGACAAGCCCATGGTGCTGTTCGGCGGCATGAACGTGCTGGAAAGCCGCGACATGGCGATGCAGGTCTGTGAAGAGTACGTGAAGGTGACCGAGAAACTCGGTATCCCCTACGTATTCAAGGCCAGCTTCGACAAGGCCAACCGTTCGTCCGTGACCTCCTACCGCGGCCCGGGCCTTGAAGAAGGCATGCGGATCTTCCAGGACATCAAGCAAGCCTTCGGCGTGCCGATCATCACCGACGTCCACGAGCCTGAGCAGGCTGCCGTGGTTGCCGAGGTGTGCGACATCATCCAGTTGCCGGCCTTCCTGTCGCGCCAGACCGACCTCGTGGTCGCGATGGCCAAGACCGGCGCTGTGATCAATATCAAGAAAGCCCAGTTCCTCGCGCCTCAGGAAATGAAACATATCCTGAACAAGTGCGTGGAAGCGGGTAACGACCAGTTGATCCTCTGCGAGCGTGGTTCGAGCTTCGGCTACAACAACCTCGTGGTGGACATGCTCGGTTTCGGCATCATGAAACAGTTCGAATACCCAGTGTTCTTCGACGTGACCCACGCGCTGCAAATGCCCGGTGGTCGCGCCGATTCCGCTGGCGGGCGCCGTGCCCAGGTACTGGACCTGGCCAAGGCCGGCATCAGCCAGTCCCTGGCAGGTTTGTTCCTGGAAGCCCACCCGGACCCGGACAACGCCAAGTGCGACGGCCCATGCGCCCTGCGCCTGGACAAGCTGGAGCCATTCCTGGCCCAGTTGAAGCAGTTGGACGACCTGGTCAAGAGTTTTCCGACGGTAGAGACCGCGTAAGCGCCATTTCTCCGGTAGACTTTCCCTCGCTTTACGCTCAGGCCCACGGGCCTGAGCCTTGTCGCCTGCAAGCCTGCCCGTTGTTCCACCCTTGCGGTCGGTCAAAAGATTTCCTTCAGCTGCGTCGTTTTCGTCAACTTTGGAGTGTTTACAACAATGGCAAAAATCGTCGACATCAAAGGTCGTGAAGTTCTCGACTCCCGTGGCAACCCTACCGTCGAAGCCGACGTGCTTCTCGATAACGGCATCATCGGCAGCGCCTGCGCGCCGTCCGGTGCTTCCACAGGTTCCCGCGAAGCACTGGAACTGCGTGATGGCGACAAGAGCCGTTACCTGGGCAAGGGCGTACTCAAGGCGGTGGCCAACATCAATGGCCCGATCCGCGACCTGCTGCTGGGCAAGGATCCACTTGACCAGAAAGCCCTCGATCACGCGATGATCAAGCTCGACGGTACCGAAAACAAAGGCAGCCTGGGCGCCAACGCCATCCTCGCCGTGTCCCTGGCCGCTGCCAAGGCCGCTGCACAGGACCAGGACCTGCCGCTGTACGCCCACATCGCCAACCTGAACGGCACTCCGGGTGTCTACTCGATGCCGGTTCCGATGATGAACATCATCAACGGTGGCGAGCACGCTGATAACAACGTCGACATCCAGGAATTCATGGTGCAGCCGGTTGGCGCCAAGACCTTCTCCGAAGGCCTGCGCATGGGCACCGAGATTTTCCATCACCTCAAGGCTGTGCTGAAGGCCCGTGGCCTGAGCACTGCAGTGGGTGACGAAGGTGGTTTCGCGCCGAACCTGGCGTCCAACGAAGACGCACTGAAAGTGATCTCCGAAGCCGTGGCCAACGCTGGCTACAAGCTGGGCACCGACGTGACCCTGGCCCTGGACTGCGCGGCCAGCGAATTCTACGAAGACGGCAAGTACAACCTGTCCGGCGAAGGCCACGTCTTCACCTCGGAAGGTTTTGCTGACTACCTCAAGGGCCTGACCGAGCGCTACCCGATCATCTCGATCGAAGACGGCCTGGACGAGTCCGACTGGGCTGGCTGGAAAGTGCTCACCGACAAGATCGGCGAGAAGATCCAGCTGGTGGGCGACGACCTGTTCGTGACCAACACCAAGATCCTGAAAGAAGGCATCGACAAAAAGATCGCCAACTCGATCCTGATCAAGTTCAACCAGATCGGCACCCTGACCGAAACCCTGGAAGCCATCCAGATGGCCAAGGCTGCGGGCTACACCGCCGTGATCTCCCACCGCTCCGGCGAAACCGAAGATTCGACCATTGCCGACCTGGCCGTGGGCACTTCGGCTGGGCAGATCAAGACCGGTTCCCTGTGCCGTTCCGATCGCGTTTCCAAGTACAACCAATTGCTGCGTATCGAAGAGCAACTGGGCGGCAAAGCCAAGTACAACGGTCGCAGCGAGTTTCGCGGCTGATTGTTAAATGGTAAAAGGTCAGCGGATTACGTCGGAAAAATCACGGCAGCGTGAATTTCGGCGCTAATCTCATGACTAACAAGCACAAGCCTGGTTTTTCCAGGCTTCGTGCTATCAGTTGCTGCAAAAGTTTTGCATGGCTGTCTTTTTTCACTGGATACCCGATATTCGATGCGCAGTCCCAATTGGTTGTTCCTCGTCTTGCTCTTGCTGCTGGCTGGCCTGCAGTACCGCCTTTGGGTGGGGAATGGCAGCTTGGCGCAGGTCACCGAACTGACCCAGCAAATTGCCGCACAGCACGCCGAAAACGAGGTGTTGCTGGAGCGCAATCGCGTGCTCGATGCCGAAGTACTTGAATTGAAAAAAGGCATGGAGACCGTTGAAGAGCGGGCTCGCCATGAGTTGGGCATGGTCAAGGAGGGCGAAACCCTCTACCAGTTGGCCCAATGAGCATTTCGTCACCGGCCTTCTGGGCCGTGATTCCTGCCGCGGGCGTGGGTGCCCGTATGGCCGCGGACCGTCCCAAGCAGTACTTGCAATTGGGTGGGCGCACTATTCTCGAACACAGCCTTGGCTGTTTCCTCGATCATCCGGGCCTCAAGGGGCTGGTGGTCAGCGTTGCGATGGATGACCCTTACTGGCCGACCCTGGCTTGCGCCACCGACCCACGCATTGTGCGCGTTGACGGCGGCGAAGAACGCTCGGGTTCGGTGCTCAATGCCTTGCTTTACCTGCACGGCCAGGGCGCCAGCGATGACGATTGGGTGCTGGTGCATGACGCCGCCCGGCCGAACCTCAGCCGCGATGATCTGGACAAGTTGCTCTTTGAACTGGCCGACGACAGCGTGGGTGGGCTGCTGGCCGTGCCGGCGCGGGACACCCTCAAGCGCGCCGACAAGCACGGGCGCGTGTTGGAAACGGTTGATCGCACGCCGATCTGGCAGGCCTACACCCCGCAGATGTTCCACCTTGGCGCGCTGCACCGGGCCTTGGCCGACAGCCTGGTCTCGGACGTGGTCATCACCGACGAAGCCTCGGCCATGGAATGGGCCGGGCATGCGCCTCGCCTGATCGAAGGCCGTTCCGACAACCTCAAGGTCACCCGCCCGGAAGACCTTGAATGGCTGCGCCAGCGTCGGGCCTTCCAGTCTTCCTGACGATCAGCCAGCCGGGCCGTAGCAGTCTATCTCAGGTAGACGGGATGGTTGCCCAGGCCCTCCTTGAGAAAGTCCACCAGTTTTCGCACCTTGGGCGAAAGGTGGCGTTGTTGTGGGTACAGCGCCCAAACCGCGGTGTTGGGCGGTTGATGGGCTTCGAGTAACGACACCAGTGCGCCGCTGTGCAAATGCTCCAGCACGTAATAGTCCGGCAACTGGCAAAGACCGACACCTTGCAGGGCCGCATCCAGCACCGCTTGCCCGCTGTTGCAGCGCCAGTTCCCCTGTACCCGCTGGGAAAATTCGCGCCCGTCCTGGGCCAGTTGCCAAATATCCGAGCTGCCGATCAGGCAGTTATGCCGGCTTAACTCCGACAAGCTATGTGGCCGCCCGTACCTGGCCAGGTAGGACGGTGACGCGCACAGGTACATACGCCGCGGCGCGAGGCGGCTGGCAACCATGCGCGAATCCGCCAGGCGCCCGAGGCGAATCGCCAGGTCCAGGCCTTCGTGCACCAGGTCCAGCTGGCGGTTGGTCAATTCCACGTCCACGCGCAATTGCGGATAAAGCGCCATGAACCGCGTCACCAGCGGCACGATAAAACGCTCGCCGTAAGCCACTGCGCAGGTCATGCGCAACATTCCCTTGGGCTCGCTGGCCAGGTCGCCCACGGCGCGCAAGGCTTCTTCGCGACCGTCCTGCAATCGCTGGCAATGTTGCAGGAAGGTCTGGCCGGCTTCGGTCAATGTCACCTTGCGCGTGCTGCGATACAGCAAGCGTGTTTGCAGGCGCTCTTCCAGTCGCGCGACCTGGCGGCTGATATGGGACGACGACACGCCCAGGCGCTCGGCGGCCGCGGTGAATTGGCTGCATTCGGCCACGGCGACGAACTCGTCGATGCCCTCCCAGCGGTTTTCCAGCATGCTGATTGTCCCTGTACGGCAATAATGTTTTGCTTTTGTCTGGATTATTAATCAGATGAGCATGTTTTACACTGCCGGCCTTACGTTTTTAACCCGATGGAGAAACCGGATGATCAAGTCCCGCGCGGCCGTAGCCTTCGAAGCCAAGAAACCCCTCGAGATCGTTGAAGTGGATGTGGCCATGCCCAAGGCGGGCGAGGTGCTGTTGCGGGTGGTGGCGTCCGGTGTGTGCCATACCGATGCCTACACCCTGTCTGGCGCGGACCCGGAAGGCATTTTCCCGTCGATCCTCGGCCACGAAGGCGGCGCCGTGGTTGAAGCCATCGGCGAAGGCGTGACCTCGGTGGCGGTGGGCGACCACGTGATCCCGCTGTACACCCCGGAATGCGGCAAGTGCAAATTCTGCCTGTCGGGCAAGACCAACCTCTGCCAGGCGATTCGCGCCACCCAGGGTAAAGGCCTGATGCCAGATGGCACCTCGCGCTTTTCCTACAAGGGCCAGCCGATTTTCCACTACATGGGCACTTCGACCTTCTCCGAATACACCGTGCTGCCGGAAATCTCCGTAGCGAAGATTCCCAAAGAAGCGCCGCTGGAAAAAGTCTGCCTGCTGGGCTGTGGTGTCACCACCGGTATCGGTGCAGTGATCAACACCGCCAAGGTCAAGCCAGGCGACACCGTGGCCATCTTCGGCCTGGGCGGCATCGGCCTGTCGGCGGTGATCGGCGCGGTGAAAGCCAAGGCCGGCCGCATCATTGCCATCGACATCAACCCGGCCAAGTTTGAAATCGCCAGGCAGCTGGGTGCCACCGACTGCATCAACCCGAAAGACTACGACCGCCCGATCCAGGACGTGATCGTCGATTTGACCGACGGCGGCGTCGACTTTTCCTTCGAGTGCATCGGCAATGTCCAACTGATGCGTGCGGCCCTTGAGTGCTGCCACAAAGGTTGGGGCGAGTCGGTGATCATCGGCGTGGCCGGCGCCGGCCAGGAAATTGCTACCCGTCCGTTCCAGCTGGTCACCGGCCGCGTCTGGCGCGGTTCGGCGTTCGGCGGCGTGCGCGGTCGCAGCGAGTTGCCAAGCTATGTGGAAATGGCCCAGACCGGTGAAATCCCGCTGGATACGTTCATCACCCACACCATGGGCCTGGAAGATATCAACAAGGCGTTTGACCTGATGCATGAAGGCAAGAGCATCCGCACCGTCATTCACTTCTGAGGTCGGCCATGAGTCTGGAAAACCTGTCGTGCCAGAAAAGCTTCGGCGGCTGGCATAAACGCTACAAGCATCATTCCGACGTGCTGGGTTGCGACATGACCTTCGCCGTGTACCTGCCGCCGCAAGCGGAGCAGGGCGGCAAATTGCCGGTGCTGTACTGGCTATCGGGCCTGACCTGCACCGATGAGAACTTCATGCAGAAGGCCGGCGCGCAACGCATGGCAGCCGAGCTGGGGTTGATCATTGTTGCGCCGGACACCAGCCCGCGCGGCCCCGGTGTGCCGGGTGATCCGGACAACGCCTGGGACTTTGGCCTGGGCGCCGGTTTCTACCTGAACGCCACCCAGGAGCCCTGGGCCCAGCACTATCGGATGCATGACTACGTGGTGCAGGAGTTGCCGGCATTGGTCGAGGCGCATTTCCCGGCGTCGGCCAAACGCGGGATCAGCGGCCACTCCATGGGCGGCCACGGCGCGCTGGTGTGTGCCTTGCGCAACCCGGGGCGTTATCAGTCGGTATCGGCGTTCTCGCCGATCAACAACCCGATGGATTGCCCGTGGGGCCAGAAGGCATTCTCCCGCTACCTCGGCGAAGAGCGCTCGAAATGGCGCGAATGGGATGCCTGCGTGTTGATCAGCGAAGCCTCGGAAAAGCTGCCATTGCTGGTGGACCAGGGCGACCGCGACGATTTCCTCGCGGTGCAGCTCAAGCCTGAAGCGTTGCAACAAGCGGCCAGGGCGGCGAACCATCCGCTGGAGCTGCGCCTGCAACCGGGCTATGACCACAGCTACTTCTTTATCGCCAGCTTCATCGAAGACCACTTACGCCATCACGCGCGCGCTTTGCTCGGTTAATGTGAGGCAAAAGTAGGTAGAATCACGCCCTGAATTAAATCGGGGCGTTTTTTTATGCGTATTGGCCACGGCTATGATGTGCACCGTTTCGCCGAAGGCGATTTCATTACCCTGGGCGGCGTGCGGATCGCGCACCACCACGGGTTGCTGGCTCATTCCGACGGCGACGTGGTGCTGCATGCCTTGAGCGATGCCTTGCTCGGCGCAGCCGCGTTGGGCGACATCGGCAAGCACTTTCCGGACACCGACCCGACCTTCAAGGGCGCGGACAGCCGTGTGCTGTTGCGTCACGTGGTCGGCTTGATCCATGCCAAGGGCTGGAAGGTCGGCAACGTCGACAACACCATCGTCGCCCAGGCGCCCAAGATGGCCCCGCATATCGAAACGATGCGCGCGCTGATTGCCGCGGATCTTCAAGTTGAGTTGGATCAAGTGAACGTAAAAGCCACCACCACCGAAAAGCTCGGGTTTACCGGTCGCGAAGAGGGCATTGCCGTGCACTCCGTTGCCTTGTTGCTGCGCGCATGAATGATCTGCAACTGCTGGGCCCGCGTGCCTATGGCGAGGCCTTGGGCAGCGCTGTTCTAAAGGCCACCGCTGAAGACTTCCAGGTGGATGAAGTGCTGGATATCCCGCTGACCGGCGAGGGTGAACACCTGTGGTTGTGGGTGGAAAAGCGCGGCCTGAATACCGAAGAGGCGGCGCGGCGGATTGCCAAGGCGGCGGGCGTGCCGTTGCGTACAGTCAGCTACGCCGGGCTCAAGGACCGCCAGGCGCTGACCCGCCAGTGGTTCAGCGTGCAGTTGCCGGGCAAGGCGGACCCGGACCTGAGCGCGGCTGAAAACGACACCCTGAAGATCCTCAAGACCGGCCGTCACAAGCGCAAGCTGCAGCGCGGCGCGCATTCGGCCAACGGCTTTACCTTGCGCCTGACCCAGTTTGCCGGGGATGCGGCGGCCATCGACGCCCGCCTGCAACTGATCGCCAGGCAAGGCATTCCCAACTATTTCGGCGCCCAGCGTTTCGGCCATAACGGCGGCAACGTCGTCGATGCCCGTGACTGGGCGGCGCGCAAGGCCTTGCCGGAGCAGCGCAATGTGCGTTCGCGCCTGCTCTCGACGGCCCGCAGCTTCCTGTTCAATAAAGTGCTGGCGGCGCGGGTGGCCGACGGTTCCTGGCAGCGCGCCCAGGTCGGTGACTTGCTGGCGTTTACCGACAGCCGCAGCTTTTTCCCGGCGGGGGAGGCTGAATGCAGCGACCCGCGCCTGGCAATCCTCGACCTGCATCCCACCGGCCCGCAGTGGGGCGAAGGTGATTCGCCGGCGGCGGGAGCAACCTTCGCGCTGGAACAGGCGATTGCCGACGGTGAAGCCGAACTGCGGGATTGGCTGGTGAATGCCGGCATGAGCCAGGAACGTCGCATTCTTCGACTGCCCATTGGCGGGTTGACGTGGCATTATCCCGAACCTGACATTCTGCAATTGGAATTCGTCCTGCCGGCTGGATGCTTCGCCACTGTCTTGGTGCGCGAGCTTGTAGATCTGGTGCCGGTGGGGCAGACGGACAGCCCATGCGTATTCTGATATCTAACGACGACGGGGTCACTGCACCCGGCCTTGCCGCGCTTCATGCTGCGCTGGCGGATTACGCCGAGTGCGTGGTGGTTGCCCCGGACCAGGACAAAAGCGGCGCCAGCAGCTCGCTGACGCTCGACCGTCCGTTGCATACACAGACGTTGCCCAACGGCTTTATCAGCGTGAATGGCACGCCGACCGACTGCGTGCACCTGGCGATCAACAGCCTGCTGGACCGCGAGCCGGACCTGGTGGTTTCCGGGATCAACCTGGGCGCCAACCTGGGTGACGACGTGCTGTATTCCGGTACGGTGGCGGCAGCCCTTGAAGGGCGCTTCCTCGGTCGGACCTCGTTCGCTTTTTCGTTTGCGTCCCGTCAACTGGACAACCTGGCGACTGCGGCGTATTTCGCCCGCAAGCTGGTGGAGGCCCATGACACCCTGGTCCTGCCGCCGCGCACGGTGCTCAACGTCAATATTCCCAATCTGCCCCTGGACCACATTCGCGGTATCCAGCTGACCCGCCTCGGCCACCGTGCCCGTGCGGCAGCGCCGCTGAAGGTGGTCGACCCGCGTGGCAGGGAAGGGTACTGGATTGCCGCTGCCGGCGATGCCGAGGACGGTGGCGAGGGCACGGACTTTCATGCGGTGATGCAAGGTTATGTCTCGATTACCCCGTTGCAACTCGATCGCACCTTCAGTGATGCCTTCAGTAGCCTCGATGGCTGGCTGGAGGGGCTGCGCTGATGGCTCGTGAACAAGACGACCTGCTGCGCCGGGGCATCGGGATGACCTCCCAGCGCACCCGCGAGCGATTGATCCAGCGCCTGTATGAAGAAGGGCTGTCCAATGCCCAGGTGCTGGAAGTCATCCGGCGTACCCCGCGGCATCTGTTTGTCGATGAAGCCCTGGCGCACCGCGCCTATGAAGACACAGCCTTGCCCATCGGCCACAACCAGACCATCTCCCAGCCCTATATGGTGGCGCGGATGAGTGAGTTGCTGCTGGCGGCGGGCCCGCTGGACAAGGTGCTGGAAATCGGCACCGGTTCCGGCTACCAGACGGCCGTGTTGTCGCAGCTGGTGGAGCGGGTGTTTTCCGTGGAGCGCATCAAGGTGTTGCAAGACCGGGCCAAGGAACGCCTGGTGGAGTTGAACTTGCGCAACGTGGTGTTCCGTTGGGGTGATGGCTGGGAAGGCTGGCCGGCACTGGCGCCATACAACGGCATTATCGTCACCGCGGTGGCGACCGACGTGCCCCAGGCCTTGCTCGATCAACTGGCTCCCGGCGGGCGCCTGGTGATTCCGGTGGGCTCCGGCGAAGTGCAACAATTAATGTTGATCATTCGCGAGGAAGAGGGCTTTTCCCGGCATGTGCTCGGCGCCGTGCGTTTTGTCCCGCTGCTCAACGGTCCGCTGGCCTGATCAATTATTTCTGCGTACTGAATTCTATTGCCGGGTATGTGTCTTACAGCGGGGTCTGTTGAGTCCACATGATCAGCCGTCGGAGTTAAACATGATGAAATTTTCTTTAGAATCGTGTTTCCAGTAAAAACCCAACGGCCAGTTATACTTGCGTCATATTTCAAGCCTGATACAGGCGTTCATAGTCAGCCACCACAAAGGGAGCGGCGGGTGAGTCTCACGGTCATTGCACAGCGTATGAGTCAAACAAGCTTTCAGCGACTGGTGATTGGCCTTGTCTTGAGTTCCTTGCTGGCGGCTTGTTCAAGCACGCCATCCGGTGGCGCGCGGGTGGTCGACCGCAATAACGCGGTACCGCAGAAACCTACCGTTACCACAGGCCAATACGTCGTGCGCAAGGGCGATACGATGTTCTCGATCGCCTTTCGTTATGGCTGGGACTACAAGGCGCTCGCCGCCCGTAACAACATCCCTGTGCCATACACGATACATCCAGGTCAGACCATTCGTTTCGATGGACGAACCGGTTCAACACCGACCGCGGTAGTCACAAACACGGCTTCTTCGCCGTCGTCTTCGAGCAAGACCACCATCATCACCCGGCCTGCAGGCACCGCCGCGCCTAGCGTTGCGAGCAAGCCGGCACCTGCGCCGATGCCGCCGGCGGGGCCCGCACCGACCGGCTGGGGATGGCCCTCAAATGGCATCCTTATTGGAAAATTCTCTTCAAACGGTAGTTTGAATAAAGGCATTGATATCGCCGGGGATTTGGGACAGCCTGTTTTAGCTGCGTCTGATGGGACAGTGGTGTACGCCGGGAGTGGTTTACGGGGCTACGGCGAGCTGGTCATCATCAAACACAGCGATACCTACGTCAGTGCCTACGGTCACAACCGCAGGCTGTTGGTTCGGGAGGGGCAGCAGGTCAAAGTCGGACAGACAATTGCCGAAATGGGGTCAACTGGTACAGACCGGGTGAAACTGCACTTTGAGATTCGCCGCCAAGGGAAGCCTGTTGATCCGCTGCAATTCCTTCCCCGTCGTTGATGTGTTGCACAGCCTGTTCCTCACGTAGTAGGAACAGGCTCCAGCGTTGCCAAGGATAAAGGCGTCGCTTGAGCTTGAGGTCGAACTCACCAAAGGACTATAACAATGGCTCTCAGTAAAGAAGCGCCGGAGTTTGACATCGACGATGAGGTTCTCCTTATGGAGACTGTCATCGATACGGAATCGATGTCGAATGAGGGACCTGCTGTACCTTCAGTTCGCACCAAATCCAAGAACTCCACCGCGTTAAAGCAACACAAGTACATTGATTACACACGGGCGCTCGACGCGACTCAGTTGTACCTCAATGAAATCGGCTTTTCCCCTCTGCTCACTCCCGAAGAAGAAGTCCATTTTGCGCGCTTGTCGCAAAAGGGCGATCCGGCTGGGCGCAAGCGCATGATTGAAAGCAACCTGCGACTGGTGGTGAAAATCGCCCGACGCTACGTCAATCGTGGGCTGTCCCTGTTGGACTTGATCGAGGAAGGCAATCTCGGCCTGATCCGGGCGGTGGAAAAGTTCGACCCTGAGCGGGGCTTCCGCTTTTCGACCTACGCCACCTGGTGGATTCGTCAGACCATCGAACGGGCGATCATGAATCAGACCCGTACGATCCGGTTGCCGATCCATGTGGTCAAGGAGCTCAACGTCTACCTGCGGGCGGCGCGTGAGCTGACACAGAAACTCGATCATGAACCTTCGCCTGAAGAAATCGCCAACCTGCTGGAAAAACCGGTGGGAGAGGTCAAGCGCATGCTCGGTCTCAATGAGCGGGTGTCTTCTGTCGATGTCTCGCTGGGTCCGGATTCGGATAAAACCCTGCTGGACACCCTGACCGATGATCGTCCTACGGACCCATGTGAGTTGCTGCAGGACGACGATCTGTCGCAAAGCATCGACCAGTGGCTTTCGGAGCTGACGGACAAACAGCGTGAGGTGGTGATTCGCCGCTTCGGGCTGCGCGGCCACGAAAGCAGCACCCTGGAAGATGTTGGCCTGGAGATTGGCTTGACCCGTGAGCGGGTGCGGCAGATCCAGGTCGAGGGCCTCAAGCGCTTGCGCGAGATCCTCGAGAAGAATGGCTTGTCGAGTGAGTCGTTGTTTCAATAAACGACGCAGGATGAAATGTGGGAGCGGGCTTGTGTGGGAGCTGGCTTGCCTGCGATAGCATCACCTCGGTGCAACTGATAGATCGAGGTGATGCTATCGCGGGCAAGCCCGGCTCCCACATAGGTGGGCTCCCACATTTTTTTGTGCATGGAATTACATCGTGTGATTGCTCGTTCCCACGCTCTGTGTGGGAAAGCAGCCCAGGACGCTCCGCGTCCCAAAGCGTGACGCAGAGCGTCACAAGAGGCATTCCCACGCAGAGCGTAGGAACGAGCGGGCACAAAAAAGCCCCGCTTTTGAGGGCGGGGCTTTTCGACTAAATCAGTACAAGTTAGATAACTTGAACTTCTTCAGCTTGCATGCCTTTCTGACCGCGGGTAGCGATGAAAGAAACCTGTTGGCCTTCTTTCAGGCTTTTGAAGCCGTCGGATTGGATAGCTTTGAAGTGAACGAACAGGTCGTCACCGGATTGTGGAGTGATG
>NZ_JBIUVK010000080.1:0-14173 GCF_044742865.1 Pseudomonas sp. NPDC087814 | reverse complement strand
CCGGTCGTCAGAACGGTGTTCTGGTATCGGTAGAAAACGGCAAGGCGCTGACCTACTCCCTGGAAACCCTCCAGGCGCGTGGCAAGCTGTTCGTTGAGCACGGTCAAGAGATCTACAACGGTCAGATCGTTGGCCTGAACAGCCGTGACAACGACATGGGCGTCAACCCAACCAAAGGCAAGAAGCTCGACAACATGCGTGCTTCGGGTAAAGACGAAACCATCGCTCTGGTTCCACCTGTTCGCTTCACCCTGGAACAGGCTCTGGAATTCATCCAGGACGACGAGCTGTGCGAAGTTACGCCTAAGTCGATCCGCCTGCGTAAGAAGATCCTGGACGAAGGCGAGCGTACCCGCGCTGCCAAGAAAGCCAAGAACTGAGTTAACTCAGGCTGAATGAAAAACGCCCCCGGTCGAAAGGCCGGGGGCGTTTTTTTATGCCTGCAATATCTGTAGTGACTGTGCGGGCCCCTTCGCGAGCAAGCCCGCTCCCACATTCGACCGCGTTTTTTCAGGATGAATGAGGTCAAGTGTGGGAGCGGGCTTGCCCGCGAAAGCGGTAGTTCAAGCAATAAAAAATCTGGATCAGAACTTGTCGAGGGTCTTGAACCTGGTCTCGCGCACCACTTCCTTCGGCTTGTACGCGCAATACCCCGGGCGCGGCCCGATTTTCGGGTGATTGCGGCAAGTATCCGGGCGCTTGTCATAAATAGTGCAGAAGCGGCTCTTACGATCCAGGTACAGGCAATCGTTGTTGCTCATGCGCTGCAGGGTGAAGATCTCGGATTTGGCGTTGAAGCGCTCGACGATGCCTTCCTTCTGCAAGCGCTTGGCGATGTTCTTCGGCGGGTCGCCACGCTCGAACTCATCGACGATGCCGATGCGGATCAGGTCCTTGATCTTCACCTCAACCGGCAGGGTGCAGCAGCTCGACACACAGCCGCCACACATATGGCTTGAGTATTTCTGCCAGGTCTCGAGACGGTCGAGTTCCGCGGCGGCGATCAGTTGAGGCTTCATCAGGTTTCCAAGAGGGGTGTTATCCGGCGCGGGATCATACCGGAACTGGTGGTTTTTTGAACAATATCTTCCAGCTTTCAGCTCGAAGGCTGTGCCGAGCCACAAACGGGCACGGCCCCTGCATCAAATTCCCGCAAAGGTGAATGAGTTAAAAAACTGCCAAACCAGAGCGTCTACCGTCTGTCAGACCGTCTAGGCTCTAGCAACTCCTTCTATCTCGCCCGAGGTCGCATCGATGTCTCAGGAACCGCTTGTACGAGAAGCAGAGGTAGCCGCATTTCGCGATGCCGTCTTGACCAAACTTACCTATGCGGTGGGCAAGGACCCCGACCACGCCTTCGACCACGATTGGTTTGAAGCCATCGCACTGGCCGCCCGCGACCACATGGTCGACCACTGGATGGACCACACGCGGCACATCTACCGCAAGGGACAGAAGCGGGTCTATTACCTCTCGCTGGAATTCCTGATCGGCCGTCTGCTCTACGACAGCCTGAGCAACCTTGGCTTGCTGGACGTGGCCCGTGAGGCCATGAGCGAGTTGGGTGTGGACATGGAGCGCATTCGCCTGCTGGAGCCCGACGCGGCCCTGGGCAACGGTGGCCTTGGCCGCCTGGCGGCCTGCTTCATGGAAAGCATGTCGACCCTGGGTATTGCCGGCCATGGCTATGGCATTCGGTATGAGCACGGGCTGTTTCGCCAGGCGATTGTCGATGGCTGGCAGCAGGAGCAAACCGAACGCTGGCTGGATTTCGGCAACCCCTGGGAGTTCGAGCGCGCCGAAGTGATCTACCCGATCGGCTTTGGCGGTGGTGTGGAAACCGTGCTGGATGCGTCCGGCAAGTCGATCCAGGTCTGGTCGCCGAATGAAACCGTACGCGCGGTGGCGTATGACACCCCGGTCGTCGGCTGGCGCGGCGCAAGCGTCAACACCTTGCGCCTGTGGCGTGCCCGTGCGGTGGAAGACCTGCACCTGGAACGTTTCAACGCCGGTGACCACCTGGGCGCCGTCGCCGAGGTGGCCCGCGCCGAAAGCATCTCCCGAGTGCTTTACCCGGCCGACAGCACCGAAGCAGGGCAGGAGCTGCGCCTGCGCCAGGAGTACTTCTTCGTCTCCGCCTCGTTGCAGGATCTGCTGCGTCGCCACAAGAATATGCACGGCTCGGTATTGAGCCTGGGCGAGCACGCGGCCATTCAACTCAACGACACTCACCCGTCGATCGCGGTGGCCGAGTTGATGCGTCAGTTGGTGGACCTGCACGACATCCCGTGGGATGCCGCCTGGGACGTCACCGTCGAAACCCTTTCGTACACCAACCACACCTTGCTCCCCGAGGCGTTGGAAACCTGGCCAGTCGGCCTGATGGAGCGCATGCTGCCGCGGCACATGCAGATCATCTACCTGATCAACGCCCAGCATATCGACTCGCTGCGGGCCAAGGGCATCCACGACTTCGACGTGCTGCGTGCCGTCTCGCTGATCGAAGAAGACAACGGTCGCCGCGTACGCATGGGCAACCTGGCGTTCCTCGGTTCCCACAGTGTCAACGGCGTATCCGGCCTGCACACGCAACTGATGCGCAGCACGGTGTTCTCCGAACTGCACAAGCTCTACCCGGACCGCATCAACAACAAAACCAACGGCATTACCTTCCGCCGCTGGCTGTACCAGGCCAACCCCAAGCTCACGGCGATGCTGGTGGAGGCACTGGGCCCGGACGTGCTGGATAACCCCGAACAGCGCCTGGCAGACCTGGAACCGTTTGCCGAGAAGCAAGCCTTTCGCAAGGCCTTCGCCGAACAGCGCCTGCACAGTAAGCGGGCACTGGCCGACATCATTCACGAGCGCCTGGGGATTTCGGTCAACCCGGCGGCGATGTTCGATGTGCAGGTCAAGCGGATCCACGAGTACAAGCGCCAGCTGCTGAACCTGATGCACACCGTCGCGCTGTACCAGGCGATCCGGGCCGAGCCGGGCACCGACTGGGTGCCGCGGGTGAAGATCTTCGCCGGCAAGGCCGCGGCCAGCTATCACCAGGCCAAGCTGATCATCAAGCTGACTAACGACATCGCCCGTACCGTCAACAACGACCCTACCGTGCGCGGGTTGCTCAAGGTGGTATTCCTGCCCAACTACAACGTCAGCCTGGCGGAAAGCATCATTCCGGCGGCCGACTTGTCGGAGCAGATTTCCACCGCTGGCTTTGAAGCCTCGGGCACCAGCAACATGAAATTCGGCCTCAACGGCGCGCTGACGATCGGCACCATGGACGGCGCCAACGTCGAGATGCACGAGCGCGTGGGTGCCGACCACATGTTCATCTTCGGCCTCAGTGCCCAGCAGGTGGAAGCGCGCAAACACGCGGGCGAGTTCAACGCCGGGCCAGAGATCGCCTCGTCCCATCGCTTGAATGATGTGCTGCAAGCGATTCGTGGCGGGGTGTTCTCACCGGATGATCCGGGCCGTTATGCCGGGTTGGTGGATTCGCTGATCGACTACGACCGCTTCCTGGTCTGTGCCGACTTCGATTCCTACTGGGATGCCCAGGCGCGGGTCGAGGCCCATTGGCACGACTCCAAGGAATGGTGGCGTTCGGCGGTGCTCAATACCGCGCGCATGGGCTGGTTCTCGTCGGACCGGACCATCCGCGAATACGCGACGGAAATCTGGAAAGCGTTGGATTAGACACCGCAATACAAAATGTGGGAGCGGCGGTGCGACGATTCGACTTGCTCGCGAAGGCGGTGGATCAGTCACAAGTTTTTCGACTGATCCACCGCCTTCGCGAGCAAGCCCGCTCCCACATGGGGTCCGTGTCGATATACTGAGCATCGCCTTTGCCCGCTTCGGGCTGCTTAGGGATATCGACCATGCAATGGATTTTCATGCTGATTGGCCTGGTGCTCGGCTGGACACTCGACGAGTCGTTCAGTGATGCGGGCATTGGTGCGCTGCTCGGTTTGGGCATTGGCCAGGCGATTCGCCTGTCGATGCTCGCCTCGCGTACGGAGGAACAAGGCCGTCAGCTGGAGTCTGCCCGCAACGCCCTGAAAGTGGTCGAGCAACGCCTGGCCTTGCTGGAAAGCCCTGCCGCCGTTGAAACCCCCGGACCTGTGTTTGTCGAAGAGCCGCTGCCGGTAGCGGCGCCGCCCGAACTCGTCTGGGAATTACCCGCCGAACTGGAACCTGCCTACGCAAGCGTGGTGGCCGAACCCAGCCAGCCATTGCCGGCTGATGTGTGGCGGGCCGAACCGAGCGCGAAAATCCCTGAACAGCCTGCCGCGCCTGCGGTGCCTCGCGGCCCCAACTTTATCGAGCGCGCAATCAGCGGTGCCCGCAACTGGCTGTTCGGTGGCAACACCGTGCTGCGGGTCGGCGTGGTGTTGTTGTTCCTCGGCCTGGCCTTCCTGCTGCGCTATGCCACTGAAGGCATGGTGGTGCCAATCGAGTTGCGTTACGCAGGTGTCGCCGGTTGCGCATTGGCACTGCTGGGCCTGGGTTGGTGGCTGCGGCTGCGCAACCGTAATTACGGGTTGATGCTGCAGGGCACCGGCATTGCGGTGTTGTACCTCACGGTGTTCGCCGCGATGCGCCTGCACCCGCTGCTCGACCCCGGCGCGGCACTCGGCTTGCTGGTGGCGGTCACCGTTTTCTCGGCGATCCTGGCGATTACCCAGGACGCCCTCGGCCTGGCCTGCGCCGCTGCACTCGGCGGTTTTGCGGCACCGATCCTCACGTCCACCGGCGCCGGCAACCATGTGGCGCTGTTCAGCTATTTCGCCCTGCTCAACGCAGGCATTCTCGCCATCGCCTGGTTCAAGGCCTGGCGCCTGCTCAATTTGATCGGTTTTGTCGGCACCTTCGGCATCGGCTTCGCCTGGGGCATGCGCTCCTATACACCGGAGCTGCTGTGGAGCACCGAGCCGTTCCTGATTCTATTTTTCCTGATGTACCTGGGCATCGGCCTGTTGTTCGCCCGGCGCAAGTTGCTGGAGATGCGCGACGCGCCGGACGATGACAGCCGTGGCGCGTTGCTGCGCTGGTCGGCGGCCAAGGGCGATTATGTCGACGGCAGCATGCTGTTCGGTCCGCCGTTGGTGGGCTTCGGTTTGCAGTTTGCGCTGGTGCAGCACCTGGAATTTGCCGCTGCGTTCAGCGCGCTGGCCCTGGGCATTATCTATATGGGCCTGGCTCGTCTGCTGAGTGGCGGGCGCGCCTTGCTGCTGGCGGAAACCTGCCTGGCGCTGGGTGTGATCTTCGCCAGCCTGGCGATTCCGTTGGGCCTCGACGCACGCTGGACCGCGGCGGCCTGGGCCGTGGAAGGCGCCGGGATTTTCTGGCTCGGCCTGCGTCAGCAGCGGCCTTTGGCGCGGGCGTTTGGCTTGCTGTTGCAAGTCGGTTCGGCGCTGGCGTTCCTCAGCGAATTGCGGGTGGGTGAGACCAGTCTGTTGGATGGCGCGCCGCTCGGTGCTTTGTTGCTGGGGGCGGCCTTGCTGTTCAGTTTCGACCAGTTGCGCAAGGCGCCGGTGGAGCACGCGGCGCAGTGGGAGCGTCGAGGTTTGCCGGTATTGGCCTGCGTCGGCCTGGGCTTCTTGTACCTGCTCGCACCGTTGCTGCTGTGGACCCAGGGCACGGCCATCAGTTGGGCGCTTGCCGGTCTTGCGACCTTGCTGGTGGGCCTGCGCATCGGCTCGCGTACGTTCCTCTTCACCGCGTTTGCCGTGCAACTGCTGGGTGGTGCGCTGTTCCTGCTGCGCCTGCAAGCGGGTGCCGATTCAGGCGCGGTGTTCAGTGCGGGCTGGAGCGGCTTGCTCACCGCATCGCTGATTGGCCTGGCATTGATCGGCGGCATGCTGCTGGCCGCGCGGGACACCATGGTGCGCAGCGATGTGCGGTTGTTGCGTGGCCTGTCGGTGGTGTTGCTCGCCGGGTTGGTGCTGATCAACCTGGCGGTGCTGTTTGTGCTGCCGTGGGAGACCGCCAGCGGCGTGTGGGCGGCCAGTGGTTTGTTGATCATCTGGCTGAGCCTGTACCTGCAACAGCGCGTCAGTTTTGTCTTCGGGTTGTTGCTGCAAGTGATCGGCGGCGCTTCGTTCCTGATCGCGGTGCCGGACCTGCTCGGGCCGCTGACCAGCGAGGGTTTGCGTCCTTTGGGCCATAGCGGTTTCTGGACGCCAATGGTGCTCGGGCTGGCGGCGCTGGTCGGTGCCTGGCGCTTGCAGCGCAGGCCTCATGCGCCGGTGTTCGAGGCGTTGAGTTTGCAGCGGCTGTCCGACGTGCTGCTGGTGTGGGGTGCGGGTTGGTGGGCGCTGGCGTTGGTCAGCGAAGTGCTGCGGTTTGCACCATCGATGCTGCAAGGCACCTGGCTGTTGGCGGTAGCGGCGGTGAGTGTGGCGATCTGGGCGGTGCTGGCCCTGAGGCTGCAATGGGCATCGCTGGGCTTGCTGTGCACGCTGTTGATGCCGGCGGCGGGCGTGGTGTTGCTGGGCGCGTGGGGCTCGCGTTATCACCCGGCGGCGAACTTCGCCTGGCTGGCATGGGGAGCGGTATTTGCGGTGCATTTCGTGTCGCTGCGGCGCCTGGCGTTGGTCATCCCGGAAAAAGCCCTGGGCGCCGCGCACGTGCTCGGCTGCTGGCTGTTGATCGGCGTGCTGGCGCTGGAGTTGCGCTACGGCCTGTTGTTGCTGTCCGAGGAATACAACGCCTGGCGCTGGCTGGGCTGGGCGATTCTGCCAAGCCTGTACCTGGTGCTGGCCGCCGCGCCGCGCAGTTGGCCGTGGCCGGTGTCGGCGTACCCGCGCGAGTACCGGTTGTATGCCGCGTTGCCGCTGGCGGTGTTGATGCTCGGCTGGTTCTGGCTGGCGAATATCTTCAGCGACGGCGCCGCCGAGCCGCTGCCGTATGTGCCGCTGCTTAACCCGCTGGATATTGGATTGCTATTCGCGCTGCTGGGTGTGTACCTGTGGTCCCGCAGTGCCGCACCGCAACGCGGGCCGCGCGCCGAACTGGTCGCCCAGGCGGTCGCCGGTGTCTCGTTGTTCGCCTTCTTCACCGCGCTGGTGATGCGCACGGCTCATCACTGGGGTGGCGTGCCGTTCCATCTGGATGCGTTGCTGGAGTCGATGCTGGTGCAGGCCGGGCTGTCGATCGTGTGGACCCTGATTGCCCTGAGCCTGATGATCGGCGGCCATCTGCGTCATCGGCGTGAGGTGTGGCTGATCGGTGCGGCATTGATTGCCGTGGTGGTGGCCAAATTGTTCTTCGTCGAATTGAGCAACCGTGGCGGGCTGGCGCGGATCGTATCGTTTATCGGTGTGGGCGGGCTGTTGCTGGTGGTGGGCTATTTCGCCCCGCTGCCGCCCAAGCGCCCCGAGCCGGTGGTTGAAACTGAAGGAGTGGCCTCTTGATGGGCAAGCTGAGTGTGGCGCTGTTGGGGTTGTGCACGACGTTATCGGCCTGGGCCCAGGAGACGCCCGCCGATTTCACCACGCGTGTGCCGCTGACGGTCAGTGGCGAAGGCCCGTGGTACCGCCTGGAACTGCCGCTGGCGGTGCAATTGAGCGCCCGTCAGGCCGACCTGGGTGATGTGCGGGTGTTCAACGCCGCTGGCGAGCCCCAGGCTTACGCACTGGCGCGGCATTCGGCGCAAAGCACCGAAAGCCGCAGCCTGTCCAACGTGAAGTGGTTCCCGTTGTACGCTGCGGCTGACTCCTCCGAAGCCGTGCCCAGCGTGCGTGTGCAATCCACGTCCACCGGCACGCTGGTGCAAGTGCAGCCGCCGAGCCAACTGGAGGCCGGCGAAGAAGTGCTGCGCGGCTGGCTGCTCGATGCGAGTGCGATCAAGGCCCCGTTGCAGCAACTGATCCTCGACTGGACCAGCGAGCGCGACGGCTTCCAGCGTTTCAGCATCGAAGCCAGCGACGACTTGCAGCACTGGCGCGCCTGGGGCGAAGGGCAGGTGGCGCGGTTGTCGTTCGCCGATGAGCGCGTCGAGCAGCATGAAGTGAGTTTGCCGGGGCAGTCGGCGCGGTATCTGCGTCTGCTGTGGAAAGGCCAGGCGGCACCGGCGCTGACGTCGGCGCAGTTGGAGAGTGTCAGCGCCCACAGCCTGCCGTTGCCGCTGGTGTGGTCGCAGCCGTTGTCGGGCAGCCGGCTCAAGGCCGGGGAATACAGCTGGCAGTTGCCCAACGCACTGAACGTCGAACGCTTGCGAATCGACTTGAGCCAACCCAACAGCCTGGCGCCGGTCACCTTGTCGGGCCGCCGGGAAACTAATCAGGCCTGGCAACCCATGAGCAGCGGTTTGCTCTACCGGTTGACGCAAAATGGCCAGGACGTTTTACAGAACGAACTGCAGTTGCCGGGCCAGGCTGTTGCGCAGCTCAAGCTCGACGTGGACGAACGTGGCGGTGGCCTGGGCGTGGAGGCGCCGACCTTGAGCTTTGCGGTGCGGGCCACGCAGTTGGTGTTCCTGGCGCGGGGCGAGCCACCGTTCACCCTTGTGCTCGGCAATCCGTCGGTGAAAGGCGCGAACTTGCCGCTGTCGACCCTGATTCCGGACTACAGCGCCGAACGTCTCGCGGGGCTTGGGCAGGCCAAGGTGGCGGGCGAGGCGGTGGTCACATCGGCTGCGGTCGCGGCCCCGGTTGATGCCGGGCCGAACTGGAAAAAGCTCGGTCTTTGGGCCGTGCTGCTGCTCGGTGTGGCGGCCCTGGGCGCCATGGCCTACAGTTTGCTGCGCAAGCCACCGGTGGCACGTTAAATAAAGTCCATGAACTCTATTGGGTTTAAATCCTCTGATAGGAGGAAATACGCCCCGACTCGCGTTAAACTGCGCGGGTTTTTAGCCCCCCATTTCCGGAGCCTTCCATGTCCCGCGTTACCCTGAGTCGCTATTTGATCGAGCAGACCCGCAGCAACAACACGCCTGCCGATCTGCGCTTCCTTATCGAAGTGGTGGCGCGTGCTTGCAAGGAAATCAGCCACGCCGTGTCCAAAGGCGCGCTGGGTGGTGTCCTGGGCAGCATGGGCACTGAAAACGTACAAGGCGAAGTGCAGAAGAAGCTTGACGTGATCTCCAACGAAATTCTGCTCGAAGCCAACGAGTGGGGCGGTCACCTGGCCGGCATGGCGTCCGAAGAAATGGACAATGCCTACCAGATCCCGGGCAAATACCCGAAAGGCGCGTACCTGCTGGTATTCGACCCGCTGGACGGTTCGTCGAACATCGACATCAACGCGCCAGTCGGCACCATCTTCTCGGTACTGCGTTGCCCGAACGAATACCTGAGCCAGAACGAAGCCCTGAACGAAAAGGCCTTCCTGCAGCCGGGCACCGAGCAGGTAGCTGCCGGTTACGCGATCTACGGCCCACAGACCATGCTGGTGCTGACCCTGGGCGACGGCGTCAAGGGCTTCACCCTGGACCGCGAAATGGGCAGCTTCGTGCTCACCCACGAAGACATCACCATTCCTGCGTCCACCCAGGAATTTGCAATCAACATGTCCAACCAGCGTCACTGGGAAGAGCCGGTTACCCGCTACGTGGGCGAGTTGATGGCCGGCGAAGAAGGCCCGCTGAAGAAGAACTTCAACATGCGCTGGGTGGCTGCGATGGTTGCCGACGTGCACCGCATCCTGACCCGTGGTGGCCTGTTCATGTACCCACGCGACAGCCGTGAGCCGTCCAAGCCGGGCAAGCTGCGCCTGATGTACGAAGCCAACCCGATGTCGTTCCTGGTTGAACAGGCGGGCGGTGCGTCCACCGACGGCCACCAGCGCATCCTCGACATCCAGCCGGAAGGCCTGCACCAGCGCGTAGCGGTGTTCCTGGGTTCGAAGGAAGAAGTTGAGCGTGTGACCGGCTACCACAAGGCGTAAGTCCTTGCGGTAAGCAAAAGCCCCGAAACGTTTCAGCGTTTTCGGGGCTTTTTTGTTTTCGCTCGTCGGGAACCAGACACCTCTTTTCCCTTCTAAGCTTCTGGCAGACCCCCAAGCTGCTTCGTCTCTCCAGGAGTTTTTCCATGTCGTTACGCCGTCTCGCCCTGTTGTCGTTTTGCGTGCTTCTGGCCGCTTGCAGCAAGGTCACTCAAGAAAATTACGCAAAACTGTCGGCCGGCATGCCAAAGGCCGAGGTGGAGTCGTTGTTGGGCAAGCCGACTGATTGTTCTGGCGCGCTGGGTATGTCCAGTTGCACCTGGGGCGATAAAAACAGCTTTATCAGCGTGCAATATGCCGGTGACAAAGTACTGATTTTTTCCGGGCAAGGCCTGAAGTAAACCGGGGCGAAAGCCTGCGGGAGAAAAACAACATGATGCGTTTCGTTCTATACCTCTGCGCCAGCCTGTTTTTGGCGGGCTGCGCCAGCCATTCTGGCGATGATCTGCAACCCAAGACTGTTGGCAGCGTCAACCTCAAGCGTTACCAGGGCACCTGGTATGAGTTGGCCCGTTTGCCGATGTACTTCCAGCGCAATTGTGCGCAGTCCGAAGCCCGCTACACGCTGTTGCCCGATGGCAACATGTCGGTGTTCAACCGCTGCCTGACCCCTGAGTGGAAGTGGCAGGAAGCCAAGGGCACTGCAACGCCGCAGGTCGCCGGCAAGACCGACAAACTGTGGGTCGAATTCAATAACTGGTTCACCTCGCTGTTGCCGGGCGTGGCCAAGGGCGATTACTGGGTGCTGTACGTCAGCGATGACTACAAGACCGCCATTGTCGGCAGCCCGAGCCGGCGCTACATGTGGTTGCTGTCGCGCACGCCGACGGTCAGCGCCGACACCCGCGAAGACCTGCTGAGCAGGGCGCGGCAGCAGGGGTATGACACCACGCGTTTGATCTGGCGTACGTCGGACAAGCAGATGGCGAAGACCTCGCAGTAATACGAAACAGCGCCAATCCAATGTGGGAGCGGGCTTGCTCGCGAAGGCGGTGTGACAGTCACCAGATGTATTGACTGATCCACTGCTTTCGCGAGCAAGCCCGCTCCCACATTTGTTATGTGTCGTCTGTCAGCCCAGCAAATCCCGCAAGACCTGGGTAAACGTCCGGCTGCTGTCTTCTTCGGCGGCGTGATGCCCGTCGCGCACCACCCACTTCCCGTTGACCAGCACGTCGCGCACCTGGCGATCACCACCGGCAAACAACCAGCGATTGAGGATCCCGTCTTCGTTCGCTGTCGCCAGGTACGGATCGTTGCCGTCCAGCACCAGCCAGTCCGCACGCTTGCCAACTTCCAGGCGCCCAATCGGCTGCCCCAACGCTTCGGCACCGCCGTCCAGCGCGGCATCGAACAGCGTACGCCCAACCATCGGCTGATCGCTGCGATACAGCCGGTTGCGCCGCTGGTCCCGCAGCCGCTGCCCATATTCCAGCCAGCGCAATTCTTCCACCACGCTCAGTGATACATGGCTGTCGGAACCAATCCCCATGCGCCCGCCCTGGGCCAGGAAGTCCACCGCCGGGAAAATCCCGTCGCCCAGGTTGGCTTCGGTGGTCAGGCACAACCCGGCAATCGCCCGGCTCCTGGCCATCAATGTCACTTCTTCCGGATTGGCGTGGGTGGCGTGCACCAGGCACCAGCGCTGATCCACTTCAACATGGTCATACAACCATTGCAGCGGGCGCTGGCCGCTCCAGGCCAGGCAGTCGTCGACTTCCTTCTGCTGCTCGGCGATGTGGATGTGCACCGGGCACGCCTTGTCGCTGGCGGCCAGCACTTCGCTGATCTGTTGCGGTGTGACGGCGCGTAGCGAGTGGAAACACAGGCCCAGCCGTTGTGCCGGTTGCGCGGCCAGAATCGGTTGCAGGCGTGATTGCAGGCTCAGGTAATTTTCGGTGCTGTTGATAAAGCGGCGCTGGCCTTCATTGGGTGCCTGGCCGCCGAAACCGGAGTGGCTGTAGAGCACCGGCAACAACGTCAGGCCGATACCGCTGCTGGCGGCCGCCTGGCTGATTTGCCGCGACAGCTCCGCAGGGTCGGCATAGGGCTGGCCGCTGACGTCGTGGTGCACGTAGTGAAATTCGGCCACCGAGGTGTAGCCGGCCTTGAGCATTTCGATATACAACTGGCGCGCGATGACCTGCAACTGGTCGGGGCGGATCTTGCCGACCATCCGATACATCAGGTCGCGCCAGGTCCAGAAACTGTCATTCGGGTTGCCGGCCACTTCCGCCAGCCCGGCCATCGCGCGCTGGAAAGCGTGGGAATGCAGGTTCGGCATGCCCGCCAGCACGGGGCCCCTGAGCCGTTCGGCACCGTCTGCACTGGCATTGGGCTCAACCTTGGTCAGCAGGCCATCGGCGCTGACTTCAAGACGTACATCGTTGGCCCATCCATTAGGCAGCAGCGCGCGTTCGGCAAAGAAAGCGGACATGATTCAGGCACCCCAGTCGTGTGTTTATTTGTATATACATATACAGACGTTTGCCTGCTCGGTAAACTCCGGCAAGCTATGCTTCTTTTTCACCTACAAGGATTTCCTGTGTCGACTCCGCCCGCCAAGTCTCCACTGGCTGCCCACATGGACGAAAGTCCGGCGCCCTTGTATGCCCGCGTCAAACAGATGATCAGCCAGCAGATTCTCAACGGCAACTGGCCGCCGCATTATCGCGTGCCTTCGGAGAGCGAACTGGTCAACCAGTTGGGCTTCAGCCGCATGACCATCAACCGCGCCCTGCGCGAGTTGACTGCCGAAGGCCTGCTGGTACGCATGCAAGGTGTGGGCACCTTTGTCGCCGAGCCCAAGAGCCAGTCGGCGCTGTTTGAAGTGCACAACATTGCCGATGAGATCGCCTCCCGCGGTCATCGCCATACGTGCAAGGTCATTACCCTCGGTGAAGAAGCCGCCGGCTCCGAGCGCGCCGTCGCGCTGGAAATGCGCGAAGGCGGGCGGGTGTTCCACTCGTTGATCGTGCACTACGAAAACGACATTCCGGTGCAAATCGAAGACCGTTTCGTCAACGCCCTGGTAGCACCGGAATACCTGCAGCAGGATTTCACCCAGCAAACGCCCTATGCCTACCTCAACCAGGTGGCGCCGCTGACCGAAGGCGAGCACGTGGTCGAGGCGATCCTGGCCGACGCCGACGAATGCAAGCTGCTGCAAATCGAAATCAGCGAGCCGTGCCTGCTGATTCGCCGCCGCACCTGGTCTGGCCGCCAGCCGGTCACGGCCGCACGTTTGATCCACCCCGGTTCCCGTCATAGCCTGGAAGGACGTTTCAGTAAATGAGTTCGATGAAAGTCTGGCGCGCTACCGATTACATTCGCATGCCGTGGAAAAACGGCGGCGGCAGCACTGAAGAAATCACCCGTGACGCGGGGGAGGGCCTTGACGGTTTCGGCTGGCGCCTGTCGATTGCCGATATCGCCGAGTCGGGCGGATTCTCCACCTTTGCCGGGTACCAGCGCATTATCACCGTGCTGCAAGGCTCGGGCATGGTGCTGACGGTGGATGGCGAGGAACAGCTCGGGTTGTTACCGCTGCAGCCATTCCCGTTCAAGGGTGACAGCCAGGTGTCCTGCCGCTTGATCGGCGGGCCGATCCGCGATTTCAACCTCATCTATTCGCCGCAGCGCTATCAAGCGCGGTTGCAATGGATGGACGGCACGCAGCGTTTCTTCAGTGCCGCGCACACCGTGCTGGTGTTCAGCGTGGCCGATGAAGTGAAGGTGCTCGGTGAGCGGCTGAACCGTCACGACTGCCTGCAACTGGACGGTAACACCGGCCTGCTGGACGTCAGCGTGACTGGCCGTTGCTGCGTTATCGAATTGACTGCCGCCGCCTGAACAGGTGGGGGTTTCTTCCCCCACATTTTGTTTCCCTCTTCCCGCACCAACTTGTTACCGAACGCCCCAGCATGGCGCAAAGCCCTGCCTCGATGACAAGTCTCCCGCACTGTAAAAATCCCCCGTAAGAAAATTCATCATGCTGCGAAGCCTTGTTTTCCAAGGCTTCCACCCTCGTCCCGGAAAAATCTTCAAACCTTGCGCGCAAAGTTGGCCGCTTGATTGCATATGCTTGTATGTACAAGTAAAGATGTGTGCGTAAGAGTCCATGAACTTCCTCTTCGCACCCATCAATGTTCGCGCATTGATCGTTGAGGATTTTTTTGTGACCAAGCCTACCCAATACCGTGACGTTGAAATCCGT
>NZ_JBIUVK010000079.1:0-14253 GCF_044742865.1 Pseudomonas sp. NPDC087814 | reverse complement strand
TGTCCTGCTTGGCCTTTGTCTCGGCGATGTCGCGGGTAAACACTCCACATTCTGCCCGTCCTTCTGTGTGAACGGCCAGCATTACCTTGGTCGCCAACTCGCGGTTCAGGTTAAAAAACACCTCGAGTACTTCGACGACGAAATCCATCGGTGTGTAGTCATCATTGAACAAAACCACCTTGTACATCGGCGGCGCCTGTAAAGCAGGCTTGGCCTCCTGGACAGCAATGCCTGCAGAACCGTCGTCGTCTTCTTGATGATCCGGGCGATCCTGATTGAATGTTAGTCGAATCTGGCTGATTGCATGCATGGAAAGAAAGGTTCGTCAGTGGTTCAAATACAGTGGTGGGGGCGACCTGTCAGAATTTCAACTCTGACCGACTGGTCGCCTTGACTATCGGCAAATCAGTGTTACAACCAATAGAACCCACAGTGGGTAAAAAAGGTCCGCGCAGTCAACCTTATTTATTCGGGTTAGGACGGATAAACTGGATGATACTCCAGTGATGGAGTCTGGTGCAGAGGGATATGGGCATGGCGAGCGGTAAGGTCAAGTGGTTCAACAATGCCAAGGGTTACGGCTTCATCAACGAAGACGACAAGACTGACGACCTATTTGCGCATTACTCGGCTATCCAAATGGATGGCTACAAGACACTAAAGGCAGGGCAACCGGTTTCCTTCGACATCATTCAGGGACCCAAGGGCTTGCACGCAGTGAATATCAGCGCTCCAGTCAGCGCCACTACCCCCAAAGAGGGCGTCGCTCAAAAATCAAAAAGACAACTGGCCTGATCAGCCACTGAGCAAACGCTCTAAAAAAAACCGGCCCATCAGGCCGGTTTTTTTACGCCCCTGTATCAGCTTACATATGCGAAATCAGCGCATCCCCGAACGCCGACGACGACAGCAACTTGGCGCCGTCCATCAAGCGGTGGAAGTCATAGGTCACGGTCTTGGCCGAAATTGCGCCGTTGGTGCCCTTGATGATCAGGTCGGCCGCTTCGGTCCAGCCCATGTGGCGCAACATCATTTCCGCCGACAGGATCAGCGAACCCGGGTTGACCTGGTCCTTGCCGGCATACTTCGGCGCAGTACCGTGGGTGGCTTCGAACATCGCCACGGTGTCGGACAGGTTGGCGCCCGGCGCAATACCGATACCGCCCACTTCCGCCGCCAGTGCGTCGGACAGATAGTCACCATTAAGGTTAAGGGTGGCGATCACGTCGTATTCGGCCGGGCGCAGCAGGATCTGCTGGAGCATGGCGTCGGCAATGGCGTCCTTGACCACCACATTCTTGCCGGTGCGCGGGTTCTTGAATTGCATCCACGGGCCGCCATCCAACAGGGTCGCGCCGAACTCTTCGGCCGCCACTTCGTAGGCCCATTCCTTGAAGGCACCTTCGGTGAACTTCATGATGTTGCCTTTGTGCACAATGGTCAGCGAGTCGCGGTCGTTATCCACGACATACTGCAAGGCCTTGCGCGCCAGGCGCTTGGTGCCTTCCAGGGACACCGGCTTGATGCCAATCCCGCAGTTCTGGTCGAAACGGATCTTGGTGACACCCATCTCTTCCTTCAGGAACTTGATGACCTTGATCGCTTCCGGGGAGCCGGCTTTCCACTCGATGCCGGCGTAAATATCCTCGGAGTTCTCGCGGAAGATGGTCATGTCCACATCGCCTGGCTTCTTGACCGGGCTTGGCACGCCTTCGAACCAGCGCACCGGGCGCAGGCACACATAAAGGTCGAGCTGTTGGCGCAGGGCAACGTTCAGCGAACGGATACCGCCACCGACTGGGGTGGTCAGCGGGCCCTTGATGGAAACCACGTAGTCCTTGACCGCATCCAGGGTTTCCTGGGGCAGCCAGGTGTCCTGGTCGTAAACCTGGGTGGCCTTTTCGCCGGCATACACCTCCATCCAGGAGATTTTGCGCTTGCCGCCATAAGCCTTGTTAACAGCTGCATCGACCACCTTGATCATCACCGGGCTGATGTCGACGCCAATACCGTCACCCTCGATGAAGGGGATGATCGGGTTGTCAGGAACATTGAGAGAATGGTCTGCATTGACGGTGATTTTGTCGCCGACTGCCGGAACCTGAATCTTCTTGTATCCCATGCTGAACTCCATCTATGGATTGAACATCTGGCTGCGTTCGAGCCTACTCCAGATAAATGAGGACTGAAACCTCAGGCCCTGCACATTTGCGTCGAAAACAGCACATTTAGCGGCCTACAAGCTTGAAAGCAAAGGGAAAAGCGCCAATCTTGAGCACATCATGCGACTTTAGGCGCAACCCGCTGCCTGCGACCTTTAGACCAATGGACGACACACCTTTTGTATGAAGGCTCGGCGTAAGCATAGCGACCTATGTATAATGCCGCCGCTGACCAAAGAGTCACGACGGCCGACCGCTCTAGACAGACGCCCTCCGCCAGAAAAGCCGAGCTACTACAGTAGCTCACCCGCTTGACGCTCGACTGATGCAACCCAACATCACCGCGAAGAAACTTCGACATTTCGCTCATGGATGACTTTGAACGAACGCGCTTTACCCGGCGCATCTCGAGTTTCTGCGCATGCTTTCAGCAAAGAAGAGAGTTAATCCGAATATGCCCACCCGCTCGAAGATCATCTACACCTTCACCGACGAAGCACCAGCCCTCGCCACCTATTCACTGCTGCCTATCGTAGAGGCCTTCACCGCTTCCGCTGATATTGCCGTGGAAACCCGCGACATTTCCCTGGCCGCGCGCATCCTCGCAAGCTTCCCCGAGCAACTGGGCGCCAAGGCCGTGCCGGACCACCTCGCCGAACTGGGCGACCTGGCCGTTACCCCTGAAGCCAACATCATCAAGCTGCCGAACATCAGTGCCTCGACCCCTCAGCTGCAAGCTGCGATCAAGGAACTGCAGGCCCAGGGCTACGCCCTGCCGGACTACCCGGAAACCGTAAGCACCGACGCGGAAAAAGAAACCCGTGCACGTTACGACAAGGTCAAGGGCAGCGCCGTGAACCCGGTACTGCGCGAAGGCAACTCCGACCGCCGCGCCCCGCTGTCGGTCAAGAACTACGCTCGCAAGCACCCGCACAAAATGGGCGCCTGGGCTGCCGACTCCAAGTCCCACGTTGCCCACATGAGCACCGGCGACTTCTACGGCAGCGAGAAAGCCGTTCAGATCGAAGGCGCTGATGCCGTCAAGATCGAACTGATCGCCAAGGACGGTACTGCTACCGTCCTGAAGGAAAAAACCAGCGTACAAGCTGGCGAGATCATCGACACCGCCGTGCTGAGCAAGAAAGCCCTGCGCAGCTTCATCGCCGCTGAAATCGAAGACGCCAAGAAACAAGGCGTGCTGCTGTCGGTTCACCTGAAAGCCACCATGATGAAGGTTTCCGACCCGATCATGTTCGGCCAGATCGTTGCCGAGTTCTATAAAGACGCGCTGGCCAAGCACGCTGTGGTGCTGGAGCAGATCGGCTTCAACCTGAACAACGGCATCGGCGACCTGTACGCTCGCATCAAGGCCCTGCCGGCCGATCAGCAAGCGCAGATCGAAGCCGACATCCAGGCGGTATACGCTGCTCGCCCTTCCCTGGCGATGGTCAACTCCGACAAAGGCATCACCAACCTGCACGTGCCGAGCGACGTCATCGTCGACGCATCGATGCCTGCCATGATCCGTGACTCCGGCAAGATGTGGGGCACCGACGGCCAGCTGCACGACACCAAGGCGGTGATCCCGGATCGCTGCTACGCCACTATCTACCAGGCAGTGATCGAAGACTGCAAGGCCAATGGCGCCTTCGACCCAACTACCATGGGCAGCGTGCCAAACGTTGGCCTGATGGCGAAAAAAGCCGAAGAGTACGGCTCCCACGACAAGACCTTCCAGATCAAGGCTGACGGCGTAGTCCGCGTCACCGACAGCAAGGGCAACCTGCTGATGGAACAGGCTGTTGAAGCCGGCGACATCTTCCGCATGTGCCAGACCAAAGACGCGCCGATCCAGGACTGGGTCAAACTGGCCGTCAACCGCGCCCGCGCCAGCAACACCCCGGCCATCTTCTGGCTGGACCCACAGCGCGCGCACGATGGCGTCGTGGTCGAGAAAGTTCAGGCTTACCTGAAAGACCACAACACCGAAGGCCTGGACATCCGCATCATGTCGCCGGTCGACGCGATGAAGTTCACCCTGGAGCGTACCCGCAAGGGCCTGGACACCATCTCGGTGACCGGCAACGTTCTGCGCGACTACCTGACCGACCTGTTCCCGATCATGGAACTGGGCACCAGCGCCAAGATGCTGTCGATCGTGCCGCTGATGAACGGTGGCGGCCTGTTCGAAACCGGCGCTGGCGGCTCGGCTCCGAAGCACGTGCAGCAACTGGTTGAAGAGAACTTCCTGCGCTGGGATTCCCTGGGCGAGTTCCTCGCCCTGGCCGCATCCCTCGAGCATTTGGGTGTGACGTACAACAACCCGAAAGCCCTGGTGCTGTCCAAGACCCTGGACCAGGCCACCGGCCAGTTCCTCGACAACAACAAGTCGCCATCGCGCAAAGTCGGCAACATCGACAACCGCGGCAGCCACTTCTACCTGGCGCTGTACTGGGCTCAAGCCCTGGCGGCCCAGACCGAAGACACTGCATTGCAAGCGCAGTTTGGCGAACTGGCCAAGACCCTGACCGCGAATGAGGCAACCATCGTTGCCGAGCTCAACGCTGTCCAGGGCAAGCTAGTGGACATCGGTGGCTACTACGCACCGAACGCCGAGCTGACCAGCAAGGCCATGCGCCCAAGCGCCACCCTCAACGCGGCAATCGCTGCGCTGGTGTAAGGTTGTAAGGATGCAAAGAAGCCCCGGCCCTGTGCCGGGGTTTCTGTTTCTGGACATGGCGCTTTTATTGAAGAAACCCAATCAAAATGTGGGAGCGGGCTTGCTCGCGAATGCGGTGGATCAGTCAATACCTCTTTAACTGACACGCCGTATTCGCGAGCAAGCCCGCTCCCACACTGAATGCAATCGCGCCTGAAGACAGCGTTACACCTTGAATCGAGGCACTTTATGACCTGGCTACCTCACATCACCGTCGCCACCATCGTCGAAGACAACGGCCGCTTCCTGATGGTCGAAGAACTCAAGGGCGGCCGCGCCGTGCTCAACCAGCCCGCCGGCCACCTCGACCCGAACGAAACCCTGACCGAGGCCGCCGTGCGCGAAACCCTCGAAGAGACCGGCTGGGACGTCGAAGCCACCGGGATTGTCGGGATTTACCTGTACACCGCTCCCAGCAATGGCGTGACCTATCAGCGCGTATGCTTCATCGCCAAGGCCCTGCAACACCACCCGGACTACCCACTGGACGACGGTATCCTGCGCGCCCGCTGGCTGACCCGTGACGAATTGATGGCCCTGCGCGAAGACTGGCGCAGCGAGCTGATTATCCGCTGCATCGACGATTATCTGGCCGGCCAGCGCCACAGCCTCGAATTGATCCGCCCTTCTCTTTAGCCTTGCAGACGCGAGCCTGCTAGAATCGCGTCCTTTTTAAAGACTCCCGTTGAAATCCTATGCGTGATCCAGCCCCTTCTGACACACAAAAGAAGCGCGTCATCGTCGGTATGTCCGGCGGCGTGGATTCTTCCGTTTCCGCCGTTCTGCTCATGGAGCAGGGTTATGAGGTGGAAGGCCTGTTCATGAAGAACTGGGAAGAAGACGATGGAACGGAATATTGCACCGCCATGGACGACTTGGCGGATGCCCAGGCCGTCTGCGACAAAATCGGCATCAAGCTGCACACCGCCAACTTCGCCGCCGAGTACTGGGACAACGTGTTCGAGCACTTCCTGGCCGAATACAAGGCCGGTCGCACGCCGAACCCGGACATCCTGTGTAACCGCGAGATCAAGTTCAAGGCGTTCCTCGACTACGCGATGATCCTCGGTGCCGACCTGATTGCTACGGGCCACTACGTGCGCCGTCGCGACATCGATGGCCGCACCGAGCTGCTCAAGGGCCTGGACGCCAACAAGGACCAGAGCTACTTCCTGCACGCCGTCGGCGGCGAACAGATCGCCAAGACACTGTTCCCGGTGGGCGAGCTGGAAAAGCCCGAAGTGCGCGCCATTGCCGAGAAACACGGCCTGGCCACCGCCAAGAAGAAGGATTCCACCGGGATCTGCTTTATCGGCGAGCGCCGTTTCAGCGACTTCCTCAAGCAGTACCTGCCGGCGCAACCGGGCGAGATCAAGACCACCGAAGGCGAGATCATCGGCCGTCACCACGGCTTGATGTACCACACCATCGGCCAGCGCCAGGGCCTGGGCATCGGCGGCTTGAAAGACGCCGGCGAAGAGCCGTGGTACGTGCTGGTCAAGGACCTGGAGCACAACGAGCTGATCGTGGGCCAGGGCAATGACCACCCATGGCTGTTCTCCCGCGCCCTGCTCGCCTCGGACATCTACTGGGTCAACCCGGTGGACCTCAGCAGCCCGCGCCGCCTCACGGCCAAAGTGCGCTATCGCCAGAGCGACCAGCCCTGCACCCTGGAAAAAACCGCCACCGGCTATCGCGCCACCTTCGACGACCCGCAGCGCGCCGTAACGCCCGGCCAATCGGTAGTGTTCTATGACGGAGAGATTTGCCTGGGGGGCGGTGTGATCGAAGTTGCCGAACCCTGGAGCAGCCAGGCATGAGCCCGACCCAGGAGCAACTGACGGCACTGGGCGGCGTGTTTCTCGCCGCGGTGCTGGTGGACAAGATCGCCAAGACCGGCCAGGTCACCGAGGCCGGCCTGACCTGCATGCTCGGCAGCCTGCTGATCCGCGACCCGAAGGACACCCTGGAAGTGTACGGCGGCGACGACCTGGCCCTGCGCGAAGGTTATCGCGCACTGGTCGGCGCCCTCGAGCGCGACCCAAGCACCTTGCAGCGCGAGCCGCTGCGCTACGCCCTGTCGATGCTCGGCCTGGAGCGTCAATTGGCCAAGCGCGACGACCTGCTGGACACCATCGGCAAGCGCCTGCCGCAGATCCAGTCCCAGGTCGAGCATTTTGGCCCGGCCCACGAAAACGTGATCGCAGCCTGTGGCGCCCTGTACCAGGACACCCTGAGCACCTTGCGCCAGCGGATCCAGGTGCACGGCGATATGCGCAACCTGCAACAACCGAACAACGCCTCGAAAATCCGCGCCCTGCTGTTGGCCGGTATTCGTTCGGCGCGGTTATGGCGCCAATTGGGCGGTCATCGCTGGCAGTTGGTGGTCAGCCGACGCAAATTGCTGAAAGAGCTTTACCCGTTGATGCGCAACGAATAAGTCGCAGCAACCGATTTTTTTATAGCCCCACGCGTAATACGCCGGTCAGTTGGCAACGGACCGGCGGATTTTTTCATGTATGATACGCGCCCCATTTCGTTGCCCGACTGTCCGAGAACACCCCATGCAGCTTTCTTCGCTCACTGCGGTTTCCCCTGTTGACGGCCGCTACGCCGGCAAAACCCAGGCCCTGCGCCCTATTTTCAGCGAATACGGCTTGATCCGTGCTCGTGTTCTGGTTGAAGTGCGCTGGCTCCAGCGCCTGGCCGCTCACCCTGGCATCAGCGAAGTGCCGGCGTTCTCTGCCGAAGCCAACGCTGTGCTGAACGCCCTGGCGGAAAACTTCGCTCTGGAGCACGCCGAGCGTGTCAAAGAGATCGAGCGCACCACCAACCACGACGTTAAAGCCATCGAATACCTGCTCAAAGAGCAAGCGGCCAAGCTGCCGGAACTGGCCAAGGTCAGCGAGTTCATCCACTTTGCCTGCACCAGCGAGGACATCAACAACCTGTCCCACGCCCTGATGCTGCGCGAAGGCCGTGATGACGTGATGCTGCCACTGATGCGCCAGACTGCCGACGCCATCCGCGAACTGGCGATCCGTTTCGCCGACGTTCCGATGCTGTCGCGCACCCACGGCCAGCCGGCTTCGCCGACCACCCTGGGTAAAGAACTGGCCAACGTGGTGTACCGCCTGGAGCGCCAGATCGCTCAAGTCGCGGCCGTACCGCTTCTGGGCAAGATCAACGGCGCCGTAGGCAACTACAACGCCCACCTGTCGGCCTATCCTGAGATCGACTGGGAAGAAAACGCCCGCGCCTTCATCGAAGACGAACTGGGCCTGGGTTTCAACCCGTACACCACGCAAATCGAACCCCACGACTACATCGCCGAGCTGTTCGACGCGATTGCGCGCTTCAACACCATCCTGATCGACTTCGATCGCGATATCTGGGGCTACATCTCCCTGGGCTACTTCAAGCAGCGCACCATTGCCGGCGAAATCGGTTCGTCGACCATGCCGCACAAGGTCAACCCGATCGACTTCGAAAACTCCGAAGGCAACCTCGGGATCGCCAACGCCCTGTTCCAGCACCTGGCCAGCAAGTTGCCAATCTCCCGCTGGCAGCGCGACCTGACCGACTCCACCGTACTGCGCAACCTCGGCGTGGGCTTCGCCCACAGCGTGATCGCGTACGAAGCCAGCCTCAAAGGCATCAGCAAACTGGAGCTCAACGAGCAGAAGATCGCCGCTGACCTGGACGCTTGCTGGGAAGTGCTGGCCGAGCCGATCCAGACCGTGATGCGCCGCTACAACATCGAAAACCCGTACGAGAAGCTCAAAGAGCTGACCCGCGGCAAGGGCATCACCTCCGAAGCGCTGAAAACTTTCATTGACGGCCTGGATATGCCAGCCGCCGCCAAAGCCGAGCTGAAACTGCTCACCCCGGCCAACTACATCGGCAACGCTGTGGCTCAAGCCAAACGCATCTGATAGAAGCTTGACCCTTTGAGACGCCCGGCAGCGCCGGGCGTTTTTATTCCCGTCTGAAAAGTGCTTTTTTTCAATAGGTTACACATGAATCCTGACATTCCTCTTCAACTTCTGGGCGGCATCACGGCACGGGAATTCCTGCGCGACTACTGGCAGAAAAAACCCCTGCTGATCCGCCAGGCCATCCCTGACTTCGAAAGCCCGATCGACGCCGACGAACTGGCCGGCCTGGCGCTGGAAGAAGAAGTCGAGTCGCGCCTGATCATCGAACACGGCGAACGCCCGTGGGAGTTGCGCCGCGGCCCGTTCGCCGAAGATGCCTTCAGCACCCTGCCCGAGCGCGAGTGGACCCTGCTGGTGCAGGCGGTCGACCAGTTCGTGCCGGAAGTGGCCGAACTGCTGGAAAACTTCCGCTTCCTGCCAAGCTGGCGCATTGACGATGTGATGATCAGCTACGCCGCCCCGGGTGGCAGCGTGGGCCCGCACTTCGACAACTACGACGTGTTCCTGCTGCAAGGTTCCGGCAAGCGCAACTGGAAGATCGGCCAGATGTGCAACTCCGAAAGCCCGCTGCTGCAACACGCGGACCTGCGCATCCTCGCTGAATTCGAAGAGACCGCCGAATGGGTGCTGGAACCGGGCGACATGCTCTACCTGCCGCCCCGCCTGGCCCACTGCGGTGTGGCCGTGGATGATTGCATGACTTACTCCGTAGGCTTCCGCGCTCCGAGCGCCGCTGAAGTGCTGACCCACTTCACCGACTTCCTCAGCCAGTACCTGACTGACGAAGAGCGCTACACCGACGCCGATGCCCAGCCGGTCAGCGACCCGCACCAGATCCAGGGCGACGCCCTCGACCGCCTGAAAAGCCTGTTGGCCGAGCACATGAGCGACGAGCGCATGCTGCTGACCTGGTTCGGCCAGTTCATGACCGAGCCGCGCTACCCGGAACTGGTCGCCGGCCCGGAAGTGGAAGAAGAAGACCTGCTGGGCAGCCTGGAAAACGGCGCCGTGCTGATCCGCAACCCGAGCGCCCGCCTGGCCTGGTCCGAAGTCGACGACGACCTGCTGCTGTTCGCCAGCGGCCAGAGCCGCCTGTTGCCGGGCAAGCTGCGGGAACTGCTGAAGCTGGTGTGCGCCGCCGACGCCCTGCACATCGACAACCTCGGCCCATGGCTGGCGGATGAAGATGGCTGCGCCCTGCTGTGGGAACTGGTCAAGCAAGGAAGCCTGGGGTTTGCCGATGAATAAGATTCACGTAAGTGTCGCGGACTGGCAAAAGGATATCGCCGAGATACGGCGCATTCGTGAAGCGGTATTTATCGCTGAACAATCGGTTCCACCGGAGCTGGAATGGGATGCAGACGACGCGAGTGCCGTGCATTTCCTGGCGTTCGAAGGCGACTTTCCCATCGGTACTGCACGCCTGCTGCCTACCGGCGAGATCGGCCGCGTGTCGGTTCTCAAGGACTGGCGCGGCCTGAAGGTCGGCGACAAGCTGATGGAAGCGGTGATCGGCGTGGCCGAGAAACGCGGCCAGACCCGGCAGATACTCAGTGCACAGGTCCATGCGGCGCCATTTTATGAGCGCCTGGGCTTCAAGATTGTCAGCGATGAGTTCCTGGAAGTCGGGATTCCTCACGTTGATATGGTGCGCGAGGGCTGATCCGAGACCGCGCCGCGCCCTTCGCAGGCAAGCCAGCTCCCACATTCGATCCAGTACATCCTTTGGAATGAGGTCAAATGTGGGAGCGGGCTTGCTCGCGAAGGCGCCATCAGCAACACCTCAAAAGGCCCTGCCATCCCCCGATGCCAGGGCCTTTTGCCGTCCAGGATTCAACTTGCACCCCGCCAGGCCGACAAACTGGCAATATCTAGCCTAAATGACTCGCAGAGATAACGGACATGTCCCTACGCACCCTGCTCACCCTGTTGCTCCTGGCCACCAGTTTCTCGGTGATGGCCGCCACCGAAGTCGTGCCCCTGAGCAACCGCACCAGCGCCGACCTGCTGCCGGTGGCGCAGAACTTTATCGGCAAGGACGGCACCGTCAGCGCCTACGGCAACCAACTGATCGTGAATGCCGAGCCCGACAAGATCCAGGGCCTGCGCGCCCTGCTCGCGCAACTGGATACGCCTTCCAAACGCCTGTTGATCACCGTCGACACCAACGAAAACAACCAGCAGAGCAACGGCAACAATCAGACACAGGTCATCACCTACAGCACCGAAAGCCGTGACGGCGGGATCCAGCAGATCCAGGCCAGCGAAGGCGTGCCTGCGCTGATACAGGTCGGCCAGAGCGTGCCCCTCACCACCACCCAGCCCGATGCCTACGGCCGCCCGCAGAACCAGACCCAGTATCGCAACGTAACCCAGGGCTTCTACGTGACGGCCAGCGTCACCGGCGAGACCGTTCACCTGAGCATCAGCACCAATCGTGACCGCATGAGCCAAGAACGTCCCGATGTAGTGAACGTGCAAAGTACCGACACAACTGTCAGCGGACGCCTGGGCGAGTGGATCACCCTGGCCGGGATCAACCGCCAGACCCAAGCCGACAAAAGCACTACAACCCGCAGCTACTCTACTCAAGGGCGCGATGACCTGACATTGCGGGTCAAAGTCGACACGCTGAACTGAAGCACCAAAAACTGACTGACGAGTCGTATTAGACTAAAGATGTAGTGCTTGAAAAAAAGCACTACAAAACATTTGACGATCCAAAAAAGCATGGGCATGATGGCCTCGCTCCCGCTAATCAGGGGCCCTGGCAAGGGCCTTCGGATCGTCGCTCAAAGCCACCCACCTGAGCCGATTCGTGTCTGTACCGCCCACAAGGTGTGTTTGACGAGGTTGCGACTGGAACGAAGTTGTCCCGAGGGACGGAAGCTAACCAGGTAACCCGGCAACACACTGATGGATCGTACAAAGGCCCACGACGCCCGAAGACTGTTCGCAGTTCGCCCTTACCTGCTCAACTCCCCCTTGAGCCACTCGTTCATCCCGTCGCCTTCCCCGCCGAGCCTGACTTGACCGCCTAAGCTTCTGGTCAGCGAGCAGCCATAACCACGCACTGATACGTGGCTGGCAAATGGAATTTTCCACCTAGACCTATGCGACGAGGTTTTTCCCCATGGCACTGACACGCGAACAGCAAATTGCAGCCCTTGAAAAAGACTGGGCTGAAAACCCACGCTGGAAAGGCGTGACCCGCGCTTATTCCGCTGCTGACGTCGTCCGCCTGCGTGGCTCGGTTCAACCTGAGCACACCTTTGCAAAACTCGGCGCCGAGAAGCTGTGGAAGCTGGTCACCCAGGGTGCCAAGCCGTCCTTCCGTCCCGAAAAAGATTTCGTCAACTGCATGGGCGCCCTGACTGGCGGCCAAGCGGTTCAACAGGTCAAAGCCGGTATCCAGGCGATCTACCTGTCTGGCTGGCAAGTGGCAGCGGACAACAACTCCGCTGAATCCATGTACCCCGACCAATCGCTGTACCCGGTGGACTCCGTGCCAACCGTGGTCAAGCGCATCAACAACTCGTTCCGCCGTGCCGACCAGATCCAGTGGAAAGCCGGTAAAGGCCCGGGCGATGAAGGCTACATCGACTACTTCGCACCGATCGTTGCAGACGCTGAAGCCGGTTTCGGTGGCGTACTGAACGCCTACGAGCTGATGAAGAGCATGATCGAGGCAGGCGCTGCCGGCGTTCACTTCGAAGACCAGCTGGCTTCGGTGAAGAAATGCGGCCACATGGGCGGCAAGGTACTGGTTCCAACCCAGGAAGCTGTTCAAAAGCTGACGGCTGCTCGTCTGGCTGCTGACGTTGCTGGCACTCCGACCATCATCCTGGCCCGTACCGATGCCAACGCGGCTGATTTGCTGACCTCGGATTGCGACCCGTACGACCAGCCGTTCGTGACTGGCGAACGTACCCAGGAAGGTTTCTATAAAGTGCGCGCCGGTCTCGACCAGGCGATCGCTCGTGGCCTGGCCTACGCGCCGTACGCCGATCTGATCTGGTGCGAAACCGCCAAGCCGGACCTGGACGAAGCTCGCCGCTTTGCCGAAGCCATCAAGAAGGAATACCCGGATCAACTGCTGTCCTACAACTGCTCGCCTTCCTTCAACTGGAAGAAGAACCTGGACGACGCGACCATCGCCAAGTTCCAGCGTGAACTGTCTGCCATGGGCTACAAGCACCAATTCATCACCCTGGCCGGCATTCACAACATGTGGCACAGCATGTTCAACCTGGCGCACGACTACGCCCGCAACGACATGACTGCCTACGTGAAGCTGCAGGAACAAGAGTTCGCTGATGCTGCCAAGGGTTACACCTTTGTGGCGCACCAGCAGGAAGTGGGCACCGGTTACTTCGACGACATGACCACCGTGATCCAGGGCGGCACCTCGTCCGTGACTGCGCTGACCGGTTCGACCGAAGAAGAGCAGTTCCACTAAGTACTGAGTACACGGCCACTGCGGCCCCACGGAAGACCTAACCGCAGTGCCGCACGATCTGACGCCCCGACTGGTTCGGGGCGTTTTTTTGGGCGCCTGAAAAGCACTGGAGTGTGAGAGCAGCCACAGTCAACTGTAGGAGCTGGCTTGCCTGCGATGCAGACAACTCGGTTTCTGCGATACACCGAGGCGATGCCATCGCAGCCAAGCCAGCTCCCACAGGAAAGCAGAGCGGCACGCGCCTTGGCCCAGCCTTTGATTGGGCTTTTGAATATGTACCCCTGCGCGCCCTCGCCAGCCGATTTCGATCAAAACATTGATCCAGAGCGCTATTCCCATCTGCAAAACCAGTTAAAAGATCCGCTTTACCAACTAGCATCACCCGCACAAGTAACAACAACTTCCCGCGCTAAACCCCGAACAGTTGTTTAAAATCCACGCAAACAATATTCATTATCATTTAGAGCATGAAAACTTCTTTACCGGTTAAACAAAACACAATTCGTGAAAAGCCCGCTAATGCCCGCAGCACAAGGGCTACAGCCCCAAGAAGGTGCACTATGTGCTTATTCCATCGAATAATTTCGCTATAGGAATTTTACTTGCCCGGTGTTTAGCCATAAAATCACCGCGATTGATTGCGCTGCGACATATCGTCACTGCATCGTTACTTTTTCGAGCTCAGAGACCTTTGCTCTCTGTTAAGGATTTCCAGCATGACCGAAGCGACAGGACTCATGGCCCACAACTGGGGCTTTGCCATTTTCCTCCTCGGTGTAGTCGGCCTTTGCGCCTTCATGCTCGGCGTCTCCAGCCTCCTCGGGTCAAAAGCCTGGGGCCGCAGCAAAAACGAACCGTTCGAGTCCGGCATGCTACCTACAGGTGGCGCCCGCTTGCGGCTCTCAGCCAAATTCTATCTCGTCGCGATGCTATACGTGATCTTCGACAACGAAGCCCATTTTCTCTTTGCCTGGT
>NZ_JBIUVK010000078.1:0-15746 GCF_044742865.1 Pseudomonas sp. NPDC087814 | reverse complement strand
TTTAGCCGCGCCGGGCCATGGATGGCCCGTCGCGGCGGCCCGCGGAGCCGGGCCGGAGTGCGGGCATGCCGAGCCTAGGCGAGGCACCGAGTGGTGGGGCAAAGACCTTTTGGTTACTTTTGGCTGGGCCGGCATTCCGGGCGTTTGCCAAAAGTGACCCGCTGTAAGAGCGGAACCCTAAGTGGCCGTTACCGAAGAAACGGATATGTACCCCCCTCCCCCCATCTCATGCTAAACCCCTGGCCCGCCAGCAAAACACCGCACTGACCGCAATCGCCGCCCCCGCCACGCCAAACACCCAAGGCGCCGACGCCACCGGCAACAACAACCCCGCCAGCAAAGGCCCAAGCCCCGCCCCCACATCACGCCACACCGCATTCGACGCCAACGCCGAAACCCGCATCGCCCCCGGATTACGCTCCGCCACCAGCGTCGTCACCAACGGCAACTGCAACGCCCGCAACACCAACACCGCCGCCGCCCCCACAATCACCCAATGACTACCAAACGCCCCCAACGCCAACGCACTGAGAAACGAAAACAGCAGCAACATCGAAGTAGCACCAAACTGCTGCGCAGCACGCCCCCCCAGCGGACTCAGAAGCAACTCCGACACATATCGCAGCGCCATCAACCCACCGGCAATCAATACCGCATTGCCACCCAGCAGCTTCTGCGCCTGAATCGACAGGCCAAAGATAAACAACCCATCCAGCGCCACCCCTTCGATAAACGACCAGGTCGCCACACTGTCAGGCAACTTGAACCGCCGCCCCGGCGTGCCATGCAAATTGTGACCCGCAGTCGGCAACCCCCGCGCCATCCACAACCCCACCAGGCAACACACCGCCAGAATCCAGAAGATCGGCCGCGGCCCCACCTGCAACGTCAGCCACCCACCCAACGGCAAGGCCAGCATCGGCCCCAGGGCAATCAACGCCCGCGACCGCCCCGCCCGCCGCGCCGCACCCAGCGGTTCAGAGGTGGCCAACACTTGAGTGGAAAGGTTCAACGCCGCAAAACACAGGCCCCAGACCAACCGCAGCCCCAGCAAGGCCGCAAACCCGGACAGCATCGAGTTGCCAAGAGCACACACCGCCGCCGCGCCGGCGGCAATGGAGCACGTCAGCCGATCACCGTTACGGGCGTAGAAATTCAGAACATGCTTGTAGCCGAAGATCCGCACCAGGCGGTTGGCCGCCAGCAGCACCCCGGCCTGGGCCAGGGTGATACCGAACGCCTGGGACTCCATCGGCAGCACCAGGTACAGCAACACGTCACTGGGCAGGCACAGGCCAAGGGTCAGCGCGGCACGGCGGGAGTGGGAATCAGCACTGCGTTGGGCCAGATCAGACATAAAAGCTGAAACATTCAGAATTATTTAGACGGCCACGGTAGCCGTCTACCTCAAGGTTTTACAAGGCCCAAATAATTAAACCTTGGCGCCGTCCTGCATCAGGCGCAACCCGCTGGCCACCGCGCCCACCAGGGCAAACCCGCAGCCCAGCCACAACGCGTACTGCGGGCCGCTGCTCAGGGACAGGTGGAAACACAACGCCACCAACGAAGCGCCGAGTGTCTGCCCCATCAACCGCGACGTGGCGACGATCCCGCTGGCTCCCCCGCTGCGGGCAATCGGTGCGCTGGTCATGATCGCCTTGAGGTTGGGCGACTGGAAAAAACCGAACCCGGCGCCACACAGGGCCATGCGCCAACCGATATCGAAGGTCGAGGCGTCGTTGCCCAGGGTCGCCAGCGAGGCCATGCCCGCGCTCAACATCACCAGGCCGATGCCGCACAACAACGCCAGGGAGATACGGTCCGCCAAGCGCCCGGCAATCAGCGCCATCACCGCGACCACCGCCGGCCACGGCGTCATCAGGAAACCGGTGGCCACCTGGCTGTGCCCCAACACGGTTTGCAACAGGAACGGCAGCGACACAAACGCCAGTCCCTGGGCGCTGAACGCGCAAATCGCGGTGAGGGCCGACAAGGTGAACAGCGGGCGCTTGAACAGATCCACCGCAAGCATCGGCGCCGGGTGCCCGGCCTGACGGCGGATCAGCAACAGCCCGCACAGCAGCGCCACGGCGATCAGCCCCAGCGTCAACACCGCCTGCGCACCGTGCACCGCCGAGCCCAGGCCCAGCACCAGCAGGGCAAACAACCCGGCGCAGAGAATTGCCGCCAGCCGGTCGAAGGCATGCCCGGTGATCGGGATCACCGGAATCGCCCGCACCCCGAGCCACAGGGCCAGTGCCCCCAGGGGCAGGTTGATCAGGTACAACCAGTGCCAGGTAGCCACCGACAGAATCGCCGACGCCGCCGTCGGCCCCAGGGTAAAGGCCAGCCCCACCACCAATGAGTTATACCCCAGCCCTCGGCCGAGGATTTTTGCCGGGTAGATGTGCCGCAGCAGCGCAATGTTGACGCTCATGATTGCCGCAGCGCCCAGGCCCTGCACCACCCGGGCGGCAGTCAGCGTCGGCAGTGACCAGGCCAGCCCGCAAAACAGCGACGCCACCACAAACACCAGCAAGCCGCCGAGGAACACCCGGCGGTGGCCGACCACATCACTCAGGGACGCAAAGGGCAGTACCGCGGCAATGGTCGCCAACTGGTAGGCATTGACCACCCAGATTACCGAAGCGGAGTCGGTGCCAATCCCTTCGGCCAGGGTCGGCAACGCGGTGTTGACGATGGCCGTGTCGAGGGTCGCCATGCCGATCCCCAGGGAAATGGCAACAACCGCCGCTAGACGCTTATCACTGGGCAACCCATCAGCTACTGAAGACATGGACAATCCGCACACGTGGCAAAGGCGTCTAGATTACGGGCAGCGGCCTTTTTTTTCAGCGGGCAAATGCGCGACTGTCCAAATATTCATGTTCAGGTGCGCCATTTGCCCATCTGCGCCATCTGCACCAGCACCTCGGCCAGGGCGGGCTGCGGCGCGCTGTTGACGGTGACCAATGCCACGCAACGGCTTGGCCGCAAGGTCGCCGCTGCCGTGACGGCACGACCGCCGAGATCGAACCCACCCAGCACAGCCTCGGGAATGTGCAAGGCGTTCATCAGGTCCAGAACGTCCTGGCCGAGAACGACTTCCTGAGTGACGGCGGGCGCAGCCTTGTCCAGTTGCGTGGTGCTGCCATGGCCTCGCAGGTACGGGATGACTACCCGAAAGCCTTGGGACACCAGATGCGGCGAGACCTCGGCAAAACGCTCAAGGTCGCCGTCAGCCCCATGCAGCAAAATGATCGGCCGGCCGCCTTCCGGGCCGGCTTCGTAGTAGCCGATATCCAGCAGGTCGGTGCTGACCTGGCGGATCGTCCAGGGCGCAGGCGCCGCCCATACCGGCAGTGACAACGCCACTGAAGCAATGGCGGTGGAAATCAGAAAGCGACGGCGATTGAAAAAAGACATGGGTTTATAGCTCCGAAAAATTCGACACTGGAAGGTCGTCAACAACCCCCACAATCAACTCGCTGCCGATCCAGCCGGCCAGCCACTCACCGGCTTTTGCCACGCCCTCCTCCTCCCCCAGGCGCTCCACCAGAAACTCGCACAACCCGGCGAAACTGCCGTCACCTTGCAGGTGCACCAACGCCTGGAACTCCAAAGCCTCGACTTGCCGCAAGCGCGAGGTGAACTGGCGACGCCACACCAGCAGCCCACCGGCCTCGGCCAGCATCAGCGCCTCGGGCGCCGGGGTTTGCTGCCACAATGCCGACCAGATCGCCTCGGCGTTGGTGGTCAGCCCATGGCAGCGCAGCGACGGCGTGAGTTGCAGGCGTGCCGTGTCCCAATCCACCGACGCCAGCACGTCCATGGGCAACGGGCTGGCATCGGCGGCGACAAACGCTTCATTGAGCGACGACTCGATCCAGGCCAGTTCATGCACGTCGGGATTGTTGGGGAACAGTTCGCCCAGGGTCAGGTGAAAACCCTCGGGATAGACGTCCAGGGTCCAGGCATGGGGCGGATGCCGGTCGATATGGCTGACGCACGCGGCCAGGAACGCCTCGTCCCCGACCCAGCGCCGCAGGTTGGGAAACGCCTGTTCCAGGCAACCCACCAATTGCGCGCGGTAGTTGTTCTGATACACCGCCAGTCCCGCGGCCTTGTTACCCAACATCTCGGCCGACTGCTCCGAGGCACTCACCAGCCAGGTATGAAAAGCCTGCTGCCATTGCGCGAGATTCATGAGCGCACCTGCGCACGCTTGTAGGCCTCGGAGGCACCGAGCATGCGGGCGATCGACAGCTCCTCCAGCAGCTCTGCCAGGGGCGGGATCTCGTCATCGCGCTCGATCATCGTGGCGACCGGGCCGAGCAACGCAACGGCCTTGGCATACAAGTCCCAGACGCCATCACACACCGGGCTGTCGTGGCTGTCGATCAGCAAATCGCGGCCCTGGCTATGGCCGGCCAGGTGAATTTGCCGGACCCGCTCGGCCGGAATCCCGTCGAGAAACGCGAGAGCGTCAAAGCCATGGTTGCTGGCGCTGACAAACACATTATTGACGTCCAGCAACAGCTCGCAGCCGGTGCGCCGGGACATGGCGGCGATGAATTCCCACTCGCTCATGGACGCGCCATCAAAGGCCAGGTAGCTGGACGGGTTTTCAAACAGCATCGTGCGGCCCAACACTTCTTGAGCCAGGTCGATATTGGCGCAGACCCGGTCCAATGCCTCATGGGTGTAAGGCACCGGCAACAGATCATGGGAGTTGAAACCCCCGCTGCGGGACCAGCTCAAGTGGTCGGACACAAACAGCGGTTCGATCTCGTCCACCAGCGACTTGAGGCGTTTCAGGTAATCGCGATCGAGGCCCTCGGCCGTGCCGATCGACATCGACACCCCGTGCAGCGCCACCGGATACCGCTCTCGAATCTGGCGCAGGATGTGCCGGGGCTGGCCGCCCGCGACCATGAAATTCTCGGAGATCACTTCAACGAAATCCACCGCCACCGGGTTCTCCAGGAACTCGCTGTAGTGTTCCTTGCGCAGCCCCAGGCCATAGCCTGGAAAACGCGGGTTGGGTGTCGGCATCATGTGGTCTCCGTTGCATAAATAGGCGGCGGGCCCAACCTGGGCCCGCCGGGGTGTTACTTCGGTTCGGTAGTGGTGCCGCCCAGCTTCAGGCACTCGGACGGGGTCTTGACGACAACGCCCTGGCCCTTGCAGCTGTTGAGGCCCTTGCAATCGTTCTTGGCCGTGGCGCACAGGCTTTCGCCCTTGCAGTTGTTCACGCCGTAGCAGCGACCCGGCTGTTCCGGCTGGTCGGCGGCGCTGGCGGCGGCCGCGAAGGAAGCGGACGCCATGGCGATCAGGGCGGCAGCAGTGGCAAGGCTCAAGCGGGATTTGATGGATGTGCTCATGGGTATTACTCCTCGGGGGTGGGGTTTATTTGATGACGGATGCCGCGTCTTCGATGACCTTCGCCACAGCCTCGGGCTGGGAGATGTACACCGAGTGGCTGGCCTTGATTTCAGTGACTTTCGAGCCGGCGCGCTTGTACATCCAGCGCTGCAGATCGGGGCTCAGGGCACGGTCTTCGGTGGACACCACGGCGTAGGTCGGCTTCTTGTGCCAGGCCGCGGCCCACACGGTGCCGCCGAACAGCGCGGTGGTGGCCGGCACCTGGGAGGCGGCCATGAAGTCGGTGCGGTTGGTGGTCAGGTCGGCAGCAAAGTCGGCATTGAACTTGGTGCGATCAAAGAACAGATGCCCGTCGCGAGTCTGCATCACGTCATTGCTCGGCGCCGGCATCGACGACAGCAGCTGGCTCATGTTCTCGCCGACTTCCGGTTGCAGGGCCGAGACATAGACCATCGACTTGACCTTGTCGCGGTCACCGGCAATCGAGATCACCCCGCCGCCGGAGCTGTGCCCCACCAGCACCACCGGGCCGACCTGCTGCTCCAGCACTTCGCGGGCCTCGGCCACGTCGGCTGCGAGGCTTTCATGGCCCTGATGCACCACGGTGACCTTGTAGCCCTTGTGAATCAGGATGTCGTGCACCACTCGCCAGCCGGAGCCGTCGACAAAGGAACCGGGCACGATCACCACGCTTTTACCGGTGCCCGGCTGGGGCTTGGCTGCATCGGCGGCCGAGGCCACCAACGGTGTAGCGAGTGCCATGGCGATCGCCAGGGAAGAAAGAATACGCATGCGACTCTCCACAGGCCTTGGGGCCTGATCATTGTTGTGAAAGGGTTAACGGCGTTGGCCGGACAGCACGCGGTCCAGTGACCAGGCCCCGCCGCCATACGCCAGCAGCGGCAGCAACAAGCCCGCCCAGGTCAGGTGGGTCGGCCAGGCGTCGGGGTACACGAACACCTCGATCACCAGGGTCATGCCCAACAGCGCGGCAGCCGCCGGGCGGGTCAGCAGGCCCAGCACCAGCAACAGCGGGAACAGATGCTCGGCATAGGTCGCCAGGTGCGCTGCCCAGTCCGGCGGCACCAGCGGCAAGGCGTATTCCGAGCGAAACAAGGTGTAGGTCGACGGCTTGAGCTGCAGGAAACCGGTCACCTTGGTGCGGCCCGAGAGGAAAAACACCGAAGCGATCCCGAGGCGGGCCACCAGCAACAGCAGCGCCTCAGGCAGCACACGCTTGAGCACCGCAGGGGCCAGGGCAATCATGGTTGTTCCGTCAGGCTGCCGAAGCCTTTGGGGGTTTTGATCTGGGTGCAGGTGCCTTTGTCCACCAGCACCCAGGCGTTGCCCTGGTAATCCGCCTTGGCGGTGCCGGCGCAGGAAGTCCCGGCACCGGCGGCGCAATCGTTGGCACCGGCGAGGGACACGCCGAAGCATTTTTCCTGAGGCTTGGCATCCTCGGCATGGGCGGTGGCGGCGAAGGCACCGAGGGACAGTGCGAGGGTGGCGGCAAGGGCTGCGTAATGGCGCTTCATTGTTGAATCTCCTGGCTTGACTGAATGTGGCCAGGGCGCTTGTGCGGTGGGTGACCGCCTGCGCCATCTGGTAGACAGATTTAAAGCCAGGCGTGTATCCCGTCTGTGTCGCGTTTCCTCCTTCTATTCATGCCGGTGTATCAGATGGGTGCTGATACACAGTCTGATACACAGCCAAAAAAACCACGCCAAACCACCGCCGTTTTATTCGGCATCCCGAACGACACAATTAGAAATATTCGCCTTTCCGAACACCCACCTTCCCCCGCTTTCGACGACCTCAAAAATCCCCATAAATTTCATACGGTTGTTGTCATCTTTGTTACATGCCAACTGGCATACATTCTGCTACATCAGGTTTTCTAGTAATAAAATGTTTCTAAATTGAAACAGTCTCATCGCCTGAAACCCAACGGCCCCGCGCCCTATAACAACGTCCATGCCCCAAAGGAGGGCGTCAACTCTCACCTTTTTGATCGACTTCAACTCTCCAAGCCTGCTGCCGCACGTAAGCACCCAAAAGGGCGAATGGCCTGATCGCCAATAACAAGCCCGACTACAAAAAAAGGACAAATTGATGAGTTCGAGCAAATACCCCGCAGCGTCCTTCACGGACCTCGTCCCCCAGGCCCCGGACCACACCGAGAATGCAATCGGTTTTGGCCCCTTTCTCTTGTTGGCGCGCCAGCATGTATTGCTGCGCAACGGCGAGCCGGTGACCCTCGGCAGCCGCGCCTTGTACCTGCTGATCGCCCTCGCCAGCCGGGCTGGCGAGTTGCTGGAAAAGTCCGAGCTGATCTCTTTCGCCTGGCCCAAGGTGGTGGTGGAGGAATGTAACCTGCGCGCGCAGATCGTTGCGCTGCGCCGGGCGCTGGGGGATGACGGCAACTTCAGCTACATCGTCACCGTGCCAGGCCGGGGTTATCGGTTTGTCGCGCCGGTGACGATGCAGGCGGTGAGTGAAGGCGCTATGACCCAGGCCCTGCTGCCCGCCCCGACAGTAGAGGCACCGAACCTGCAACCGGCGCCCACCACGGTGATTGGCCGCGAACAGCTGATCCTGAGCCTGGCCGACCAGGTACTGAGCCAGCGTTTCGTGACCATCACCGGCCCCGGCGGCATCGGCAAGACCACCGTGGCCCTGGCCGTGGCGCAACTGCTGCAGGGCCGCTTTCACCAGGGCATGTGCTTCGTCGACCTGGCACCCGCCACCAGCGGCCAATGGGTGGCCGGCATGCTCGCCAACGCCCTGGGCATTCAAAGCGTAAGTGACGAGCCCTTGCAAAGCGTGGCCTCGATGCTCGCCAACAGCCCGTTGCTGCTGGTGCTCGACAACTGCGAACACGTGCTGCAAGCCACCGCCGACGCGGTCGAGGTGCTGCTGCGTTGCGCGCCCCAGTGCTGCGTGCTGACCACCAGCCGCGAGCCGCTGCGGGCCGAGGGCGAACGGGTGCACGACCTCGCCCCGTTGCTGGTGCCGGACGAAGACGTGAACTTGAGTGCCGAGCAAGCCATGACCTGGTCGGGCATCGCCCTGTTCATCGAACGGGTCAAGGCCCTCGACCCCGGCTTCGTGTTCAAGGACACCGACGTCGCCGCCGCCAGCGCCATCTGTCGCAAGCTCGATAGCAACGCCCTGGCCATCGAAATCGCCGCAGCGCGGGTCCGCACCTTTGGCATCCAGGACCTGGTGGGGTTGCTCGACGGCAGCTTCCGCCTGCAAATGACCGGCCGGCGCACCGCCCTCGCCCGCCACCGTTCACTGAGCGCGACCCTGGACTGGACCTACTCGATGCTCACCGGCGACGAACAGGCCATGTTGCGCCAACTGGCGGTGTTCACCGGTTCTTTTACCCTGGACGCGGTCAAGGCCATGACCGCCAGCAGCACCCTCGATGCACGCAATGCCCTGCCCTTGCTGGAAAGCCTGATGGACAAGTCGCTGCTGATCGCCGGTGAATCGCAGTTGCTCAAGCGCTACCGCCTGCTGGAAACCACCCGCGCCTACGCCCTGGAGAAACTCAACGAACACGGCGAAGCCGACGCCACCCGCCAGCGTCATGCACTGTATGCGCTGGGCGTATTGCAGGAAGCCGGGCAGACCCTCGACGGGCTTTCTCCCGAGACCTGGATCGGCCTCTACGGCCCGGAAATCAACACCATCCGCACCGCGCTGGAGTGGGCCTTTTCAGCCTCGGGCGACCTGCCCACCGGCATCGAACTGACCCTGGGCGGTGTGCCGCTGTGGCTGCGCCTGTCGCTGGTCAGCGAGTGCCGCACCTGGGTCGACAAAGGCCTGGCCAGCGCCGCCACCACCCCGCTGCCGCTGCGCCAGCGCATGCTGTTGCAAACCGCCCTGGCCAGCGTGCTGATGCTCACCTATGGCACCGGCGGGCCAATGCGCGAAGCCTGGCGCCAGGTGCGTGAAGACGCCCGCTACCTGGGCGATGCCGAGCACAAGCTGCGGGCGCTGTGGGGCCTGTGGAGTGACCGCTGCGGCTGCAACCAGTACGCCGAAGCACTGGAATTGGCCGAGCGCTACATCAGCCTGAACAACTGCGGCAACCAGCAACTGCTGGGTAAACGCATGCGCGCGCTGGCGTTGTTTCACATGGGCGACCTGGCCGGCGCCCGACAGAATATCGACGAGGCACTGGGGTCACCGTCAGCCCCGCGCTCGCACATTATCGACGTGCATTTTGACCAGCGCATCGCCGCCCGCTGCCTCAAGGCACAGGTGCAGTTGCTGGAAGGCGACGTCGACCCGGCACTGCGCCTGATCGGCAGTTGCGTCGATGAAGCCATCACCCTCGATCACCCCGCGACACTCTGGTACACCCTGTGCCTGGGGGCAATTCCCCTGGCGCTGTTGGCGTCCAACCTGCCCAAGGTGCGGTACTACCTGGGCTTGCTGCAAGACAGCACGACCCAACAGGACCTGCACATCTGGCGTCAGTTTCGACTGTGCTTCGAGAGCATCCTGCTGATCCGCCAGGGGTCGCCCGAAGAAGGCGTGCCGTTGCTGGGTGAGGCCTTGCATCACCTGCATGGCCAAGGCGACAGCCAGCTTTATAGCTTGCTGCGTTGTGAATACGCCCTGGGGCTGGCGCGGCTGGGCCTGGAGAAACTGGCGCTGGAGGTGTTGGAAGACACCCTGCAATTGGCGCTGGGCCGGCATGAGCGCTGGTTCGTGCCGCAGATGTTGCGGATCAAGGCGCAGCTGATTCTGCGCCAGGCCCAGTACGGGTCGGTGGACAAGGCCAAGGTGTTGCTGCGCCAGGCGTGGGTGGATGCGCAACTGGCCGGGGCGCATTTCTGGCGGGCGCAGATTGCCAGTGACCTGGCCAGGTTGCAGGAGCCGAAGATGCGGATTGCTTCGTTGCCAAGGTTTCAGCACCGGTAGAGGCTGCCGGCATGTAACGGTAAAAAGGGGACGGTAAAAAGGGGACAGATTTATTTTATAAATAAATCTGTCCCCTTTTCGCTCTTTTTGAACTCCGGCAGCCGCGCTATTGATCCGCCGCATAAATGACGGTTTGCGCACTGTCGGGTGCAGCGGGTCGGCGGGTGAAGTAGGTGTCGCCTTCATCCGTATGAATCTCATATTCAAACTTGCTGGTCGCGCGGCCCGTGGCGGTGGCGTGCTTGATGATCTTCAGCACGCGCTGGAATTTCACACTTTGGGTGCCGTTCTGGCTGGGCCCGGTGAGCACGTTGACGCTTTGAAACCAGCCGTCGTTCTTCTTGTTCGCCACCAGGGCGCCGGTCATGGCTTCAAACCGCTCCAGCCGGGTAAAGCCCCACAATGTCTGCTCTTCCACGGTTTGGCCGAGGGCCGCAGAGCCGGTAAACACGAACAGGTTGATCGCCGGGCTGTCTTCACAGAAGAAATCGTAAGGCACCAGGCCGTCGACCATTTTCTTGCCGGCCACGAAGCCTTTTTTGTGCACCTGAAACATCGCCACCTCCACGCCAATGGCGTCACTGAACATCAGCTCACGCAGGAGAAAAGTCTAAAGGCGCAGGGCGTACAGGGCGGTCAAGCCAATGTAATATCATGTAAAGATCCCACCCGAGGCAGGATGATTTCCACGCTCAACCCGCCGGACGGCTCGTTGTGCGCCTCGATGGTGCCGCCATGCATTTCCACGGACCTCAAGGCGATCGCCAGGCCCAGTCCGAAACCGGCATCGGTGTCATGCGGGCCACGTTCGAAAGGCTCGAAAATACTCCGCAACCGCAGGTTTTCAACGCCAGGACCCTGATCGGTGATCAATACCCGCAGCCAACGGGTGTCGGGGCTGACCTCCGCCGAAACCCGCACCGTAGTATCAGGCTGCGTGTAGCGCACGGCATTTCGAATGACATTTTCGAAACACCGATACAGCAGCTCGCCGCTGGCCCGACTGACAAAGTCCGGACACGCCTGCAAGCTGACACTGCAGCCTTTGATACCCGCCTCGAACTGAGCATCCTCGACAATCACGGCCAGCAATTCGACGATATCCACCGGCTCGCGCTCGATGCTTTCGGGACGGCCCTGCACACGCGCCAGGGTCAGCAGCGCCTCGATCAGCGTGTCCATGCGCGCCGATTCACGCTGGATGCGCCCGAGCATTTCCTGGCGTGCCGGGTCTTGCTGCAACAGCCCGATGGCCACTTGCAGGCGCGTCAACGGTGAGCGCAGTTCATGGGAGATGTCGTGCAACAGCTGTTGCTGGGCCTCCACCAGCAGCTTGAGCTGGTTGGCCATGCGGTCGCAGTCTTCGGCCAGGTCGACGATTTCATCACGGCGCTTGCCCATCATCGGCCGCACCCGGGTTTCGAAGCGGCCCAGCGCAACGTCGCCCATCGCCCGCCGCAGATAAGCCAACGGCCACGCCAGGTAGTAGGCCATGTACCCACTGAAAAGCGCGCTCATCAGCGTGCCGATGATCAGCGGGATCCAGTGGCCCAGGCGCCCGGGTTCGTGGGGAGGATGGGAAGACCTGAGGGACAGCGCGGCCCCGTCCTTGCTGATCAGCGACTTTTCATAAGCCACCTGCGAGACCGGCGTGCCGGCCAGCAATTGACCGGCACTGTCATAAACGCCAATGGCTTGGCCGTGGGGTGGCTGCCACACCGCCAGGAGCTGGCGGCCCGACTCGACACCGTACTGTTCCAGCAACTGTTCTTCGCTGGCCAGGATCGCATCCAGATGATGGTCCCCGGGGCCCAGGCTGCCCGCCACGAGAATGCTCAAGCCCACCAGGAACGTCAGGCTGGTGGCCAGCCAAAAGGCCAGGAACAGTTTCCAGAACAGCCGGCTGGGTTTCATCATTCGGCGATCAACAGGTAACCGAGGCCACGCACGCTCTGGATCCAGGCCTTGGCATCCGGGCGCGGGCCCAACTTCTGGCGAATGCTGCTGATGTGCACGTCGATGCGCCGGTCATAGCGGGTCAACGGGCAGCCCAGGGCATTGAGCGACAGGTCCTTTTTGCTCACCACCTGGCCGGCGCACCGGGCCAGCACTTCAAGTAGGCTGAATTCGGTACTGGTCAGCCCCAGTGCGCAGCCTTTCCAGAGGGCCTGACGCTTGCCGGGCCAGAGCACCAGGGCGCCGGTCTTGATCACGTCAGCGGCCGGCGGGTCCACGGGCTGCACCCGGCGCATGATCGCGCGCAGCCGCGCCACCAGTTCACCCGGGGAACTGGGCTTGGGCACATAATCGTCCGCGCCGAGTTCCAGCCCGGTGATCCGGTCGATGTTGTCGCCCCGGGCCGTGAGCAACACCACCGGCACCTGGCTGCTGGCCCGGATACGCCGGAGCACCTCGATGCCCGAGAGCCTGGGCAGCATCACGTCCAGCACCACAATGCTGTAGCGCCCCGACAACGCCTCAACTTCACCCTCCTCGCCGGTGTGCACGCAGGTCGCCTCAAAGCCTTCATGCTCCAGGTATTGGCCCAGCATTTCAGTCAGTTCCTGGTCATCGTCGACTAGCAATACGCGGATCATGGCGAGCTCGTGAAAGGGTACCCCCACAGTATCGCCCAGCCTCATCGCCCCGGGGCCAACCTTTACCTAACTTGACACTTGGTTAACCGCACCAAACCCGCGCCGCTCTTATGCTTGCCGTCCACCCGTCTGGCCGCGTTGTGGTGACCCGTCTGCGGCGAGTCATCCCGGCGCGCTTGCGCTGCTTGTCGATGTGTTCTGGAAAAGATCTTGATGAATTTTTCGCGCCTGCTCTGCTCGGTTGCGCTGCTGCTCAATGTCACACTTGCACACGCTGAAGCCTTCAAAATCTCGGATATCCGTATCAACGGTCTGCAACGGGTCTCGGCGGGCAGCGTGTTTGGTGCCTTGCCGCTGAACGTGGGGGACGAAGCGGATGACCGACGGCTGGTGGATTCCACCCGTGCGTTGTTCAAGACCGGCTTCTTCCAGGACATCCAATTGAGCCGCGACGGCACGGTGCTGATCATCAATGTGGTCGAGCGCCCATCGGTGTCCAGCATCGAGTTCGAAGGCAACAAGGCCATCTCCACCGAAGACCTGCTCAAGGGCATGAAGCAGTCGGGCCTGGCCGAGGGCGAGATCTTCCAGCGCGCCACCCTGGAAGGCATGCGCAACGAACTGCAGCGCCAGTACGTGGCCCAGGGTCGCTATTCGGCCACGGTCGACACCGAAGTGCTGCCGCAGCCGCGTAACCGCGTGGGCCTGAAGGTCAAGATCGACGAAGGCTCCGTGGCCGCGATCCAGCACATCAACGTGGTGGGCAACCACGTGTTTACCGACAAGGAACTGATCGGCACGTTCACCCTCAAGACCAGCAACTGGCTCTCGTTCTTCACCAACGATGACAAGTACGCCCGTGAAAAACTCACCGGGGACCTGGAACGCCTGCGCTCCTATTACCTGGACCGTGGTTATATCAACATGGACATCACCTCGACCCAGGTGTCCATCACCCCGGACAAGAAGCACGTCTATATCACCGTCAACATCAACGAAGGCGAGAAATACACGGTGCGTGACGTGAAGCTCAGCGGCGACTTGAAAGTGCCCCAGGACCAGCTTGAAGCCCTGTTGCTGGTGCAGAAAGGCCAGGTGTTCTCGCGCAAGCTGATGACCACCACCTCGGACCTGATCACCCGGCGCCTGGGTAACGACGGCTACACCTTCGCCAACGTCAACGGCATGCCCACGCCCCACGATGAAGACCACAGCGTGGACATCGTGTTTGCGGTCGACCCGGGCAAACGGGCCTATGTGAACCGCATCAACTTCCGTGGCAACACCAAGACCGACGACCAGGTGCTGCGCCGGGAAATGCGCCAGATGGAAGGTGGCTGGGCGTCGACCTACCTGATCGACCAGTCCAAGGTTCGCCTTGAGCGCCTGGGCTTCTTCAAGGAGGTCAACGTCGAAACCCCGGCCGTGGCGGGGGTCGACGACCAGCTTGATGTGAACTACGCGGTCGAAGAACAAGCGTCCGGCTCGATTACCGCCAGCGTCGGTTTTGCCCAGGATGCCGGGCTGATCCTTGGCGGTTCGATCACCCAGAACAACTTCCTGGGCACCGGAGATTATGCCAGCCTGGGCCTGACCCGCTCGCAGTACCAGAGCAAGTACAACATTGGCTTTACCAACCCCTACTTCACGCCGGACGGGGTGAGCCTGGGCTATAACGCGTTCTACAGTGCCACCGATTACAACAACTACTACGACGATGGCAGCGGTGTTTCCTACTACTCCATCAACAGTTACGGCCTGGGGGCCACACTCGGCTACCCGATCAATGAAACCTCGCGGTTGAGTTTCGGCCTGACGGTGCAACACGACAGTATCGACCCGGGCATCTACAGCTCTGATGAGATTTACGATTTTCTTCAGCGCGAAGGCAGTGAGTTCACGAACTTCAAGGCCAACCTTGGGTGGTCGGAGTCGACGTTGAACAAAGGCGTGATGCCGACCCGTGGTTACTCGCAGAACCTGAACCTGACGGTGACGCTTCCGGGCAGTGACTTGAGTTTCTACAAACTCGATTATTCCGGGCAGACATTTGTGCCGATCACCAATTCGACGACGCTGCGTTTGCATACCAAGCTCGGTTACGCCAACGGGTACGGCTCGACGGACGGCCTGCCGTTTTATGAAAACTACACGGCCGGGGGTGAAGGTTCGGTGCGCGGGTTTGAAAGCGGCACGCTTGGGCCGCGCAGTACGCCGGCGACCGGGGCGTATGCCAGTGCGGGCCAGCAGTACTACAGCGACCGCAGTCCCGAGGCGTTGGGGGGCAACATCCTGATTACCGGGGGGGCGGAATATCTGTTTCCGATGCCGTTCCTTAAAGATAATAAGTCGGTGCGTACGTCTGTGTTCTGGGATGTGGGTAACGTTTATTCGGACAAGTGTGCCCTCAGTACTACCCAGGGTTGTAATGGGGTTGACCTGAGTCAGCTGGGTGCATCTGTGGGGGTTGGGGCTACGTGGTACAGCCCGTTGGGGCCGTTGAGTATCAACCTGGCGTTGCCGGTTCGTACCCCGGAGAATGCGACCAAGCAGGTGTTCCAGTTCTCCATGGGGCAGAATTTCTGATCTGCCTGGGTACATATCCGTTTCTGCGGTTATGGCCGCTATTGGTTCCGCTCTTACAGCGGCTCACTTTTGAAAAGCGCAAAAGTCCAGTTCGGCCAGCGTGGTTTAACGGGGCGCCCAAGATCAAGATCAAAAGCGGATCAAGAGCACAGCGGCCTACCGGCCGGCTTGAGTGTTTAAAAGCCAAATCAAAAGCTAAAGCGGGCACGGTCCAAATGTGGGAGCGGGCTTGCTCGCGAA
>NZ_JBIUVK010000077.1:0-16373 GCF_044742865.1 Pseudomonas sp. NPDC087814 | reverse complement strand
ACAATCCACACCGCTACCTTCCTGCGGGCCATCGGCCCGGAAACCTGGAACGCCGCTTATGTGCAGCCCAGTCGTCGCCCGACTGACGGCCGCTACGGCGAAAACCCGAACCGCCTGCAGCACTACTACCAGTTCCAGGTGGTTCTGAAGCCAAACCCGGACAACTTCCAGGAGCTGTACCTGGGCTCGTTGAAACATGTCGGCCTGGACCCGCTGGTCCACGACATCCGTTTCGTCGAAGACAACTGGGAATCGCCAACCCTGGGCGCCTGGGGCCTGGGCTGGGAAGTCTGGCTCAACGGCATGGAAGTGACGCAGTTCACTTACTTCCAGCAAGCCGGCGGCATCGAGTGCTACCCGGTGACCGGCGAGATCACCTACGGTCTCGAGCGCCTGGCCATGTACCTGCAAGGCGTGGACTCGGTCTACGACCTGGTGTGGGCTGACGGCCCGTTCGGCAAGGTGACCTACGGCGACGTGTTCCACCAGAACGAAGTGGAGCAGTCGACCTACAACTTCGAACACGCGAACGTCGAGAAGCTGTTCGAACTGTTCGACTTCTATGAAAGCGAAGCCAAGCGCCTGATCGAACTGGATCAGCCGCTGCCGTTGCCAAGCTATGAAATGGTTCTGAAGGCATCCCACACCTTCAACCTGCTGGACGCCCGTCGTGCCATCTCGGTAACTGCGCGCCAGCAATACATCCTGCGTGTACGCACCCTGGCGCGTTCCGTCGCCCAAGCCTACCTGTTGGCTCGCGCCAAGCTGGGCTTCCCGATGGCCACCCCGGACCTGCGTGATGAAGTGTTGGCTAAGCTGGAGGCTGCACAATGAGTGCTCAAGATTTCCTGGTTGAACTGGGCACCGAAGAGCTGCCACCCAAGGCACTGAATACCCTGGCCGACGCATTCCTGGCCGGTATCGAAAAAGGCCTGCAAACCGCTGGCCTGAAGTTCGCCGCAAAAAAAGTCTACGCCGCGCCGCGCCGACTGGCTGTGTTGCTCACCGCACTGGAAACCCAGCAGCCGGACCGCAGCATCAACCTCGACGGCCCGCCACGCCAGGCCGCCTTCGATGCTGAAGGCAACCCGACTCAAGCCGCCCTTGGTTTTGCCAAGAAGTGTGGCGTCGAGCTGAGCGAAATCGACCAGAGTGGCCCGAAGCTGCGTTTCAGCCAGGTCATCACCGGCAAGCCGACCGCCAGCCTGTTGCCGACCATCGTTGAAGACTCGCTGAACGACCTGCCGATTCCCAAGCGCATGCGCTGGGGTGCCCGCAAGGAAGAGTTCGTGCGCCCGACCCAATGGCTGGTGATGCTGCTCGGTGACCAGGTCATCGACTGCACCATCCTCGCCCAGAAGGCCGGCCGTGATTCACGTGGCCACCGCTTCCACCATCCTGAAGCCGTGCGAATCACCGCGCCCGCCAACTACCTCAATGACCTGCGTGCAGCCTATGTGCTGGCGGATGCCAATGAGCGCCGCGAGCTGATCAGCAAGCGTACCGAAGAGCTGGCCCGCCTGCAGGAAGGCACCGCCATCGTGCCGCCAAGCCTGCTGGACGAAGTGACCGCTTTGGTTGAATGGCCAGTGCCGCTGGTGTGCTCGTTCGAGGAGCGTTTCCTCGACGTGCCGCAGGAAGCGCTGATCACCACCATGCAGGACAACCAGAAGTATTTCTGCCTGCTGGACGTCGACGGCAAGCTGCTGCCGCGCTTCATCACCGTGGCCAACATCGAAAGCAAGGACCCGCAGCAGATCATCGCCGGTAACGAAAAAGTCGTTCGCCCGCGCCTGACTGACGCCGAGTTCTTCTTCAAGCAAGACAAGAAGCAGAAGCTCGAAGACTTCAACCTGCGCCTGCAGAACGTGGTGTTCCAGGAAAAACTCGGCAGCGTCTACGACAAGGCCGTACGGGTTTCCAAGCTGGCGGCCTACATCGCGCCACGCATTGGTGGCGATGCTGCCTGGGCTGCGCGTGCCGGCCTGCTGTCCAAGTGCGACCTGGCCACCGAGATGGTCGGCGAGTTCCCGGAGATGCAAGGTGTTGCCGGTTACTACTACGCTCTGAATGATGGCGAGCCGCAAGACGTCGCCCTCGCGCTGAACGAGCAGTACATGCCACGCGGTGCTGGCGCCGAGTTGCCGACCACCCTCACCGGTGCGGCCGTGGCCATCGCTGACAAGCTGGATACCCTCGTCGGTATCTTCGGTATCGGCATGTTGCCTACCGGCAGCAAAGACCCGTATGCGCTGCGCCGTGCGGCCCTGGGCGTGCTGCGGATCCTGATCGACAAGAAGCTCGACCTCGACCTGACCCAGGCCGTGGTGTTTGCGGTTGGCCAGTTCGGTGCCAAGGTCAAGCAAGCGGGCCTCGCCGAGCAAGTGCTGGAGTTCGTGTTCGACCGTCTGCGTGCGCGTTACGAAGACGAAGGCGTGGACGTTTCGGTGTACCTGTCGGTACGTGCCCTGCAACCAGGTTCGGCGCTGGACTTCGACCAGCGTGTGCAGGCCGTACAGGCCTTCCGCAAGCTGCCGGAAGCCGGTGCCCTGGCCGCCGTGAACAAGCGTGTGTCGAACCTGCTGAGCAAGGCCGACAACCTCGGCAATGCCGAAGTCGACCCGGGCCTGTTTGCCGATGCCAAGGAGTTCTCGCTGAACTCGGCCATCGCCAAGGCAGAAAATGCAGTGAAGCCGCTGATCGCCGAACGCAACTACGCCGAAGCCTTGGCGCGCCTGGCCACCTTGCGTGAGCCGGTGGATGCGTTCTTCGAAGCGGTGATGATCAATGCCGAAGACGCGGGCGTGCGGAAAAACCGCTACGCCATGCTGGCGCGCCTGCGCGGCCTGTTCATCAATATCGCTGACATTTCCGTACTGAGCTGACCATGTTGAAACTGCTGATTCTCGATCGGGACGGAGTGATCAATTACGACTCCGACGCTTACATCAAATCGGTGGCGGAATGGATTCCACTGCCCGGCTCGATCGAGGCCATCGCGCAGTTGAGCAAAGCGGGCTGGACGGTGGCCATCGCCACCAACCAGTCCGGCATCGCCCGCGGCTACTACGACATCGCCACCCTCGACGCCATGCACGCGCGCCTGCGCACGCTGGTGGCCGAGCAGGGCGGTGAAGTAGGGCTGCTGGTGTATTGCCCGCACGGCCCGGATGAAGGCTGCGATTGCCGCAAGCCCAAACCGGGTATGCTTAAAACTATTGCTGAACATTACAACGTGCCGTTGGCTGGGCTATGGTTTGTCGGGGACAGCCTCGGTGACCTGGAAGCCGCCAAAGCCGTCGACTCTCAGCCAGTTTTGGTAAAAACCGGGAAAGGCGAAAAGACCCAGGCTAAAACCCTGCCGGTAGGTACTTTGATTTTTGACGATCTGGCGGCGGTTGCCGCAGAACTTATCAACAACTAGCAGCCCTTCTGACTTCCTGACCAAGGACTGTTCGGGAGCGCGCTTTTAACAGGCGGGCGTTGTCCCGCAACGGTAAATGCCGCCATGTCGATTTTGCAGGCCATCAGAACCTTCTTCTTTTACCTGCTGTTGGGCACCAGCTCTTTTCTCTGGTGCACCCTGAGCTTTTTTATCGCGCCTTTCCTGCCGTTCAAGGCGCGCTATCGTTTCATCAACGTCTTTTGGTGCAACTGCGCGCTGTGGTTGACCAAGGTGTTCCTGAACATTCGTTTCGAGATCAGGGGCGCCGAAAACGTCCCGGACCAGCCTTGTGTGATTCTGTCGAACCACCAGAGCACCTGGGAAACCTTTTTCCTGTCTGCGTATTTCTCGCCCCTGAGCCAGGTGCTCAAGCGTGAGCTGCTGTACGTGCCATTCTTCGGCTGGGCCATGGCCATGCTGCGACCGATCGCCATCGACCGCGACAACCCCAAGGCCGCACTCAAGCATGTGGCCAAGAAGGGCGATGAGCTGTTGAAGGATGGGGTTTGGGTGCTGATCTTCCCTGAAGGCACACGCGTGCCCTACGGCACTGTGGGCAAGTTCTCACGTGGCGGTACGGCCCTGGCGGTGAACGCCGGGCTGCCGGTGCTGCCGATTGCCCACAACGCCGGCAAGTTCTGGCCAAAGACCGGCTGGGCCAAGCGTCAAGGCACCATCACTGTAATCATTGGCGAGCCCATGTATGCCGAGGGCGAAGGCCCACGTGCCATTGCAGCGCTGAACGACCGTGCCCAGGCATGGAATGAAGCGCAACAACGGGCCATGGGTTCGTTGCCGCCGGAGCCGGTTGTGGTCGACACGCCGGTGATTTGAGTTTCTGTGGATAACCTGTGTACGGTTTGTTGGCGAATTGCGCTTTTTAGCTTATAGGCTGCTGATTTACTTACATATTTCCCAAGCTCATAAAACAGCGGAAAAGGTGCATAAGTTTTTCCCGCATTAAAAAACCGGTCCTTGAGACCGGTTTTTTATGCACAGGTGAAAAGCCGCGATTCAGTCTCGCCACAATGGCAGCTGAAGCATGAAGGTCGTACCTTTATCCACCTCGCTTTCGCAGCGAATTCTCCCACCGTGGCGATCCACGACGGCCTTGACCATGGTCAGCCCCAACCCCAATCCTTCACTGCCCTGAGCCGAGGCGAAGCGCCGGTATTGAGCGAAGAGTTCGGGCAAATCCTGCGGGGAGATTCCTCGCCCCTGGTCGCTGATACGGCACTCCAAAGCGTCTTCATGGCGGGTCAGGCTTAACGTAACGGTGGTGCCCGATGGGCTGTATTTCACCGCATTTTCCAACAGGTTGAACAAGGCTCGGGTCAGCAGCGATTGGTCTGCCCACACCATTTCTTCGCCGTCTTCATCCAGGTGATGGACCAGGCGAATGCCTTTCAACTGGGCGTGCACTGCGACTTGATCAAATGCGTCGAGCACCAACATGGCGAACAGGCTGGGCTGGAATTGGTAGCCATCGGATTCGGCTTTCGCCAACTGCACGAATGATTCGGTCAGGTTCAGGGCACGGCGGACTTGTTGTTCGATCTGCGCAAATATCGGCGCGGCGGTGTCCTGAACATCCAACAGGGCCAGGATCGCCGAATGCGGCGCACGCAAGTCATGGGACAGAAAGCGCAACAGGGTCTCCCGTTGCTGCTGGGCATCACGCTCAATGCTCAGGTCTGTGAGGCTCAGCAGCCAGCCCAGGGCCACGTCACCGTCTGCGGGCAGCAGCGGAGCCAGGTCGAGGCGCAGGCTGCGGTCAAGGGTGTCGCGGAACTCGACAATCTCCAGCGTCGACAGGGCAGGGCGAACACCGTCCTGCAGCGGTGGATAACCTAATGCGGCGAGTTGATCCAAGAGGTTTTCGGCCACCAGTTCATTGCCGAACACATCGCGGGCAATTCGATTGGCCAGCAGGACGTTGCCCTTGGGATCGGTAATCAAGGTTGCTACAGGCAAACATTCCAGCCCATCGGCCATGAAGCGACGAGTGTCCCGGGTACGGCTGACCGCTTGTTCGAGGGCGAAGATTCGTCCCTGCAATACATCACCCTGGCTGGCGGGCGCTCGACGGCGCTCCGGGAGCACTTTGGGTTCGTTGTCCAGGCGTGCCAGTTCCCAGCCGAAGTAGGCCAGGATCACGCTCAGGCGCCGCCAGTTCCAGATCAGGTAGCTGAGCAGCATGCCAATCAGACTTGCTGCCGGCGACCACCAATGGCCCAGGCGCAACAGGCCCCATGAACCCAGAAGCGCAGCCACCATGCAACCGAGGGTCAGCCACAGTGCATAACGCGGGCGAAACAGCAGAAGGCCCAACAGCACCGCGACCATCGCGGTGGCCAGTAGCGTCGCCATCCACACGGGCAGATCGACAATACTGCGCCCTTGCAGCAAGCCATTGAGAATATTTGCCTGGATCTCCACGCCCGGGGTGGTGCCGACACTGGCCGAAAGCGGCGTGACATAACGGTCGCCCATGCCCGGTGCCGTAGCGCCAATCAGGATCAAGCGGTCGCGCAGCAACTCGGATGGCACCTCCCCGCGCAAGACACTGATATACGGCACGCTGGGAAAGCCGGCATGACTGGCAATAAAAGGAATTCGAATGGCATTTTCCCGCTGCCAGCTGGAGCTTTCCGACGGACCAGGTGCGCCCGGCATTCCGGATGGCTGGCCGCTCAGTTCAAACGCCAGCCAGGCTAACTGCGGTGTCAAATTACCGGGTGGACCTTCACGCAAATACAGGCTTCGAACGATGCCGTCGCTGTCCGCTTCCACGTTGATATGGCCGACGCTACGGGCGCAATCACGCAAGGGCAACACGGGCAGGATTTGCGCCACAGGCTGGCCGTAGCGTGGCGAACCTTCACGAATCAAAGGCAACAGGACGTTGCCAGCGCTGCACATAGCCTCGGCCAGGCGCAGGTCATTGGCTGGCTCCCGGGCGGGCTCGCTGAAGATCACATCAAACAGGATGCCGGCAGGCTTGGCGGCGCTCAGCCGATCAAGCAGGTCGGCATGCACACGTCGGGACCACGGCCATTGGCCGAGCTCCTTCAGGCTTCGGTCGTCGATCGTTACCAGCAGGATGCGTGGATCCACCGATAAAGGCGCCAGCCGGCGGAGGCTGTCATACAGCAGGTTATTGAGGGCCAGGCCAGGGCTCAGGGACAGGAAGGCCGTGATGGGTAATAGCAACAGGCTGACCCACAGCCATTCGCGCACCAGGCCATTGAACAGCCGCTGAGCCTGAGTCGGTTGGCGCTTTTCAGCCCTGTGCCACAGCCTCACCGGCTCGCGTCCAGGGCACTACTGCACGCGGTTCGCGGGTGGGTAATAGAAAATGTCATAAACCCCGGTTTCTCCCTCAAGCCCGTGTTCATCATATGCCGACAAGCGAACGTGATAGAACGATGCTTTCAGCCCAGTGAAGCGCATTTGCGGCTTGTCGGAGAAGTTTTCCTGCTTGATGTTCAGAAACTCCTTATCGGTCGCGACCTGGGCCCGGTAGCGCTGGGCCCCGGCCAATGGCCGCAGGAACAGGGTCCAGACAGGCGCATCGCCCTTTTGGCCGTCCTGGCCGACCAACCGTGGCGCATCAAGCAGTTCCACGGGTTTGAGTTCGCCTTGTTTCTTGAAGGCCAGGCCCTGCCGCGCACCAACCTTTACTTCACCAGAGACTGGACCGGTAATGGGCTTCTTCTTGATAGGGCGCGGGCTCGGTGGAGCGTCATCACGATTGACCGCCACTTGCCCGTTGAGTACTTCCACCAGCGATTGTTCGCCATCGTTACGCACACGGAAATGCGTGCCGCGTACCCCTAGAACGCCCACCGGGGTCATGATCTGGAAACGGTCATAGTCGCTGGCACGCTTGATCACGTAAGCCTCGACCTGACCTTCTTCAAGAATCACCTGGGGAATGGATTGCTCCTCGACCAGATGCAGTCGGACCTGGGAGCTGGAGGGCAAGACAATCCGCGAGCCGTCCCCCAGCAACAGGCTGACAAATGCGCCCGATGAAGTTTTTACGCTTTCTTGTTCATCGATGAACATGCCTTCTTCCAGGGCCGTGGACACACCCTTGGCATCCAGTTTCCAGGCTTCACCCGTGAGGTGCTGCACCACTGCCGGAAGCGGTTGCGCGCGGCACATCCGGTTGTCGTCGATATAGGGTGCACGGGGAGGGGCAGGGCGTGCCAAGGCCGGAAGACTCACTACGCCAAGCGTAACGATCAGGCCCGAACTCAACAGCGTAGAAGCGGCAGAGCGGAATCGGCAAGGGAAAAAGGTCATGGCGCTCATCAAGATTCTAGTTCTAATGGGTCATCAGAAAGCACTTTCAGGCAGCGTCTTGCAGCGGGAAGACCTTGAGTACCGTCTACGATACTCGATGAGGTATCCAGTCGATAGCCGAAATATCTGGGAGCGTGAGATCCATTGCAGAAGATGACACGTCCCTGTGTCGGAGCACTTCCGTCGCTCCAATCCGTGTGTCATCCAGCGAGAGCGAATTTACCTACAACATAGGTGCATCGGACCGATTCGCAACATTTGTTCAGATTTGCGGGTACTTAAAATACCCAACGTTGGGTCTGCTGCTGTTCGCTGAGTTGCTGAAACGGTGAACGGGCGAAGCCCATGCCATTGCCGGGCTCACTCAAAGTCTGCCGTTCCTCGAACGGCATAGGTATCGCCGGCTTATTGGCCCCGACCGTTTCCGTGCCCAGCGTAGCAACCATCACCACCAATACCAGTCTTCCCCATACATCAACCTTCCCCAGAACGGCCATACGTCTCGAAACAGCATAAAACCAGATTGCCATTGATCCTTTTCCTGAAGGTCTCGAGCCGGTATCTTCCCAGCTTGGGTGTTGACGATTTCCAATGGCTTGCGGCCATTTGATATCAGCGTACCGAGAGATTCAGAGGGCCTGAGAATCTGGCCATAATTGTTCAGATTCGATGCCCGCATTCTTCAATAAGAAAGGACCCTGCCATGCGTGTCGCAATACTGGATGACGAACCTGCTGAACTGCGGCGGGTGGAACAGACACTGCGACAAATCCCCAGCGCTGCGGATCAGCCATGGGCCCTGCACTGCTTCGAGCGTGGAGAAGACCTGCTGCGACAACTGCGCCGCGAGACCTTCGACTTGCTGATCCTTGACTGGCAACTGCCCGACCTCAGTGGCCTGGCATTGCTGCGCTGGACCCGCGAGCACATGGAAGCGCCGCCAGCCGCCATCATGCTTACCAGCCGCGATGCCGAGAGCGATATCGTCCAGGCGCTGAACAGTGGTGCCGATGATTACGTCAGCAAGCCGTTTCGTCCCAATGAGCTTAAGGCTCGGGTGAATGCCGTTCTGCGTCGCCACGGGTTGCAGAAGTCTGCAGCCAGTGAGGTGCATACCTTCAATGACCTGACCTTTGATGATGCTGAACTCACGGTGAGCAGGGCGGGAAAACCCATCAGCCTGACGGAGCGCGAATACCGCCTGGCGCGGTGCCTGTTTGAGAACCTGGCGCGGCCGCTGTCTCGAGAGTACCTGTATGAACGGTTCTGGACCCATGAGGAGATGGTGTCGTCGCGGCCGCTGGATACGCATATTTATCGGCTGCGGAATAAGCTCGGGCTGACGGCGGATCGGGGTTGGCAGTTGCTGACGATCTATGGGTACGGATATCGGTTGGAGAGTGTGACGGCGGCTTCCGAGGACTGAGATGTTCCACGTGGAGCATTTATAAAATGCTCATATCCAGCCCATAAAAAAGGCCAACGCTAAGCGTTGGCCTTTTTTTTTGCTGCAACCTGATCAGAAGTCCAGGTTGGAAACCGCCAGGGCATTGCTCTCGATGAAGTCACGACGAGGCTCGACCGCATCACCCATCAGGGTGTTGAAGATCTGGTCCGCGCCAATGGCGTCTTCGATGGTCACGCGCAGCATGCGACGCTGGGCTGGGTCCATGGTGGTTTCCCACAGCTGATCCGGGTTCATTTCGCCCAGACCTTTGTATCGCTGAATGGTATGGCGCTTGGTGCTTTCCGCCATCAACCAGTCCAGGGCTTCCTTGAACTCTTTGACCGCTTTCTTGCGCTCGCCACGCTGAATGTAAGCACCGTCGTCCAGCAGGGTGCTCAGTTGCGCGCCGAGGGTAACAACCGTCTTGTAGTCGTTGCTGCCGAAGAAGTCGCGGTTGAAGGTGACGTAGTTCGACAGGCCGTGGGAAATCAGTTCGACCTCTGGCAGCCAGACGTTACGTTCACGGTCTTCACGCAGGCTGGCTTTGTAGACCAGGCCGGATTTTTCAACGGTACGCAGGCGGACTTCGTACTGGGCCAACCAAGCCTGCATGTGAGCATGATCACCCAACTGTTCCAGGCTGACGGATGGCAGGTAGATGAAGTGCTCGGTCAGCTCCTGAGGGTACAGGCGCGACAAACGCTTGAGGGTCTTCATCACCATGCGGAAGTCGTTTACCAGGCGCTCCAACGCTTCACCGGAGATGCCCGGGGCTTCGTCGTTCAAGTGCAGGCTCGCATCTTCCAGGGCCGACTGCGTCATGTACTCTTCCATGGCGTCGTCGTCTTTGATGTATTGCTCTTGCTTGCCTTTTTTCACTTTGTACAACGGTGGCTGGGCGATGTAGATGTAGCCACGCTCGATCAACTCCGGCAACTGACGGAAGAAGAACGTCAGCAGCAGGGTGCGGATGTGCGAACCGTCAACGTCAGCATCGGTCATGATGATGATGTTGTGATAGCGCAGCTTGTCGATGTTGTACTCATCGCGGCCGATGCCACAGCCCAGGGCGGTGATCAAGGTGCCGACTTCCTGCGAGGAAATCATCTTGTCGAAACGCGCCTTCTCGACGTTGAGGATCTTACCCTTCAACGGCAGGATGGCCTGGGTGCGACGGTTGCGACCCTGCTTGGCGGAACCGCCAGCAGAGTCACCTTCCACCAGGTACAGTTCGGAGAGGGCAGGGTCTTTCTCCTGGCAGTCAGCCAGTTTGCCCGGCAGGCCGGCGATATCCAGCGCACCTTTACGACGGGTCATCTCACGGGCTTTACGCGCCGCTTCACGAGCCCGTGCTGCGTCGATCATCTTGCCGACAACCAGCTTGGCTTCGTTCGGGTTTTCCAGCAGGAAGTCGGAGAAGTACTTGCCCATTTCCTGTTCGACCGCTGTCTTCACTTCGGAGGACACCAGCTTGTCTTTGGTCTGGGAGCTGAACTTCGGATCCGGAACCTTGACCGAGATAATGGCGGTCAGGCCTTCGCGGGCATCGTCACCGGTGGTGGCGACTTTGTGTTTCTTCGCCAGGCCTTCCGCTTCGATGTAGGTGTTCAGGTTACGCGTCAGTGCAGAACGGAAACCCACCAGGTGAGTACCGCCATCGCGCTGAGGAATGTTGTTGGTGAAGCACAACAGGTTCTCGTTGAAGCTGTCGTTCCACTGCAGGGCGATTTCTACGCCGATGCCGTCTTCACGCTGGATGTTGAAGTGGAACACCTGATTGACCGCGGTCTTGTTGGTGTTCAGGTATTCAACGAACGCACGCAGGCCGCCTTCGTACTTGAACAGCTCTTCCTTGCCGCTGCGTTCGTCCTTGAGGACGATACCCACACCGGAGTTCAGGAAAGACAGTTCACGAATCCGCTTGGCCAGAATGTCCCAGCTGAAGTGGATGTTCTTGAAGGTTTCAGCCGAAGGCTTGAAGTGAATCTGCGTACCAGTGCTTTCGCTGTCACCGACGATTTTCATCGGTTCCTGTGGAACACCATGAACGTAAGTCTGTTCCCAGATCTTGCCGCTACGACGTACAGTCAGGATCAGCTCTTCGGAAAGGGCGTTTACTACCGAAACACCTACACCGTGCAAACCGCCGGATACTTTATAGGAGTTATCGTCGAACTTACCGCCGGCGTGGAGCACGGTCATGATGACCTCTGCCGCCGAAACGCCTTCTTCTTTATGCACATCTACCGGAATGCCGCGACCGTTGTCGCGTACGGTGATGGATTCGTCCGGGTGGATGATGATGCTGATGTCGTCGCAGTGACCGGCCAAAGCTTCGTCGATCGAGTTATCGACCACCTCGAACACCATGTGGTGCAGACCGCTGCCATCATCGGTATCACCGATGTACATACCGGGACGTTTGCGTACGGCATCCAAACCTTTAAGCACTTTAATGCTGGTCGAGTCGTACGTATTCGTATTTTCTTCGCTCATGCCTTCACTCCCGATGGTCGTGGGTCTGGGTGATACGGCCTTGTTCCACGTGGAACAAAGCGACTGGCGTTTCCGTCTGCCAGCCTTCCCTCAATAATTCGTGGTCTACACAGGTGATAAACACCTGGCAGCGTAAGTCTTCCAACAAGCGGCATAACGCGCGGCGGTGCTGCTCGTCCAGTTCGGACGGCAAGTCATCCACCAGATAAATACATTGCCCGCGCCGGGCCTGGCTAACCAGATGCCCCTGGGCGATACGCAAAGCGCAGACCACCAACTTCTGCTGACCGCGGGACAAGATATCCGCAGCATTATGTGCGCCCAATCTAAGGCGCAAATCAGCCCGTTGTGGTCCGGCCTGGGTGTGACCAATTTGCTGATCCCGTTGCAAGGACGTCGCGAGCACTGCACTCAGTTCCCGGTCTTTGTCCCAACCACGGTAGTAGCTCAACGTCAGCCCCTCGAGTTCAAGTAACTCGCTCAAGGTCTGCTCAAAGACTGGTTTCAAGGCTTTGATATAGGCGCGGCGGTATTCATCTATTTCAGCGCTGGCCAGGCACAGTTCCCGGTCCCAAGCAGCTTGCGAAGCGGCGTCAAGTGTACCATGCCGCAGCCATGAGTTCCGCTGCCGCAGGGCCTTCTGCAGGCGCTGCCAAGTGGCCATGAAACGCGGTTCCACGTGGAACACTCCCCAATCGAGGAATTGCCTGCGAATTTTTGGCGCGCCTTCCAGCAAGCGGAAGCTGTCCGGGTTGATCAGTTGCAGTGGCAGGATTTCTGCCAACTGCGCAGCACTGCGAGCATTCTGCCCATCGATGCGGATTTGAAACTCCCCCTGACGATCACGAGAAATCCCCAGGCTGCTATGACCGCCTTCGGCCAATTCGACTTGGCCAAATACTGTGCACGCCAGTTGTTCGTACTGAATCACCGGCAACAAGCGGGCACTGCGAAAGGAACGAGCGAGCCCCAGCAGGTGAATGGCTTCCAGCACGCTGGTTTTGCCACTGCCGTTGGCGCCGTGGAGGATATTGATGCGGGGGGAGGGGGAGAAGGTCACCGGGTGCAAATTGCGCACCGCGGTGACCGAGACGCGACTGAGGGACATCTAGCTTCTGCTGAACATGATTACAGGCGCATCGGCATGACAACGTAAGCCGAGTCATCGTTGTCGGATTCTTGTACCAGGGCGCTGCTGTTGGAGTCAGACAGAATCAGGCGAACCTGTTCAGTGGTCATCACGCCCAGCACGTCCAGCAGGTAGCTGACGTTGAAGCCGATTTCCAGGTTGCCGCCGTTGTAGTCGACGCCCACTTCTTCTTCCGCTTCTTCCTGCTCAGGGTTATTCGCCTGGATTTTCAGTTGGCCGTTGGCCAATTGCAGGCGGATACCACGGTATTTCTCGTTGGAAAGAATAGCGGTACGGCTGAACGCTTCACGCAGGGCCTGACGATCACCGATCACCAGCTTGTCGCCGCCTTTAGGCAGAACGCGCTCGTAATCCGGGAACTTGCCGTCAACCAGCTTGGAAGTGAAGGTGAACTCGCCAGTGGTCGCGCGGATGTGGTGCTGGCCCAGCACGATACTGACATTGCCATCCGGCTCAGTCAGCAGGCGCGCGAGTTCCAGAATACCTTTACGCGGCACGATCACCTGGTGGCGATCCGGCTGACCGATATCGGCTTTCATCGAGCACATGGCCAGTCGGTGACCGTCGGTGGCTACGGCGCGGATGATGCCTTCGGAGACTTCCAGCAGCATGCCGTTAAGGTAATAACGCACGTCCTGCTGGGCCATGGCGAAGCTGGTGCGCTCGATCAAACGGCGCAGTCGGCTTTGTTCCAGGCTGCAAGTCAGCGAGCCTGGGCCTTCTTCCACGGTCGGGAAGTCGTTGGCCGGCAAGGTCGACAGGGTGAAACGGCTGCGACCGGCCTTGACCACCAGCTTTTGCTCATCAACCTTGATGTCGATCAGCGCGTCGTTGGGCAGGCTTTTGCAGATGTCCATCAGCTTGCGCGCCGGCACGGTGATCTCGCCGGGTTCGGCGGGCTCTTCGAGCTGGACGCGACCGACCAGCTCGACTTCCAGGTCGGTACCGGTCAAGGACAATTGCTGGCCTTCGACAACCAGCAATACGTTGGAAAGCACCGGCAAGGTCTGTCGGCGCTCGACGACGCCTGCGACCAGTTGCAGGGGTTTCAACAGGGCTTCGCGTTGAATGGTGAAATGCATGGTCTAGTCCCTTGCCTTAATAAGCTGCGCTGGTGTTCATCAAGTAGTCAGTGTACGCAGCAGGTTCTTGTAGTCCTCGCGAATATCCGCGTCGGATTCCTTAAGTTCGTTGATCTTGCGGCACGCGTGCAAGACCGTGGTGTGGTCGCGACCGCCAAACACATCACCAATTTCCGGCAGGCTGTGGTTGGTCAGCTCTTTGGAGAGCGCCATCGCTACCTGGCGGGGACGTGCTACCGAGCGCGAACGGCGCTTGGACAGCAGGTCGGAAATCTTGATCTTGTAATACTCGGCCACGGTGCGCTGGATGTTATCCACACTCACCAGCTTGTCTTGCAACGCCAGCAGGTCTTTCAGGGATTCGCGAATCAGCTCGATGGTGATGTCACGACCCATGAAGTGCGAGTGAGCGATGACCCGCTTGAGTGCGCCTTCCAGTTCACGCACGTTGGAGCGAATGCGCTGGGCGATAAAGAACGCGGCGTCGTGCGGCAGGTCGACTTTGGCCTGGTCGGCCTTTTTCATCAGGATCGCGACGCGGGTTTCAAGCTCCGGCGGTTCTACCGCTACGGTCAGGCCCCAGCCGAAGCGCGACTTCAGGCGCTCTTCCAGGCCTTCGATTTCCTTCGGATAACGGTCACTGGTCAGGATGACCTGCTGGCCACCTTCGAGCAACGCGTTGAACGTGTGGAAAAACTCTTCCTGGGAACGTTCCTTGCGGGCGAAGAATTGAATGTCATCGATCAGCAAGGCATCAACGGAACGGTAGAACCGCTTGAACTCGTTGATGGCGTTGAGCTGCAACGCCTTGACCATATCGGCCACGAAGCGCTCCGAATGCAGGTACACGACCTTGGCATTCGGGTTCTTCTTTAATAGGTGGTTACCCACGGCGTGCATCAAGTGAGTTTTACCCAAGCCAACGCCACCATAAAGGAAGAGCGGGTTGTAACCGTGCTTGGGATTGTCGGCGACCTGCCAGGCAGCCGCGCGGGCCAGCTGGTTGGATTTACCTTCGACAAAGTTCTCAAAGGTGAACGTGCGGTTCAGATAGCTGGTGTGCTTGAGCGCACCCTCTACCTGGACGGTGCGCTGTTCGGCACGAACCGGGGCCTGTTGTGAGCTGGCGCCGGCCATTGGGTCAAAGCTGTCGCGGGACGGCTCTTCATTTATAGGCGCGTTTTTCTGCGACGAGGATTTCGAAGGCGTCTGGGCGACCGGGGCTGGCGAGTTATTAACAGGTGCCGCAGCGGCCTGAGCCTGGGAGGCACTGGCTGCCAACGGTGCATTCGGCGCAGCACGAGGTGCCGAGCTACGTTTGCTGCCTATTAATAAGGAGAGCACCGGAGCAAGCCCGTTGCCATGTTCGTCGAGCAATTCGAGAACGCGGCTCAGGTATTTCTCGTTGACCCAGTCGAGAACAAAACGATTGGGTGCGTAGACACGCAACTCGTCGCCTTCGGCTTCGACCTGTAGCGGACGGATCCAGGTGTTGAATTGCTGGGCAGGCAGCTCATCGCGCAAAAGCTCCACGCACTGCTGCCAAAGTTCCACTGACACGGATATCCCCTAAGTTGAAAGCCGGTGAGGCAAAAACAGCCGCCATTGTAGCGGCCAGCCGCCCACTTATCCACATGTAGGTTGCTCACAGGGCGCCAAGAATCAATGCCTTAACCGTAAAAAAGGCGACAAATGGTCTGTGCATAAGCTCTGTGGATAAGCGCCCCTAAGCTCGTTGTACAAGTGGGGTCGAAAGTCTGTGGGTAACTGGCCTGTGGATAACTAGCCATTCCACACACAGCTTATCCGATAGCGCAGCACAGGCAGAGCACCGTTTCTCCCCCGTGTTGTCATTCTCTGTACAGCCCGTAGAATATGGCCTCAAGGCAGTTATCCACAGAAGATGGGGTGCCTAGCTTTTATAAGCTTTACAGAAAAGCTTTAAATAACTTCCTTCTTTATTTTTATATCTATGGCATTGCTCGTGAAAGGCGAATCGCCCGGATTCGGTCCGCAGGCCTCCAGATATCTAATTAAAGGAAAAGCTGGTTGGAAATTGACCTAGAGGCTTGCTTTCTCTAGAATCGCCGGTCTCTTAAAACGGGGGCCATTCCGGCCCGTTGTGGACGAACCAGGTAACACGCCATGAAACGTACTTTCCAACCAAGCACCATCAAACGCGCCCGTACTCACGGCTTCCGTGCTCGCATGGCCACCAAGAACGGCCGTGCTGTCCTTTCGCGTCGCCGCGCCAAAGGTCGTGCGCGTCTGGCAGTTTGATAATCCGGTACTGGTGGTGAGTCAGGACTTCAGTCGGGAAAAGCGTCTGCTAACCCCCCGGCATTTCAAGGCAGTCTTTGACTCCCCCACCGGTTATGTTCCGTTGAAAAATGTTCTGATCTTTTGTCTTTTCTAATTTTTTGTTATGCCGTGTTTTGGTTT
>NZ_JBIUVK010000076.1:0-17410 GCF_044742865.1 Pseudomonas sp. NPDC087814 | reverse complement strand
AACCCGGCAGGACGCCGGGTTAGCCGCGCTGGGCCAAGGATGGCCCATCGCGGCGGCCCACGGTCCAAAGCCGGAGTGAGGGCACACCGAGCCTAGGCGAGGTGCCGAGTGGTGGGGCAAGAGCCTTTTGGTTACTTTTGGGCTCCTTTCAAAAGTGACCCGCTGTAAGAGCGGAACCCATTTAAGCCATCACCCAAATAACGGATATTCACCCCCAAAGCCTACCGCTCAATCGACCGACTCCACCGCGCATTCCACTCGGGCCGCGCCTGGTTCACCTGATCCCAATCAATCGAAATCGCCGTCTGCAAATAACTGTTCATCGCCTCCACCCGCGCCCGGGTTTTGTCGGTAGTCGGCGTCGTAGGATTCGAAGGAATCTGATCCCCCAGTTCCAAAGCCGGCGCCTGAGCCTCTGCGGTCAACAAGAACTGCGCCAGTTTTTGCGCCAACTCCGGCTGGTCATTCCGCGCAATCACACACTCCGCCACGTTCAACACCACCGCGCCTTCTTTCGGCTGCGCATACTCCATCGGCACACCCAACAACTGTTGCGTGGTCACCTGCGTCGGCGTCAGCGGAAAGATCGCCGCCTCATCCGTCTGCACCATCTCGGAAATCTTCGCCGAGCTGGCGATGTACTCCAGCACGTTGGGCCCGACGGTTTTCGGCCAGGCCTTGAACCCCGGCTCCACGTTGGTCTCGCTACCCCCCTGAATCCGGTTGAACATGAGGAACCCGTGCAACCCAAATGTGGACGAGGCCAACGACTGGAACACCACCTTGTCCTTGAAGCGCGGGTCGGCCAGGTCCATCCACGACGTCGGCGGCGCCCAGCCCTTTTCCTTGAACATCTTGGCGTTGTAACCCAACCCGGTCACCCCGAGCGTCACCGCAACCGCTTCTTCCTTGATCTTCGCCTTGGCCGGAATCTGGTCCAGGGTCGGGTTGGGCGTGAGCTTCTCGCACAACCCCATGGAAATCGCGCGGTACATGATGCCGTCGTCGAGGAACATCACGTGCATCTGCGGGTTGTCCTTGTTGGCCTGCACCTTGGCCAGGATGTCCGACGAGGTGCCCGGCACGATCACCACCTTGACGTTGTTGGCCTTTTCGAACGCGGGCAGCACCTTGTCGGCGTAGACCCGCTCCATGGTGCCGCCGTTCATGCCCAGGTACAGCGTCGGTGCGGCGTGGGCCGCCGTGCTCAACAGGGCGAGGGACAGGCAAGACAGCGCAGTACGTTTGATCATGTGCATGAATCTTCCTCTCAGGCTTGGAAACGACGGATGGAAAATGCTTCGATGGGCTGCCGGCTGGCCCCCGTGCAGACGATCTCTGCCAGGGCTTCACCGACCGCAGGGCCGAGCTGGAACCCGGCGCCGGCAAAGCCGAAACCGTGGAGCAGGCCGGGTTGGGTGCTGCTGTCGCCGATCACCGGTTCGTGGTCGGGCAGATAACCTTCGGTGCCGCTCCAGGTACGGATCGCCTGGGCACCCTTGAGGAACGGGTACAACTCGCCGGCATTGCGCAGAATCTCCAGCACCGCCGCCTGGCCCGGGCGGGCTTGTTGCGGGCCCAGGGCAAAGCCGCGCCCGCCACCGAGGATGCAATTGCCCCGGGCGACTTGCCGCGCATAAATCCCGCCGCCTTCCACCCCGGTGCTCACGTCCATCACCACCGGCAACGGCTCGGTCACCAGCATCGCCGGGTGCGCCGAGGTCATCGGCACCGGCTCGCCAAAGTGCGCGGCCACGGTGCCGGCCCAGGCGCCGGCGCAGTTCAGCAGCCAGGGGGCTTGCAGCTGCAGCCCATTGGCACAGCGCAACTGAAACCGCTGGCCGTCATGTTCAAGATGGGTGACTTCGGTTTGCTCCATCACCCTCGCACCGTGCCGTTGCGCTGCGCGGGCAAAGGCGGGGGAGACCAGGCGCGGATTGGCGTGGCCGTCTTCGGGGCATAACGACGCGCCGACTGCCACATCACCCACCCACGGGAACCGGGCGCGCAGTTGAGCGTGGTCGAGCATTTGCAGGCCCAGGCCAAAGCCACGTGTAGCGTCGGCGTAAGCCTGCAGAGCCGCCAGATCGTCATGACTGCGGGCCAGTTTCAAATGCCCGGAGCGCACGTATTCCCCGTCGATGCCAATCAGCCCCGGCAAGTCGGACCATAGCTCATGGGCACGCTGCGATAGCGGCAGTTGGTGCAATGGCCGCCCCTGGCGCCGCACGCCGCCATAGTTCACACCGCTGGAGTGCGAGCCACAAAAGTCCCGCTCCAGCAGCACCACGCGGCGACCTTTCTGCGCCAGCATCAAAGCCGCCGAGGCCCCGACAATCCCGCCACCCAACACGATCACTTCACTGTCGATCATGGCTGCACCTCCACGCCAAACGGCAAGGGTTTGATCGGTGCCTGGCCACGCAGGCGGCCAACGTTTTCAATCTCGCGGCCACTGCGCTGGGCAACGATTTCCGCCGCCGCCAGCCCGCACATCCGGCCCTGGCAGCGGCCCATGCCAACCCGGCAATGGGCCTTGACCCGGTTCACTTCCCAGTGGCCTTCGTCCACCACCGCGCGTACTTCGCCGACGCTGACTTCTTCACAGCGGCACAGGATCAGTTCGTCCGGAGCTTCAGCGGCCCAGTTTTCCGGGAAGGGGAAGGCGGTTTCCAGGCCGTGGCGAAAGCGCTGGATACCTGCCAGTTGTTGTTCCAGCACGGGCCCGCGACGGTGGTCGATGGCAACACCGCTGTCTTCGAGCAAGGCCAATGCCGCTCGCTCGCCGGCCATTTGCGCCGCATCGGCGCCCATGATTCCTGCACCGTCGCCAGCCAGATACACCCCCGCGACACTGCTACGCCCGGCCGCATCTTGCTGCGGCAACCAGGCGCGGTTCAATGCATTCCAGGCAAATTCACACCCAAGTAAATCCGCCAGTTGGGTCTCGCTGCGCAGGGCATGGGCGAAGGCCACGGCATCACAGGCGATTTCCTGCTGGTCCCAGTGGATGCCCGTCACTCGTTGCTCGCCGTTGATGTGCGACAACGTTGCCCCTTGATGCACCGGGATGCCGTGGGCCGTTAGCCAGGCGCGGTAGTACAAACCCTTGGCCAGGGTCGCCGGCTGGCCGAGCAATGCCGGCAGGGCGCGGCATTGGGCGCTGAACGGCGCGCTGTCGAGCACCGCCACCACCTTGGCCCCGGCCTTGGCGTACTGATACGCCACCAGGTACAGCAACGGCCCGCTGCCGCAAAACGCGACGCGCTCACCGATGGCGCAGCCTTGATACTTCAGCGCGATTTGCGCCGCGCCCAGGCTGTACACACCGGGCAGCGTCCAGCCCGGCACGGGCAGGATGCGGTCGGTGGCGCCCGTGGCGACGATGATCTGCGTGTATTCGATGCTTTCGGCGTGGCCGTTGTTGAGCATGTCCAGGCGGCCATTTTCCGCATTCCACACCAGGGTTTCCGGCCGGTAGTCGATCCGGGTGGCCAGCTCATCCATGGTGCGATGCAGCGCTGTCGCCTTGCCCGCTTCAAACCCATACAGCTGCTTGGCCGAGCGCTGGAAGTTCGCCGGCTGGCGCCGATAGATCTGGCCGCCACCGCGCAGGCTCTCGTCCACCAACACCGGGGTTACGCCATGGTCCAGCAAGGTCCGGGCTGCGGTAATGCCCGCCGGGCCTGCGCCCACTATCACCACGCTCTTCATGCCTGGCGCCCCGGGTCACGGCGAATCGCCTGGCCGTCTTCCAGCAAGGTCGAACAGGCGCGCACTCGCCGACCATCTTCCAGGCGTACCCAGCAATCCTGGCAAGCTCCCATCAGGCAGAAACCGGCGCGGCGTTCGGCGCTGAAATCACTGCCCCGCAGGTGCTCGGCGCAGGTCAGTACGGCAGTCAGCAAGGTGTCCCCGAGCAGGCCCGTGGCAGGCTGCCCATCGAGGGTGAACGCCAGGCTGGGCCGCTCGGTCTCGGCCAGTCGTTTGAACAGTGCCATCAATGTTTCCCTACCAACACGCGATCCAGGCCGTAGACCCGGTCCAGCAGAATCATGGCCGCCGCCGTCAACCCGATCACCAGCGCCGACACGGCCGCCATCATCGGGTCGATGGATTCGGTGGCGTACACGTACATGCGCACCGGCAAGGTCTGGGTGGCCGGCGAGCTGACAAAGATCGACAGGGTCACTTCATCGAAACTGTTGATGAACGCCAGCAACCAGCCGCCGGCCACGCCGGGCAGAATCATCGGCAAGGTGATCTGGCGAAACAGGGTGAAGCGGCTGGCGCCGAGGGATTCGGCAGCCTGCTCGGCGCTGCGGTCAATGCCGATGGCGGCCGCCAATACCAGGCGCAATACGTAAGGCGTGATGATCACCACGTGGGCCAGCATCAACCAGGTGAAGCTGCCGTTGACGCCCATCATTGCGAACAGCCGCAGCATCGCCACCCCCAGCACCAGGTGCGGGATGATGATCGGCGAGAGGAACAGCGCACTGAAGAAGTTACGGCCGGGGAACTGGTAGCGACTGATTGCCAGCGCCGCCGGCACCGCGATCAACGTCGCCAGGGTGGCGGCAACGAACGCCAGGACCAGGCTGTTGTAGAACGCCTGGATAAAGTCCGCGCGCTCGAACACCGCATGAAACCAGCGCAGGGAGAAGCCCGAGGTGGGCAGGCTCAAGGTGTTTTCCGGGGTGAAGGCGACGAGGCACACCACCACCAGCGGCGCCATCATGAACAGCACCACCAGGCCGTGAAAGCCCAGGGCCAAAGGACCGTTTCTGGACATCGTCTTATACTCCCAGGGACTTTTTGTAGCGGCCTTCGACCATGCGGTTCCAGCTCAGCATGATCAGCAAGTTGACCAACAGCAGCACCACCGCGATGGTCGCGCCCATGGGCCAGTTGAGTTCCGAGAGGTATTGGTCGTAGACCACCGTGGCGACCATCTTCAGGCGGCGTCCGCCCAGCAGGCCGGGGATCGCGAAGGAGCTGGCAGCCAGGCCGAACACGATCAGGGTGCCGGACAGCACGCCGGGCATCACCTGCGGCAACACGATCTTGCGCATCACCGTGGCCTGGCTGGCACCCAGGGACAGCGCCGCCTGTTCCGCCGACGGGTCGAGCTTCTGCAGGGAGGTCCACACCGGGATGATCATGAACGGCAGCATCACGTGCACCAGTGCGATGATCACGGCGAACGAGGTGTACAGCAGCTTCACCGGCTTGCCGCCCAGGGCCTGGATCACCTGGTTCACCAGGCCATCGGCACCCAGCAGCAGGCTCCAGCCGAAGGCCCGCACCACCACCGAAATCAGTAGCGGGGTGAGGATCAGGATCAGGAAGATCGAGCGCCATGGCGTGCCCATGCGGCTGAGGATGTAGGCCTCGGGCACGCCGATCACCACGCAGAGCAAGGTCACCAGGGCACTGATCCAGAAGGTGCGCCAGAAGATTTCGTAGAAGTACGAATCGCTGAACAGCGACAGGTAGTGGGCGAAGGTCCACTCATCGGCCTTCACCCCCACCTGATAGTCGAACACGTTGAACGACAGCACCAGTGTCAGGCCCAGGGGCAGGATCAGCAGCCCGAAAAACAACACCAGCGCCGGCAACGACAACAGGTAGCCACGGCTCATGCGCGCACCTCATCCGCGGCCAGCACCCGCAACAGGTTCGACTCCCAGTCCAGGCCCACTGCAGCGCCGCAAGCCAATGGCGCGCTGCCGTCATTGCGGCGGACCACGGTCAGCTCGCCGATCTGGGTCTTGATGCGATACAGCCATTGGCTGCCGAAGAAGTAGCTGTCGAGGATCCTGCCTTGCAGCCGGCCGTTGCCGGCGGCCACCAGGTCGATCTTTTCCGGGCGCAGGCTCAGGGTCAGTTGGCCGTTGCCGGGCTCGAAGCGCACTTGCGGCGCGCCGAGTTGATCGAAGTCGCCCGCCAGCAGGTTGGCCTTGCCGACAAAATCCGAGATGAAGCGTGTGCGCGGGTGTTCATAGAGTTTGTACGGCGCGTCGATCTGCGTCACGCGCCCGGCCTGCATCACTACTACCCGGTCGCTGATGGACAGCGCCTCGGCCTGGTCGTGGGTGACCATCAGGGTGGTGATCCCGACTTCACACTGGATGCGACGGATCTCGAACTGCATCTCTTCGCGCAGGTTGGCGTCGAGGTTGGAGAGGGGCTCGTCCAGCAGCAACACTGGCGGCTCGATCACCAGGGCGCGGGCCAGAGCCACGCGCTGGCGCTGGCCGCCGGACAGTTCCCGCGGGTAGCGCTCGGCGTGGGGTGCCAGGCGCACCAGTTCCAGCACGGTCTTGACTCTGCTTGCGATCTCAGTGGCAGGCACCTTGCGCATCTTCAGGCCGAAGGCGACGTTGTCGCGCACGCTCATGTGGGGGAACAGCGCGTAGCTCTGGAACACCACGCCCAGGCCGCGGCTGGCGGGTTTGGCGTGGGTGATGTCGCGACCGTCGAGGACGATCTGGCCACCGGTGACGTCGACGAAGCCGGCGATCATTTGCAAGGTGGTGGTCTTGCCGCAGCCCGAGGGGCCGAGCAGGGACACGAATTCGCCTTTTTCCACCGCAAGATCAGTGGCGACCACCGCGTCGACGGCGCCGTAGCGTTTGCTCAAGGCGTTGAGTTGGAGAAAAGCCATGTCTGCGTTCCACCTTTTTGAGTCGCGTCGAAACGCGCTTTTTTGTTTTGGGCAGATGCGAAAAGGGTGTTGCGGGTGCGTTGGCGCTCGATCTTGAGTCGGCTGCCGTTAGTTGTTCATTTCGCCCCTGTGGACGCAGATTAGGGCGAAAGACTAGGATGGCGGAAGATAGAATTTCACTGGATAGAGTACTTTTTTCAGTTTCATTCACTGACCAGAATTTAGTGTGAGATATCGGCTTATGGATTCCACTGAGCGGAATGAAAGTGTCAAGGAAGTCGGCGCCGGTGGCGTCTCCCGGTTGTTTGCATTACTGCGCATCCTCGGCGCGGCGCCGGACGGTGGTGAACGGGTGACGCAACTGGCGCAGCAGGTGGGGCTGTCGCAACCCACCACCCACCGACTGCTGCGCAGCCTGATGGACGAGGGCATGGTGGAGCAGGATGCGCGCAGCAAGCGCTATCGGCTGAGCCTGGAGTTCTTCGCACTGGCGGCGAATGCGGGCAACACCGGCAACCTGCGGGACCTGGTGCGGCCGAGCATGTTGCGCCTCAGTGCGTCGTTGGGGGATTCATTGTTCCTGCTGGCGCGCAGCGGGTTTGATGCGATCTGCCTGGACCGCAGTGAAGGGCCGTATCCGATCCGTACCTTTACCGGTGATATCGGCGGCCGCGTGGCGCTGGGCGTGGGGCAGGGTAGCCTGGCGATTTTGGCGTTTTTGCCGGAGGAAGAGCGCGAGACGGTGATCCGCTACAACTTGCCGCGGCTCAAGGATTTTCACCTGTACGACGAGGTGTTTTTGCGTTCGGAGGTGGAGAGTGTGCGGCGGTTGGGGTATGCGGCGCGAAACACCGGGGTGCTGGAAGGCATGGCCGGGTTGGCGGTGCCGATCCTGGATCGCAATGGGCATGCGGTGGCGGCGTTGAGTGTGGCGACCATCAGCGACCGCCTGGGGCCGGGGCGGTTGCCGACGGTGGTGGAGTTGTTGAAGCGCGAGGCGGCGGCGATCGGGCCGAAGATCAACCCGTTTGATCCGACGTTGCGCCGGCCTTCGCAGATCTTCGGTGGGTAGGTAATACCAGTAACGACACAGATCAAATGTGGGAGCGGGCTTGCTCGCGAATGCGGTGTATCAGTAAAAAATTTGGTGACTGACACACCGCATTCGCGAGCAAGCCCGCTCCCACATTTTAGACCGTGGCCATCTGTGGGATCCGGGTTGGACTCATCGCCGCCATCGCCACCGAAGTCGCCGCCGTGCGCGTCTCCACTCCCAGCTTCACATACACATGCTCCAGATGCTTGTTCACCGTCCTCGGACTCAACCCAAGAATGTCGCCAATATCCCGATTGGTCTTGCCACACGCCACCCAACGCAGCACTTCCACCTCCCGCTCCGTCAACTGAAACCGCGCCGACAATAGCTTGTGCGCCGGCTCATCCTCCAGGGTGATCACGCTCGGCTGTGTCGCCGCACGCGCCGACAGCAAAATCCGCGACGTACGCAAATGCGCCGCCACCCGCGCCAGCACTTCATCGGTCTGGATCGGCTTGGTCACGTAATCGCTGCCGCCCACCTCGAACCCCTGCACCACATGCTTGCTGTCGGTCAGCCCAGTCATGAACACCACCGGAATATCCGCGCTGGCCGGTTGTGCCTTGAGCCGGCGGCAGGTTTCAAAGCCGTCCAGCCCGGGCATCACCGCGTCCAGCAGGATCAAATCCGGGCGCCGGCGTTGCACGCGGTTCAGCGCGCTGAGGCCGTCCAGCGCCACCAGCACCATGTAGCCGGCGTCGTCCAGGGCGTCGGAGAGCATGGCCAGGTTGTCCGGGGTGTCGTCGACAATCAGCACCACGCCGGGCTCAGCGCTGTGGGTCAAGGCATTCATCTTCGGCCTCCTTCAGGATGCGGTTGAGTTCTTCCAGGCGAAAGCTTTTCAGCAAGGCCCGGAGCTTGTTGATGAACGGTGCGGTACCTGGGCTGTCCAGCACGATGGCGTCGAGCTTTTCATGCAAACCACGCACATAGCCAATGGCGCTCAGTTCGGCGAGCACCGCGAGTTCTTCTGCGCTGGGTAGCGCGCCTTGGGTCGCGACCGGCGCGGCGAGCGGTGTGCGACGGCGCAGCCATTGCAAGTCCAGGTGCAGTTGCAGGCGTCCGAGCAGTTCAGGGGTACGCACCGGCTTGGCCAGGTAGTCGTTGCAGGCGCCGGCGATGCTGCGTTCGCGGTCGTCAGTGAAGGCGTTGGCGGAGATGATGATAATCGGCGCGGCAGACAGCGCATTACGCCGGATCATCCGGCTGGTGGCCCAGCCGTCCATGGTCGGCATCGACAGGTCCATCAGGATCAGGTCCGGCGACAGCAGCGCCACCTGGCGGATCGCCTCCTGGCCGTTGCTGGCCTGGGACACCTCGAAGCCCAGGGGCGTGAGCATGCCGCTGAGCACCTTGCGATGGTCCACGTGGTCATCCACCACCAGGATGCGCCGTCGTTCGCCGTGGTAGCCGATGATGTCGTGCTCCACATGCACCACGGCTTGCGGCACGCGGACCTGGGACAGGAACAGCCGTACCTGGAAGCAGGTGCCCTTGTCCAGCTCGCTGACCACCCGCAATTCGCCGCCCATCAGCGAGGTCAGCATGCGTGTGATGGTCAGGCCCAGACCCACGCCCTTGTCCTGGCGCATCAGGTCGCCGCGTTCGAACGGCTGGAAAATCCGCTCGATCTGTTCGGGGTCAATCCCGATGCCGGTGTCGATGATTTCGAAGTTGGCGGTCTCGCGCATGTAGCTGACCCGCAGGCGCACCTCGCCGCTGTCGGTAAAGTTGATCGCGTTGCCCAGCAGGTTGATCAGGATCTGCCGCACGCGTTTTTCATCGCCGCGCACTACGGCGGGGATCTTGCCCACGCAGTCCAGGCGAAAGCGCAGGCCCTTGTCTTCGGCCTGGGGGGTGAACATCTGCTCCAGGTCGTGGATCAGTTCCGGGAAGGGGATTTCGGTGAGCTCCAGGCGCAGCTTGCCGGCCTCGATCTTCGCCACGTCCAGCAGGCCGTCGATCAGCGACAGCAGGTGCGAGCCGCTGCGCAGGATGGTCGCCAGGGCATCCTGATGCTGTTCGGGCATGGCACTGTCGCGCTGCAGAATCTGGGTGAAGCCGAGGATGCTGTTGAGCGGCGTGCGCAGCTCGTGGGACAGCCCGGTGACGTAGCGACTCTTGGCCGCGTTCGCTGCTTCCGAGGCTTCCTTGGCCTGTTGCAGGGCCTGGTCGGTGAGGCTGTGGGCGGCGATCTCCTGCATCAGCAGCGAGGTTTGCCGGTCGGATTCTTCCTGGGCCACCCGCCGGCTTTCGCGGGTGAGTACTACCCACCAGGCGAGTACGGCGGCCAGCACCGAGAGCGTGAGGAACGCCTTGAAAAACGCCTGGTACAAGGTTTGCGAATGGGGCAAACCCTGGGCCGCCTGCATGTAGATCAGCGCCAGGGCCCCGGCGAGCATCAGTACCAGCGCCATCAACAATCCGAGGTAATGCGCCAGCCGCGTATGCAGGCGCGGTACCAGCGTGGTCGGCAGCAACCAGCGCAGCACCCCTTCGAACTGGCTGGCCAGGCGCGCGTGGGGTTTGCAACGGTCGCCGCAACGCGCATCCAGTGAGCAACAGAGCGAGCAGATCGGCGTGCTGTAGGCCGGGCAGAACGCCATGTCGGCGGTCTCGAACGGGTTGCTGCACAGCCCGCAGATCACCAGGCCGGTGCCGGGTTGCGGGTGAATCAATTGCGCCTCGCTGCTGCGCGCAATGTAGTAGCGGCCCTTGGTCAGCCACGCCAATAGCGGCGCCATGATTAACGCGGTACCCAGCGCGACAAACGGTGGCGCAGCCTGCGCCAGGGCGCCGAACAGGCCGAAGTGGGCGAGGATCGACAGCAGCGAGGCAATCAGCATCGAGCCGACGCCCACCGGGTTGATGTCGTAGAGGTGCGCACGCTTGAATTCGATGTGTTTGGGCGACAGGCCCAGGGGCTTGTTGATTACCAGGTCCGCTACCAGCGTGCCGATCCAGGCAATCGCGATATTCGCGTAGAGCCCCAGCACCTGCTCGATCACATCGAACACGCCGAGCTCCATCAGCATCAGCGCAATGGCGACGTTGAACACCAGCCACACCACGCGGCCGGGGTGGCTGTGGGTCACGCGGGCAAAGAAGTTCGACCAGGCCAGGGAGCCGGCGTAGGCGTTGGTCAGGTTGATCTTCATCTGCGAGATGAACACGAACAGCACCATCGCCCCCAGCGCCCATTCGGGAGAGGAGAACACATAGCCGAACGCGACGAGGTACATCTGGGTTGGCTCGGCGGCGCGCTCCATGGGGATTTCATGTTGCAGGGCGAGGAACGCCAGGAACGCCCCGGCGAACATTTTCAACGCCCCCGGCACGATCCAGCCGGGCCCGGCGCATAACAGCGCGGCCCACCAGCGCTTGCGGTTGGCGCTGGTTTTTTCCGGAAGGAAGCGCAGGTAGTCCACCTGTTCGCCGATCTGCGTGACCAGCGACAGCGCCACGGTGCAGGCGGCGCAGAACGACAGCAGATTGAAGTCGCCACCGTCGCTGCTGCGGCCGACAAAGCTGGTCCAGTCGCTGAAGGCCTCGGGGTTCTTCCACAACACGAAGCCATAGGGCAGCACCAGCAGCACCAGCCACAACGGTTGCGTCCACAGTTGCAGGCGGCTGATCAGCGTTACGCCGTAGGCCACCAGCGGGATCACCAGCAGTGAACAGATGACATAGGCGATGGCCAGCGGGATATGGAAATACAACTCCAGGGCAAGGGCCATGATCGCCGCTTCCAGGGCGAAGAACAGGAAGGTGAAACTGGCGTAGATCAGCGAGGTGATGGTGGAGCCGATGTAACCGAAGCCCGCGCCGCGGGTCAGCAGGTCCATGTCTACGCCATAGCGGGCGGCGTAGTAGCTGATGGGCAGGCCGGTGAGAAAGATCACCAGGCTGATGGCGAGGATCGCCCAGAAGGTGTTGGTAAAGCCGTAGCTCAAGGCCAATACGCCGCCGATGGCCTCCAGCGCCAGGAACGACACCGCGCCCAAGGCGGTGTTGGCGATGCGCAGTTCCGACCATTTGCGGAAGGACTTCGGGGTGTAGCGCAGGGCGTAGTCTTCCATGGTCTCGTCGGCGACCCAGGAGTTGTAGTCGCGGCGGATCTTGACGATGCGCTGGGTGCCGGGGAGGGGGTGCACGGTGGGGAACTCCTGCAAGGATGGGGAGATGGCAGCAATATTCGTGCCCCAGTCCTGCGGGGTGCGCTCTTCGTGGCGAGGGAGCTTGCTCCCGTTGGACTGCGAAGCAGGCCCAGCAAGACCACTTCATTTTTCCAGGCAGAACCGGGTCGCCGGTTTTGGGGCCGCTGCGCAGCCCAACGGGAGCAAGCTCCCTCGCCACAGGGGTTTCCTTTCCCAAGGCGGGCGGGATCCTGCTCGAAAATGGTGCGCAACGGCATACGTCAAATGACGTACCCCGTTACGTCAGGCTGCGTATACCCGCCGTGGCCACCTGCCGCCATGCTGAACCCCTCATTGCAGAGGAGTCGCCCCATGGAATCACGATTGATCCGCTCCAAACCGTTGTTGGCCTTATCACTGCTGGCGGCGAGTCTGTTCAGCCATGGCGTCATGGCCGACAACGAAGGCCTGGCGGTGACGCCTACCGAAGTCACCGTCGGCCAGTTGCACTCGGCCACCGGCACCATGGCGATTTCCGAAACCGGTTCGATCCAGGCCGAACGCCTGGCCATCGAGCAGATCAACGCCTCGGGCGGGATCCTCGGGCGGCAGATCAAGGTGATCCAGGAAGACGGCGCGTCCGACTGGCCGACCTTCGCCGAAAAGGCCAAGAAACTGCTGGTGAACGACAAGGTGGCCGCAGTGTTCGGCTGCTGGACCTCCGCTTCACGTAAAGCCGTATTGCCGATCTTCGAGAAAGAAAACGGCCTGCTCTACTACCCGACCTTCTATGAAGGCCTGGAACAGTCGAAAAACGTGATCTACACCGGCCAGGAAGCGACCCAGCAAATCCTTGCCAGCCTCGACTGGATCGCCAAGACCAAGGGCGCCAAAACCTTCTATCTGGTGGGCTCGGACTACATCTGGCCGCGCACCTCGATGAAGATCGCGCGCAAGCACATTGAAAACGTGCTGCACGGCACCGTGGTCGGCGAAGACTACTACCCGCTGGGCAACACCCAGTTCGGTTCGCTGATCAACAAGGTCAAGCTGAAAAAGCCTGACGTGGTGTTTGCGGCCGTGGTGGGCGGCTCCAACGTGGCCTTCTACAAACAGCTCAACGCAGCGGGCGTGAACGCGTCCAAGCAAACCCTGTTGACCCTGTCGGTGACCGAAGACGAACTGCTGGGCATCGGCGGCGAAAACATGGCTGGCTTCTATGCCTCGATGAAGTACTTCCAGAGCCTCGACAACCCGAACAACAAAGCCTTCGTGGAAGCGTTCAAGGCCAAGTACGGCAAGGATGCAGTGATCGGTGATGTGACCCAGGCGGCCTACCTCGGCCCATGGTTGTGGAAAGCGGCGGTGGAGAAGGCCGGCAGTTTCGACGTGGATAAAGTCGTCGCCGCATCGCCTGGCATCGAGCTGAAAAACGCGCCGGAAGGCTACGTGAAGATCCACGAAAACCATCACCTGTGGAGCAAGTCGCGCATTGGTGAAGTGCAGCCAAACGGGCAGTTCAAGGTGATCTACGAGTCGGATCTGATCGAGCCGAATCCGTTTCCGAAAGGCTATCAATAACCTCGGGTCTGGCGCTGATCTGAATGTGGGAACTGGTTTTGTGTGGGAGCGGGCTTGCTCGCGAAAGCGGTGAATCAGTGAGTGCATCCGGTACTGACACACCGTATTCGCGAGCAAGCCCGCTCCCACACAAGCCAGCTCCCACATAAAGCAGAAGCAGATTGCATTTCAACCTCCCGCTCAGGAGACCATCATCATGGAATGGCTATCGGAATTTGGAGCCATCGCGGCGATGCAGGGGTTCAACGGCTTGTCCGTGTTCTGCGTGCTGTTGCTGATGGCATTGGGACTGGCAATCATCTTCGGCCAGATGGGCGTGATCAACATGGCCCACGGTGAGTTCCTGACCATTGGCGCCTACACCACCTACGTCTGTTCCAGCCTTACCGCGCATTTCGCGCCAGGCTTTCAGCCGTACTACTTTTTCGTTGCCATTGCCCTCTCATTCCTCGTCGCCGGCGCCGTGGGCTGGCTGGTGGAATGGGCGATGATCAGCCGCTTGTACAAGCGGCCCCTGGACACTTTGCTCGCCACCTGGGGTTTGTCCCTGGTGATGCAGCAAACCTTCCGCTCGGTGTTCGGCGCCCGTGAAGTGAGTGCCGAACCGCCGGCCTGGCTGATGGGTTCGGTGAACCTCAGCGACGCCATCGAGATCCCGCGCAACGGCCTGTTCATGATGGGCCTGACCGTGCTGCTGACCGGGGCGATCTTCGTCATGCTCTACCGTTCGCGCTGGGGCTTGCAGGTGCGCGCCACCGTGCAGAACCGCTTGATGAGCCGGGCGGTGGGCATCAACACGCGCAAGGTCGACCGCATGACCTTCGCCCTCGGCTGCGGCGTGGCGGGCGTGGCCGGTGCGGCGTTCACCACCATCGGCTCCACCGGGCCGACTGCCGGTTCGCAGTACATCGTCGACACCTTCCTGGTCGTCGTATTCGGCGGCGCGCAAAGCCTATTCGGCACCATTGCCTCGGCGTTCGTGATTGCCCAGACCCAATCGCTGTCGGAGTTTTTCCTCAGTGGCTCGATGGCCAAGGTGCTGACGCTGTCATCGGTGATCCTGATCCTGATGCTGCGCCCGCAAGGGTTGTTCTCCATCAAAGTGCGCAAGTAGAGGCGAACCGATGAAGGCTCTAGACAAACTGCTGGGCGGCCAGCAAAACCTGATCGGCATCGTGCTGTTGGCGCTGTTGATCCTCGTGGTGTTCCCGCTGACCCTGGACGCCTTCCGGCTGAACATGGTCGGCAAGTACCTGACCTACGCGTTCGTCGCGGTGGGCCTGGTGCTGTGCTGGGGCTATGGCGGGATTCTCAGCCTCGGACAAGGCGTGTTTTTCGGCGTCGGCGGCTACTGCATGGCGATGTTCCTGAAGCTTGAGGCCTCCGACCCGATCAGTACCAAGATCCAGTCCACCCCGGGCATCCCGGACTTTATGGACTGGAACCAGATCACCGAATTGCCGTGGCTCTGGCAGCCGTTCCACAGCTTCACCTTCACCCTGTTCGCGGTGATTGCGGTGCCGGTGCTGCTGGCGTTCATCATTGGCATGGCGCTGTTCAAGCGGCGGGTGGGCGATGTGTATTTCTCCATCGTCACCCAGGCGATTGCGCTGATCCTCACGGTGCTGATCGTCGGCCAGCAAGGCCTTACCGGTGGTGTCAATGGCATTACTGACCTCAAGACCCTGCTGGGCTGGGACCTGCGCGGTGACGGCGCGAAGATGATCCTGTATTTCATCAACGCCGGGCTGTTGTTCGGCTGCATCTTCATTGGCCGTTTCATCCTCGCCTCGAAGCTGGGCCGGCTGTTGATGGCCATGCGTGACAAGGAAGAGCGGGTACGGTTTTCCGGGTATGACGTGGCCAGTTTCAAGATTTTCGTGTTCTGCGTGGCGGCGGCGTTCTCGGCGATTGGCGGGGCGATGTTTGCCTTGCAGGTGGGCTTTATGTCGCCGTCGTTCGTGGGCATCGTGCCGTCCATCGAGATGGTGATCTTTGCCGCGGTGGGCGGGCGCATGTCGTTGCTGGGCGCGGTGTATGGCGCGTTGCTGGTGAACTATGGCAAGACCTACTTTTCCGAATCCTTCCCTGAGCTGTGGCTGTACCTGATGGGCGGGTTGTTTATCGCCGTGGTCATGTACTTCCCCAACGGCCTGGCGGGGTTGTGGGACAGCCATGGTCGCCAGGCCCTGGCCCGGGTGTTGCGGCGCAAGCCGGTGATCAAGGCCGAACCGGCGAAGATCAAGCCCAAGGCTGAAGCCAAGATCCTGGAGACACAGCCATGACCGCCGTTGGTTTTGAAATGAAGAAACCGGTGTTGGCTATCGAAGGCCTCACCGTGTCATTCGATGGCTTCAAGGCTGTCGACAACCTCAACCTGTATATTGACCGCAATGAAGTGCGGGTAGTGATCGGGCCCAACGGCGCCGGCAAAACCACGGTGCTGGATTTGATCTGCGGCAAGACCCGTGCCACCAGTGGCAGCATCCAGTTCGACGGCCAGGAACTGACCAAAATGCGCGAATACAACATCGTGCGCGCCGGGGTAGGGCGCAAGTTCCAGAACCCATCGATCTACGAAAACCTCACGGTGTTTGAAAACCTCGAGATGTCGTATCCGGCCGGGCGCAAGGTGTGGGGCGCGCTGTTTTTCAAGCGTAATGCCCAGGTGATTGCGCGGGTCGAGGAGGTGGCGCGGGAAATCTTCCTCGGCGACTTGTTGCAGCAGCAGGCGGACCTGCTGTCTCACGGGCAAAAGCAGTGGCTGGAGATTGGCATGCTGCTGATGCAAGACCCTGAATTGCTGATGCTCGACGAGCCGGTGGCCGGGATGAGCGTCAACGAGCGGGCGCAAACGGCCGAGTTGCTCAAGCGCATCAGCCAGGGGCGCTCGGTGTTGGTGATCGAGCATGACATGGAGTTCGTCAAGAGCATTGCCCACAAGGTCACGGTTTTGCATCAGGGCAAGGTGCTGGCCGAGGGCAGCATGGAGTCGGTGCAGAGCAATCCGAAAGTCATTGAAGTGTATTTGGGCCACTGAGGAGTCGGGCATGTTCAAGATCGACAAACTGTCGTGTGGGTACGGGCAGAGCCAGATTCTTCACGACCTGGAGCTGGATGTGGCGAAGCGTGAGATCGTCGCGGTGATGGGGCGCAACGGGATGGGCAAGACCACGTTGTTCAAGAGCCTGATGGGTATTTTGCCGCAGTGGCAGGGGCAGGTCAGTGTGGATGGGCATGATGTGTCTGCGCTTGAAACCCATGAGCGGGTGGAGCGGGGGATTGCCTATGTGCCGCAGGGGCGGATGATTTTTCCCAGCATGAGTGTGTTGGAGAATATTCAGACTGGGTTGCCGGCGGCGGCCCGGGGCAGGGTGCCTGAGGATTTGTATGCGCTGTTTCCGGTGCTGTATGACATGCGTTCGCGCAAGGGTGGGAATTTGTCTGGGGGGCAGCAACAGCAGTTGGCGATTGCCCGGGCGTTGGCGACGAATCCCAAGGTGTTGTTGCTCGATGAGCCGACTGAGGGGATTCAGCCTTCGATCATCAAGGACATTGCTCGTACGCTTAAGGAGATTCGCAATTTGCGAGATTTGACGATTGTTGTTTCTGAGCAGGTGTTGTCGTTTACTCTGGAAATTGCTGATCGGTTTTTGGTGATTGAGAAGGGGAGGTTTGTGATTGAGGAAACTCGGGATCGGGTGGATGAGGCGACTATCAGTCGGTATTTGTCGGTTTGATCTGGCTGCGCAATACCTGCGTTCGGCCTCGGGCTTATTGGGGCAGTCAGATCAAAATCAAAAGCAAGAGCACGGCGGCCTTAGAGCCGACCTGAGTGTTAAAAGCCAGATCAAAAGCCAGAGCGAAAACAGATCTGCTTTTCTGTGGGAGCGGGCTTGCTCGCGAAAAACCTGAGAGCGCCGCGTT
>NZ_JBIUVK010000075.1:0-17789 GCF_044742865.1 Pseudomonas sp. NPDC087814 | reverse complement strand
CACTCCGAGCCTAGGCGAGGAGCCGAGTGGTGGGGCAAGAGCGTTTTGCTTACTTTTGCGCTGTTCAAAAGTGAGCCGCTGTAAGAGCGGAACCATAAGCGGCCGTTACCGCAGCAACAGATATGTCCACCACACCCGCCACCACCGATCAATCACCCCTTGCGACCCCCCAATTTCTTTGCTAGCTTCTTACAAAATGTTAACGATAACATTTGCTCTAAAAATAAAAACAAAACAGAGATCCCCACCATGAAAATGCTTCCGAAAACCCTGTGTTTGTTGGCTCTGAGCATCAATCTTGGCACCGCTGGCCTGGCACTGGCCGACACCAAACCCGCCCCCATCCGCATCGGCGCGTCCTTCCAGGAAATCAACAACCCTTACTTCGTCACCATGAAAGACGCCCTGCAGGAAGCCGGGGCGACCATCGGTGCGCAGTTGATCATCACCGACGCCCGCCACGACGTGTCCAAACAGGTCAGCGACGTCGAAGACATGCTGCAAAAAGGCATCGACATCCTGCTGATCAACCCCACCGATTCCGTCGGCGTGCAATCAGCCGTCAAATCCGCCCACGCCGCCGGCGTAGTCGTGGTCGCCGTCGACGCCCAGGCCGAAGGCCCACTGGACTCCTTCGTCGGCTCGAAGAACTTCGACGCCGGCTTCCAGGCCTGCGAATACCTGGCCAAGAACATCGGGGACAAGGGCAATATCGCCATCCTCGACGGCATCGCCGTGGTACCGATCCTGGAGCGCGTGCGCGGTTGCAAGGAGGCCGTGGCCAAGCACCCGGACATCAAGATCGTGAGCATCCAGAACGGCAAGCAGGAACGTGACCAGGCGCTGACCGTCACCGAAAACATGCTGCAGGCCCAGCCCACCCTCAAGGGCATTTTCAGCGTCAATGACAACGGCTCCCTCGGCGCCCTCTCGGCCATCGAAGCCAGCGGCCTGGACGTCAAGCTGGTGAGCGTCGACGGCGCGCCGGAAGCGATCAAGGCCATCCAGAAACCCGGCAGCAAATTCATCGCCACCTCCGCGCAATACCCCCGTGACCAGATCCGCCTCGCCCTGGGCATCGCCCTGGCCAAGAAGTGGGGCTCGCAAGTACCGGCCACGATCCCGGTGGACATCACCCTGATCGACCAGGCCAAGGCCAAGGATTTCAGTTGGTAAAACACCCAGGCCCCACGCCAGGCGTGGGGCACAGGTCATCCATCTGAATATGAGGTCGGCGGTATGAGCAGTCTTCTGAAGCTGGAAAATATCTGTAAGCGCTACCCGGGGGTGCAAGCCCTCAAGGCGATCAACCTGGAAGTGCAGCGCGGCGAAATTCATGCCTTGCTCGGGGAAAACGGTGCAGGCAAATCGACCTTGATGAAGATCCTTGGCGGGGTCGAGCACCAGGACGAAGGGCAGATCCTGATCGACGGCGAGGCTCGGCAGTTCGCGACGTATCGTGATGCGATTGCCGCCGGCATCGGCATTGTGTTCCAGGAATTCAGCCTGATTCCCTACCTCACGGCGGTGGAAAATATTTTCCTCGGCCATGAGCTGAGCAACCGTTTTGGCCTGTTGCGCAAGCGCGAAATGGTCGAGGCCAGCGAGGCGTTGTTCAAGCGCCTCGGTGTCAGTATTGACCTGCAATGCGCGGTCAGGCACCTGAGCGTGGCCGAGCAGCAATTCGTCGAGATCGCCAAGGCGCTGGCCCTGGACGCGCGGCTGCTGGTGCTCGACGAACCCACCGCCACCCTCACGCCGAGCGAAGCCGAGCTGCTGTTCGAAATCATGCGTGAACTCAAGCGCCAGGGGGTGGCGGTGATTTTTATCTCCCACCACCTGGAGGAGATTTTCCAGGTCTGCGACCGCATCAGCGTGCTGCGCGACGGCGGCAATGTGGGCGTCACCGATGTGGCCGACAGCGATATCGACCGCTTGGTGGAAATGATGGTCGGGCGGCGCCTGGAGTGCAGTTTTCCGCCCAAGCCCACCGCCGCACGCGGGCCGCTGCTGCTGGAGGTCAAGGACATCCAGTTGGTGCGCAACGGCCCCCATAACCACTTTGAATTGCACAAGGGCGAGATTCTCGGCTTTGCCGGCCTGGTGGGTTCCGGGCGTACCGAATTGGCGCTGGGCATGATGGGCGCGCTGCCGTCGGTGAGCAAAGACGTGTGGCTGCGGGGTGAACAAATCACCCTCGACGACCCGGCCCAGGCCTTGGCCCATGGCATCGGCCTGCTGCCGGAAAGCCGCAAGACCGAAGGGCTGATCACCGATTTCAGCATTCGCGAAAACATCTCTCTCAACAACCTGCCCAAATACCAGAACGCCAGCGGCCTGATCGACAAGGACAAGGAATGCGCCAGCGTTGAAGCGCTGATGCGCCAGCTGTCGATCAAGGCCCCCAGCGGCGAGAGCCGGGTGTTCAACCTCAGCGGCGGCAACCAGCAGAAAGTCGTGATTGCCCGCTGGATCAACCATCACTGCGACGTGCTGGTGTTCGACGAACCCACCCGTGGCATCGACGTCGGTGCCAAGGCGCAGATCTACGCACTGATGCGCAGCCTCACCGAACAGGGCTACGCAATCATCATGATTTCCTCGGAACTGCCGGAAGTCATCGGCATGTGCGACCGCGTCGCGGTGTTCCACAAGGGCGCCATCGTCAAGGTACTGGAAGCGTCTGCCGTCAATCCTCAAGAGGTCATGCGCCATGCAACAGGGGGCTCAAGTGAATACGTCCATTAATGCCGTGGGGCCTGGCCGGCTGCGCCTGAACCTGGCGCGGTTGATCCGCTCACCGGCGTTTTATCCCTTTGTCGGGCTGCTGGTGGTGACGTTGGTGATGATCTTCGCCAGCGATAACTTCCTGACGGCCAACAACTTGTCGAACATCGCGCGCCAGGTGTCGATCAACGCGATTATCGCGGTGGGCATGACCTGCGTGATTCTCACCGGCGGCATCGATTTGTCGGTGGGGCCGGTGATGGCGTTGTCCGGCACCTTGACCGCCGGCTTGATGGTCGCAGGCTTGCCGCCGGGCCTGGCAATTGGCGCCGGGATGCTGGTCGGCGTGGCGTTCGGCATCGGCAATGGCCTGTTCGTCGCCTACCTGCACATGCCGCCGATCATCGTCACCCTGGCGACCATGGGCATCGCCCGCGGGTTCGGCCTGATGTACACCGACGGCTATCCGATTTCCGGTTTGCCGGAGTGGTTCGGCTTCTTTGGCCGCGAAAGCCTGTTCGGCATTTCGGTGCCGATCCTGATCATGTTGGTGACGTACTTGGCGGCCTATGTGCTGCTGCAACACACCCGCATCGGCCGCTATATCTACGCGATCGGCGGCAACGAGGAAGCGGTACGCCTGTCCGGCGTGCGGGCGGCGCGCTTCAAATTGCTGGTGTATGGCATCAGCGGTTTGACCGCCGCGATTGCCGGGCTGGTGCTGACCTCACGCTTGATGAGCGGCCAGCCGAATGCCGGGGTGTCGTTCGAACTCGACGCGATTGCCGCGGTGGTCCTGGGCGGCGCCTCGATTGCCGGTGGGCGCGGGGTAATCGTCGGCACCTTGCTCGGCGCCATGCTGCTGGGGGTGTTGAACAACGGCTTGAACATGCTCGGGGTCTCGCCCTATGTCCAGAGCGTGATCAAGGGCGGGATCATTTTGCTGGCGATCTTTATCAGCCGTCAGCGCCACAAGTAAACCGGTTATCTCCACGCGGCCATGGTGGCCGCGATGGGTTCTCTCATGCTCAAGAAAGGTCCGCACATCATGGAAAAGCACAACCAAATGCAAGCCGTCGTCTGCCACGGCCCGAAAGACTACCGCCTGGAACGCATCAGCAAACCCCAGGCGCGGGTCAATGAACTGGTGATTCGCATCGCCGCCTGCGGCATCTGCGCCAGTGACTGCAAATGCCACTCGGGCGCCGCGATGTTCTGGGGCGGCGACAACCCGTGGGTCAAGGCCCCGGTGGTGCCGGGGCACGAGTTCTTTGGCTACGTGGTGGAAGCGGGCGAGGGCGCCGAGGAGCACTTTGAGGTGAAGGTCGGCGACAAGGTGATCGCCGAGCAGATCGTGCCATGTGGCAAGTGCCGCTTCTGCAAGTCCGGCAAGTACTGGATGTGCGAGGTGCACAACATCTTCGGCTTCCAGCGTGAAGTCGCCGAGGGTGGCATGGCCCAGTACATGCGTATTCCCAAGACTGCCATCGTGCATAAGATTCCGGAGTCGGTGTCCCTGGAAGATTCGGCGCTGATCGAGCCGATGTCCTGCGCGATTCACACCGTCAACCGCGGTGAGATCCAGCTGGATGACGTGCTGGTTATTGCTGGTGCCGGCACCCTGGGCCTGTGCATGGTGCAGGTGGCAGCGCTAAAAACGCCGAAGAAACTGGTGGTGATCGACATGGTCGACGAGCGCCTGGAACTGGCGAAGCAGTACGGTGCCGACGTAGTGATCAACCCTTCCCGGGATAACGCCCGGGAGATCATCAATAGCCTGACCGACAACTACGGCTGCGACGTGTACATCGAAACCACCGGCGTACCGGCGGGCGTTACCCAGGGCCTGGATCTGATTCGCAAGCTCGGCCGGTTTGTCGAGTTCAGCGTGTTTGGCGCCGAGACCAGCGCCGACTGGTCGATCATCGGCGACCGCAAGGAGCTGGACGTACGCGGTGCGCACCTGGGGCCGTATTGCTACCCGGTGGCCATCGACTTGTTCGAGCGTGGCCTGGTGACGTCCAAGGGCATCGTGACCCATGACTTCGGGCTGGACAGCTGGGCCGAAGCGTTTGAGCTGGCCAACTCGACCAAGTCGATCAAGGTGCTGCTGAAGCCGGTGCTCTGACATGAACTACGTAATGGGTGTGGACATCGGTACGCAAAGCACCAAGGCGTTGCTGGTGGATGCGGACGGCCTGATCATCGCCCAGCACAGCCAGGGGTATCGCGTGGATACCCCGAAAGTACGCTGGGCCGAGCAGTGGCCGCAGGTCTGGCTGGATGCGGTGGAGGCCTGCGTCGCCCAGTGCATGGCGAAGGCCGGCGTGGCGAAAGAGCAGGTCAAGGCGCTGTGCATCAGCAGCCTGTATGGCGGCTCCGGAATTGCTGTGGACGAGCAGATCACGCCGCTGCACCCGTGCCTGATCTGGATGGACCGGCGCGCGGGCGAGCAAGTGGAGTGGGTGCGCGAGCATGTGGACCTGGAGCGGCTGTTCACGATCACCGGCAACTCGGTGGACAGCTACTACGGTTTCACCAAGATGCTCTGGCTCAAGCAGCACCAGCCGCAGGTGTGGGCCAACACCCGCTACCTGCTGCCGCCCAACAGCTACATCAACTGGTGCCTGACCGGTGAGTTGGCGGTGGACCACAGCAGCGCCGGCAATATCGGTGGCGTCTACGATGTGGCCCGGCGCGGCTGGTCGGCCGAGATGCTGGCGGCGCTTGGGATTCCGTTGGCGATGATGCCGGAGCGTTTGCTGTATTCCGGTGAAGTGGTCGGTGGTTTGCTGGAGGAATGGGCCCGGCGGCTGGGCTTGCAGGCCGGCACGCCGATCCTGGCCGGGGGCGTGGATGCGGCCATGGCCACATTGGCGGCCGGGGTGACGCGGCCGGGCAATCACGTGGCGATGATCGGCACCAGCATGTGCTGGGGTTATCTCAATCAGCAGGTGGATGCGCGCCATGGCCTGGTGAGCATGCCCCACGTCTATAACGGCCATCAGGACCTGTACATCTTCGGTGGTGCGATCACCGCCGGGGCGTCGGTGAGCTGGTTTCGCGAACAGTTCTGCCAGGCGGAGGAGCAGCAGGCGAAAGAGACTGGCCAGGACAGTTTGTGGCTGCTGGAGCAGAGCGCCGCGAAGATCCCGGCGGGCAGCGAAGGGCTGTTGTTCCTGCCGTATCTCATGGGCGAACGCAGCCCGGTGTGGGATGACCGGGCCAGCGGCAGCTTTGTCGGGCTGAACCTGTATCACAGCCGGATCCACCTGTACCGCGCGGTGCTCGAAGGGGTGAGTTTTGCCCTGCGGCACAATATCGAAGCGGGCACCCGTGGGGCGCATTCCCTTGATCCACGGCTGATTGTGGTGGGTGGGGCGAGCCATTCGGATTTGTGGATGCAGATTATTGCGGACATCACCCACTTCCCGGTCTACACCATTGTGCAAGAGGTGGAGGCGGCCTTGGGCGCGGCGTTGTTGGCGGCCCATGCGGTGGGGTTGGTGGATGACCGGCAGATGGAGAAAGGTTGGGTGCAGTTGGAGCTGCGGGCGGAGCCGGAGGCGGGGAATGTCGGGGTGTATGACCGGGCGTTTGCCAGCTATCTGGAGCTGTATCCGGCCTTGAAACCGGTGATGCACAGCTTGCAATTGAATTAAGCGAACACTGATCCAAATGTGGGAGCGGGCTTGCTCGCGAATACGGTGTATCAGTGCCGGATTTATTGCCTGACCCACCGCATTCGCGAGCAAGCCCGCTCCCACATGGGATCTCCATCGTTTTAGAGATCGTGAACCATGAACGCTATTTTTGACTTCACCAAGCAGCGCATCCTCGTCACCGGCGCCAGCAGCGGCATCGGCCGGGAAATTACCCTCCAACTGATCGCCAGCGGCGCCCAGGTTTTCGCCCTGGGCCGCGACGCTCAGGCCCTGGCCCAGCTCGGTTGCGAAACCCTGTGCCTGGACATCGCCAACAGCGCCGCCCTGGACCTGGCCCTGCAAGGCCTGCCGCCGATGCATGGACTGGTCAACTGCGCCGGCATTTCCCGCCTGGAACCCGCCGCGGCCATCAGCGCCGAAGCCTTCGACCAGGTGATGAACGTCAACGCCCGCGCCGCGGCCCAGGTCGCCAGCCGTATCGCTGCGGCGATGATTGAAGCGAAGATTCCCGGCAGCATCGTCAACGTCTCAAGCCAGGCCTCACTGGTAGCCCTGGACGATCACCTCGGCTACTGCGCCTCAAAGGCCGCACTGGACGCCATCACCCGCGTGCAATGCGCCGAATGGGGCCGCTTCGGGATTCGCGTCAACAGCGTCAACCCCACCGTCACCCTCACGCCCATGGCACAGATGGCCTGGTCGGCGCCCGCCAAGCGCGACCCGGCATTGGCGGCGATTCCCCTGGGGCGATTTGCCGAAACGGCGGAAGTGGCCCTGCCGGTGCTGTTCCTGCTGAGCGATGCCGCCAGCATGATCAGCGGCGTCAGCCTGCCGATCGACGGCGGCTACACCAGCCGCTAGCCGTTCTCCAGCTTGCCGGCGATCACCACCTTGTCCCGCGGTTTGTGCGGGTCTTCGAGACGGTCCAGCAGCAGCCGCACCGCGCTGCTGCCGGCCAGTGACGCGTCGTGGGCCACGCAGGCGATCGGCACGCCGAAGATATCGGCAAAGGGCAGGCGGTCGATGCCGCAGATGGTCAGGCTGTCGTGGGGGATGTTGTGCATGCGCAGCGCACGCAGCGCGCCCAGGGTGATCAACTGGTTGAAGCCCATGATCGCGTCCGGCGCCGAGTGCTCGGCCAGATAGTCGAGGGTGTGCAGGTAGGAGGGCATCAGCGTGTAGTCGCCGGCACACACTTCAACGTGCACCTGAGGATGCTCGGCCAGCACTTCTTTCAGGCCCTTGAGGCGTTCCATGGTGATGCGCGAATGCTCGGGCCCGGTCAGCACCAGCAGGCGCTTGAGGTTCGGGGTTTGCCGCACCAGGTACTGCGCCGCCTCGATGCCGCTGTGATAGTTGTCCAGCACCACGCGGCTGAACGGGCTGTCGTGGATCGTGCGATCGAGCAGCACCACCGGCGTCTTGCCGTTACCCAGGCGCTCCAGATAGTCCGGCTGGTAGCTGGGCTCGTCGGAGACCGGCGACAGGATGATCCCCGCCACGCGGTAGCCCAGCAGCGTGTCGACTGCCTTGCTTTCCAGTTCTTCCAGTTCGTCGGTGTCCACCAGCATGATGGTGTAGCCGTGCTTTTTCGCCTCGCGGGAAATCGCCTTGATCATCTCGCTGTAGAAGGGGTTGTCGACCGAAGCGGTGATCACGCCGATGATCAGGCTTTCACTGCGCTTGAGCCCGCGGGCAAAGGCGTTGGGCACATAGTCCAGCTCCCGCGCCACTTCGAGAATCCGCGCCAGGGTGGCGGGCTTGACCAGGTCGGGTTTGCTCAGCGCCCGGGACACCGTGATGGTGGTCATGTTGACCCGTTTGGCGATGTCGCTGATGGTGACGGACTTTTTCTTGTTCATCGGCAGGGGGGAACCAGGAGAAAACAACCTGAGGCTACCATGGGCACGGCTTCAAATCACCGGATCCCAGCGCTGCGACCAATCCTTTTCCGCCTCCACCACCGCCCGCAGCAAGGCCAGTGCCTGCTGCAAAACCGCCGAGTCGCGCTCGCGGGAATACACCAGGTACGTCGGGAAGCTGAACTCCGGCGCCTTGGGCACCCGTTCCATCACACCGCTGTCGAGGTAGCTCTGTACGACCCGCGTGCGGAAATACCCGGCACCGCCGTTTTCCAGGATGTACTGCAACGCCAGTGGCCCCAGATTGAAACTCAGGGCTGCGCGGGCCTTGTCCGGCAGTGCGGCGTCGTGCTGCTGGCGAAAGCCCTGGCCCCAGTCGATATACACGTAGGGCTCGGGCCGGGCGGCCAGTTGCACCAGGATCAGTTTTTCTTCCAGCACCTGCTCCACCTGCAACCCCGGCCAGTATTGCGGCTGGAACACCAGCGCGGCGTCCAGCACCCCCAGTTCCAGCTGGCGCAACAAGTACTCGCCTTCGCGAATCTCGGTGCGCAGGGCATGGCCGGGAATGTGTTCCCGCAAGGCCTGGGCCCAGCCGAGCATCAGCGGGTTGCACAGGCTGACTTCGCCACCGATGTGCAGCACGTTGCGGTAGCCATCGGGTAATGGCAGGTCGCGGCGTGCGGCTTCCCAGGTCTGGACAAGCTGGTTGGCGTAGACCACGAACGCCTCGCCGTCCGGGGTCAGGCGGGCACCGGCGCGATTGCGCACGAATAGGGTACTGTTGAGCTGGCTTTCGAGGTTTTTGACCCGGGCGGTGATTGCCGTCTGGGTGACGTGCAGTTTCTCGGCCGCCGCGGCGAGGCTGCCGCAGCGGGTGATTTCGAGGAAGGTGCGTGCCAGTTCGATGTCCATGAAACCCCCTTGGATGATAGGAGGCATTGTAGGGGCTGATGATTGGAATACGGACAAAAATGTGGGAGCGGGCTTGCTCGCGAAGGCGGTGTGTCAGTCAAGATATCCGGTGACTGACACACCGCCTTCGCGAGCAAGCCCGCTCCCACAGTTTGATTGCATTTCAAGTAGGGGTTTTGGGGGCTTGCAGGTGCTCGGTTGGAAAAGCCTTGGCATACGCCTGGCAAACTCTCAGCACCTGCTCATCCGCAAACCGCGCCCCCACCACATGCAGCCCCACCGGCAACCCATTGGCCGCCAACCCGCACGGCACCGACGCCGCCGGTTGCTGGGTCAGGTTGAAGGGATAGGTAAACGGCGTCCACTCCATCCATTCCCCTAGTCCCGAACCCGGCGGCACATTGTGCCCGGCCTCGAACGCGGTGATCGGCATCATCGGCGAAACCAGCACATCGTAATGCTCATGGAATGCCGCCATGCGCGCCACGAGCGCTGCCCGTGCTTCCAGCGCAGCGCTGTAATCGCTGAGGCTGATCTGCTCGCCCAGTCGGGCAATGCGCAGCAACCCCGGGTCCATCAATTGCCGCTGGGCATCGCTCAACGGCCCGGCCAGGCGTGCTGCACCGGCAAACCATAAAGTATTGAACACCTCCAGCGGATCACTGAACCCCGGATCAATCTGTTCAACCTGCGCGCCCAGCTGCACCAGGCCTTCTATCGCCTGGGCGACCACCCTGGCCACTTGCGGGTCCACGTCGACATAACCGAAGTTCGGGCTATAGGCGATACGCAGCCCCTTCAAATCAGCCCCGGCGTGCAACCATGGCGTGGTCCGGGGCGCGCCGATCAAACCATCCCGCGCATCCGGCTGGGCGATGGTTTGCAGCATCAGCACCGAGTCTTCCACGGTGCGGGTCATCGGCCCCAGGTGCGACAGAATCGTCATCGAACTGGCCGGCCATTGCGGCACATAACCGAAGGTCGGCTTGATGCCGAAGGTGCCGGTGAAGGCACAGGGGATCCGGATCGAGCCGCCGGCATCGCTGCCCTGGTGCAGCACGCCGAGGTTCAAGGCCGCCGCCGCACCGGCACCACCGGACGAACCGCCCGCCGTCATGCGCGTGTCCCACGGGTTGCGGGTAATGCCATACAGCGGGTTATCGGTGACGCCTTTCCAGCCGAATTCCGGTGTGGTGGTCTTGCCCAGCAATACCGCGCCGGCCTTGCGCATGAAGGCCGAGAAGGGCGCATCCACATCCCATCGACCCTCGGCGGATGTGGTACGCGAACCCTTGCGCGTCGGCATGCCGATGGTCTGCGTCAGGTCCTTGATGGAGGAGGGCACACCGTCCAGGGCCCCGCACGGCTGGCCCTTGAGCCAGCGCTGTTCCGAATCCCGCGCCGCCTTCAAGGCGCCTTCCGGGTCGACGTGGCAGTAGGCGTTGACCGCCGGGTTGTAGCGTTCGATCCGCAGCAATGCGTCTTCGGTGACCTCCACTGGCGACAGGCTTTTATCCCGATAGCGGGCCAGCAGCTCAACTGCGGTCAGGTTGGCGATATCCGTCATGCCGCTTTACCTTGCGCCGCGTTGACCATGGCCCGCAGCAACACCGCGCAGCCCGCCGCCAGGTCATCCGGCGCGGCGTTCTCGATTTCGTTATGGCTGATGCCGCCTTCGCACGGCACAAAGATCATTCCGGCCGGGCCCAGTTCGGCGACGAAGATCGCGTCATGCCCGGCGCCGCTGACGATGTCCATATGGCTCAGGCCCAGGCTGCTCGCGCCATCACGCACGGCGTTGACACAGGCAGGGTTGAAATCCAGCGGCGGGAAGTCGGCAGTGGGTGTCAGCTCAAAGCTCAAGCCGTGTTGCTCGGCGGTGGCTTCGATCACCTGGCGCACTTCGTCGACCATCGCTTGCAGCTTGTCGGCGTGCAGGTGGCGCAGGTCGATGGTCATGTGCACCTGGCCGGGAATCACGTTGCGCGAGCCGGGATGCAGGCTCAGGCAACCGACGGTGCCGCAGGCGTGGGGTTGTTGTTCGTGGGCGATGCGATTCACCGCGCTGACCACTTGCGCCGCGCCTACCAGGGCGTCCTTGCGCAGGTGCATCGGCGTCGGGCCGGCATGGGCTTCGACGCCGGTGAGGGTCAGGTCAAACCACTTCTGGCCGAGGCAGCCCATGACCACGCCGATGGTGGTGGCCTGGTCTTCCAGCACCGGGCCCTGTTCGATATGCGCCTCGAAATAGGCCCCCACCGGATGGCCCAGCACGGCGCGGGAGCCGGCGTAGCCGATGCGCTGCAATTCGGCGCCCACCGACAGCCCTTGCTCGTCCTGCTTGTCGAGGGTTTCCTGCAGGTCGAACTTACCGGCGAACACCCCGGAGCCCATCATGCACGGCGGGAATCGCGAGCCTTCTTCGTTGGTCCACACCACTACTTCAATTGGCGCTTCGGTCTCGATGTTCAAATCATTGAGGGTACGGATCACCTCCAGGCCAGCCATCACGCCGTAGCAACCGTCGAACTTGCCGCCGGTAGGCTGGGTGTCGATATGGCTGCCGGTCATCACCGGCGCCAGTGCCGGATTACGCCCCGCACGGCGGGCAAAGATATTGCCGATGGCGTCGACGCTGACGCTGCACCCGGCGGCTTCGCACCATTGCACGAACAGGTCGCGGGCCTGGCGGTCGAGGTCGGTAAGGGCCAGGCGGCACACGCCGCCCTTGGGTGTGGCGCCGAGGCGGGCGAGGTCCATCAGCGATTGCCACAGGCGCTCGCGGTTGATCAGCGGGGCGTTGCTCTGGAGCGGTTGCGCAAAACTATTCATCAGCAGTCTCCGGTCAGGCACTCAGGGCCAGGTAACGGTTCTTGATCGTCGGGTCGGCGCGGAAGGCTTCGGCACTGCCTTCGTACACCACGCGGCCCTGTTCGAGGACGTAATGGCGGTCGGCGAGCTTGTCGCAGACCATCAGGTTCTGTTCCACCAGCAGCACCGGCAGGCCGTCTTCCTTGACCTTGCGCAGGATCTTCACCAGCTCGTCGACGATCACCGGCGCGAGGCCTTCGGTGGGCTCATCGAGGATCAGCAGCTTGGGATCGTTGAGCAGCGCGCGGGCGATGGCGAGCATCTGTTGCTCACCGCCGGACAGCGCGTGGCCGGCGTTTTTGCGGCGCTCCCTGAGGCGCGGGAACATGCCGTACACGTCTTCCATCTGCCAGCGGCTGGTCTTGCGCACGGCAATGCGCAGGTTTTCCTCCACCGTGAGCAGGCGGAAAATCCCGCGGTTCTCCGGCACCAGCGCCAGGCCCTGGCGGGCGATTTCGAAGATTTTCTGCCCCACCAGCGGCTGGCCGTTGAAGTGAATCTGGCCCTGGCGCGGGCAGATGATCCCGAGGATGCTGCGCAGGGTGGTGGTCTTGCCGGCGCCGTTGCGCCCCAGCAGGGTCACCAGTTCGCCAGGGTTGACGGTCAGGGACACGCCTTCAAGGACGTGGCTCTTGTCGTAGTAGGAATGGATATTGTCGACGGTCAGCATCAGGCGGCTTCTCCCAGGTAGGCGGTGCGCACGCGCTCGTCGGCGCGCACGAATTCCGGTGTGCCTTCCACCAGGATCTGGCCGTGGCTCATCACGGTGATGCGTTGGCTGATGGACATGACGATGCTCATGTTGTGCTCGATCAGCAGCACGGTATGGTCGCGGCCGAGGTCGCTGATCAGTTGGGTCATGATCGGGATGTCGTCGATGCCCATGCCCGAGGTGGGTTCGTCGAGCATCAGCAGCTTGGGTCTGGAGCAGATCGACATGCCGACTTCCAGCACCCGCTGCTGGCCGTGGGACAACTCGCCGGCCAGGGTGTCGGCGCGGGCGGTGAGTTGCAGGCGTTCCAACACCTGGTCGGCCATTTCCAGGTGTTCGCGCTTGCTGTCGACCCGGCGCCAGAAGTTCAGGGCGCGGGCGCCGTCGCGACCCTGGGCGGCCAGGCGCAGGTTTTCGCGCACGCTGAGGTTCTGGAACAGGCTGGTGAGCTGGAACGAGCGCGCCATGCCCAGGCCGACGCGGCCGTGGGCCGGTTTGCGCATCAGGTTCTTGCCGTCGAAATGAATTGCCCCGGCGGTGGCCTGGCGTTCGCCGGTCAGGCAGTGGAACAGGCTGGTCTTGCCCGCGCCATTGGGGCCGATGATGGTGTGGATGGTGCCGGCTTCGACCTTGAGGTTGACACCGTTCACCGCGTGGAACGCACCGTAGGCCAGTTCCAGGTTCTTGGTTTCCAGCAGGATGCTCATGACAGCTTCTCCTTGCTCACAACGTCGGCCTTGCGGCTGCCGCGCACACGGTCGAACAGGGTCGACAGACCGCCCCACAAACCGCCGCGCATGAAGATCACCACCAGGATCAGGATCACCCCCAGCAGCATCAGCCAGCGCGGCCACAGATCGGAAAGGAAGTCCCCCAGCAGCACGATGGAACCGGCGCCCAGCAACGAGCCGAACAGCGAGCCGGTGCCGCCGACGATGGTCATGATCAGGATGTTTTCGGACATCGCCAGGTCGATGTTCGACAGCGGCACAAAGTGCAGCAGCATCGCGTACAGCGCCCCGGCAATCCCGGTGACGGCGCCGGACAACACGAACACCAGGATCTTGAAGTGGCGGGTGTCATAGCCGATGGCCGAAGCGCGGGTTTCGTTTTCGCGAATCGCCATCAGCGTGCTGCCGAAGGGCGAGGCGATCACCCGGCGGGCGCCGATGAAGATCAGCAGGAACAGCACCGCGACAAACCCGTAGAACGCGCGGGCGTCGGTCAGCGACAGAAGCACGGTGTCACCGATGCGGATTTCCGGGCGCGGCACGCTGAGCAGGCCGTTGTCGCCGCCGGTCCAGTCGCTCAGGGTGTAGGCGACGAAGTAGGCCATCTGGCTGAAGGCCAGGGTCAGCATCACGAAGTAAATGCCGGTGCGACGGATCGCCAGGGCGCCCACCAGGAAAGCCAGGAAACCACCGGCGACGGCGGCACCCAGCAGTGCGCTGAACAGCCCCAGTTGCAGGTGAATCATCAACAGCGCCGCGCAGTAGGCGCCGGCCCCGAAGAAGATGCCTTGGCCGAACGACAGCAGCCCGGTGTAACCCAGCAGCAGGTTGCAGGCGAGGGCGGCCATGGCAAAGATCAGGATCTCGGTGGCCAGGGTCGCCGAGGGCAGAATCAACGGCAGGCCGATCAACACCACGAGCACCAACAGCAGCATGTAGCGCGACTGGGTCTTGGCGAATGGCAGGGGATTTTTCTCGCTCATGTCAGGCTCTCCCGAACAGGCCGTAAGGACGCACCAGGATCACCACGGCCATTGCGCCGTAGATCATCAGGCTCGCGCCCTGGGGCCAGAGTGTGGTCATCAGGCTTTGCACCACGCCGACCAACAGGCCGCCCACCAGTGCGCCGCTGAAGGAACCCATGCCGCCAATCACCACCACCACGAACGCCACGCCGAGGATTTCCGGGCCGACAAAGGGCTGGGCGCCGCGCAACGGGGCGAACAGCACACCGGCCACACCGGCGAGGGCCACGCCGAGGGCGAAGGTCATGGAGAACAGGCGGAAAATGTTGGTGCCCAGCAGGGACACGGTTTCCGTGCTTTCACTGCCGGCCCGCACCAGGGCGCCGAAGCGCGTGCGTTCCAGCAACAGCCACAGGCCCAGGCCGACGAGGCCGGAGAACACGATCAGGAACAGGCGGTAGTAGGGGTAGACAAAATCGCCCACCACCAGCACCCCGCGCAGCAATTCCGGTACGGCGACGCTCTTGCCCACCGGGCCCCAGATCATCACGCTGGCTTCCTGGATGATCAGGGCAATCCCCAGGGTCACCAGAATCTGGAACATGTGCGGCAAGTGATAAATCCGCTGGATCAATAATCGCTCGATCACCCAGGCCAGCGCGGCCACCACCAGCGGCGCGATCAGCAGTGCCAGCCAGAAGCTGCCGGTGAGGCTGACGGCGGTGTAGCAGATGTAGGCGCCCAGCAAAAAGAACGCACCGTGGGCGAAGTTGACGAAGTTCAGCAGGCCGAAAATGATCGTCAAGCCGACCGCGATCAGGAAGTAGATCATCCCAAGGCCCAGGCCGTTGAGAATCTGGAACAGGTAAAGATTAAGCATGCAGGAACCCTCGGCAGGTGGCCGCATGAGCGGCCCTGCGCTGTGTCACCAGTAGATTTTCAGCGGATCAGCCGAGCACGCAGCCCGTGGCTTCCACCGGCGGGAACGACTGGCCGGAGCTGAGCACCTTGGCCAGATCGTCCTTGTCGGCCATGTCGCCTGCGGCCTTGCCCACCAGCAGGTAGTAGTCCTTGATCACCTGATGGTCGCCGGCGCGGATCGACTCCTTGCCGGTGGGGCCTTCGTAGCTCAGGCCCTGCATGGCTTTGGCCACGGTCGGCCCGTCGAAACTGCCGGTGGAGATGATGGTTTCGAGCATGACCTTGGTGCTGATGTAGTCGGCGGCCAGCGGGTAGGTGGGGTTGATGCCGTATTTGGCCTTGGTGAGTTTCACCAGGTCACGGTTGAGCGGGGTGTCGACCTGATGCCAGTACTGAGCGCCGAGGTACACACCTTCCAGTACGTCACTGCCCAGCTCCTGGAACTGGTCGAGGCCGGCGGACCACACCAGCAACACTTTCATGCGCTCCTTGATACCGAAGTTCACCGCCTGACGCAGAGTGTTGGACGACTGGCTGCCGAAGTTCAGCAGCACCAGCACGTCGGGTTTGGCGGCGATGGCATTGGTCAGGTAGCCGGAGAACTCCTGCTCCTGCAGCGAGTGGTAGCTGTTGCCGGCGTGTTCCAGGCCATGCTCGGCCAGCACCGATTTGGCGCCTTCGAGCAGGGCTTCGCCGAACACGTATTGCGGGGTGATGGTGTACCAGCGCTTGGCGTCGGGCAGCAGCTTGATTAGCGGCACGAGGGTCTCGCGGATCGCGCCGTAGGTCGGCACCGACCAGCGGAACGTGGCGCTGTTGCAGTCCTTGCCGGTGACTTCATCGGCGCCCACCGGGGTCATGAACACGCCACCGGCCTTGCTCACTTCCTTGGCCACCGCGAGTGCCGAAGACGACAGGGTACAGCCCTGGAAAAAGCGTGCGCCGTCCTGCTGGATCGCTTCCTGGACTTTACGCACGGCCTTGCCGGCGTTGCCTTCGGTGTCGATCACTTTGTAGACCAGCGGGCGGCCGAGTAACTCGGGATGCTGTTCCACCGCGAGGCGTGAACCCATGTCGGCAAATTTGCCATAACTGGCAAAGGCGCCAGACATGGACTTGAGGCCGTAAAAGGTAAAAGGCTCGGCGGCGAATGCAGAACGCACGCTCAGCGGGAGGCTGAGGGCGGCGGCTGCGGTGAGACTGGCTTTCAACAACGTACGACGCTGCATGGGGTGACTCCCTGGATTAGTTATTGGCAGGAGTGGCAATGGCGATACGGTGGAGCACGGCCTGTGGGCAGGCCTTTTATTGGTGGAGGGTGCGGCTTAGTGGTTGTGGTCGAACTCCAGCAGAAAGTGCGGGCTGACTTCACCTTCAAGGGCGGTCATGTGGTGTTCGGCGTCGCACATGTGTTCGTGCATCAGGCTGCGTACGGTGGCTTCGTCTTCGGCCCGGAAGGCGATCAGCAGTTGTTTGTGGTAGTCGAGGTTGGCGGCGTCGAATTGCTTGCGCTTGGGTTTGTAGGCTTTTTTCAGCACGACCAGGTCACGCAGCAGGTCGTTGAGGAATTGCGCCATGAAGCTCAGCAGCGGGTTGGGGCAGGCCTTGGCCAGCAGGTTGTGGAATTCCAGTTCGGCGATGCGTTGTTCGCGTTGGCCGGCTTCGCTGTCTTCGGGGGCGCTGCAGAAATCGACGTTGTCCTGGAGGGCGCGGTAGTCGTCTTCGCTCAGGCGGCCCAGGACCGAGACGGCGAGTTCGACTTCGATGACTTTGCGCAGCTGGTAGACCTGTTGGCCGTCCAGGTGCTGGAAGTGCAGGTAGTTGCGCAGGGCGCGGCTGGCGGGTTCGGTGCCGGCCTGGTTGAGATAGGCGCCGCCGCTCGGGCCGGTGCGGGTGTTGACCAGGCCTTCGACTTCCAGCGCCTTGAGGGCTTCGCGGGCGGAGCCTTTGGAGCACTGGAAGCTTTCCATCAGTTCGCGTTCGGTGGGCAAGCGGTCGCCGGGCTTCAGGGCGTCGGTGACGATGGAGCGTTTGACCGACTCGACGATCACGTCGGAGAGCTTCTGGCGTTTGCGGCGCAGCGGGCGGCTTAGCATGGTGTTTGATTGATCCTATTAATGCGGATTAATAGTACTTAATAGGGGTTTGGGGTGGGGCGTCAACGGAGGGGGTCGCTTTTGGTTTGGATGGGTCGTAAATGGTGGGGGGGTGCATATCCGTTGCTGCGGTAACGGCCGCCTATGGTTCCGCTCTTACAGCGGCTCACTTTTGAACAGCGCAAAAGTAAGCAAAACGCTCTTGCCCCACCACTCGGCTCCTCGCTGTGGCTCGGAGTGCCCTCACTCCGGCTTTGGACCGTGGGCCGCCGTCATGGGCCATCCTTGGCCCAGGACGGCTAACCCGGCGTCCTGCCGGGTTAC